>JANPJV010000155.1:0-15406 GCA_031425695.1 Rhodanobacteraceae bacterium | reverse complement strand
CCTGGAAATTCGGCGGCCGCCGGTGCGCCGCTGCTGAAACCCGCCAGCTGCAATGACCGAATCCCAAAAACTGGCTGGCTACGCGGCCTTTGCCGCGGTGATCGCCTTCAATGCCGGCGGCAACCTGCTGCTCAAGATCGGGGCAGAGGCGCCGCCCGAGCGACAGCTGCTGGGCATCGGATCCTGGCTGAGCCTGGCCGGGATCGCCTGTTTCGCCCTGGCGATCATTGCCTATGCCTGGACGCTCAGGCATTTCCCGCTGCACGTCGCGCAGATCATCGTCTCCGCCCAATATCTGCTGACCATAGCGCTGGCTGCCAGTGTGCTCGGCGAACAGATCTCACCGACGCGCTGGCTCGGCATCGGGCTGATCGTGGTTGGCCTCTACTTCTGTTCGAGACCTGCCTGATGTCCCACAGCTACGATCCTAAGTTCATGGCCTACGCCGACCGCTCGTCTCGGCATTCGGCGCGCCGCATCGGACGCCTGCTGCTGGCAGAGTTGCCACTGACCAGCGTGCTCGACATCGGCTGCGCGCGGGGCACCTGGCTCCAGGCCTGGAAAGAGCTGGGCGTCAATGAGATCCAGGGTGTCGACGGGGCCTATGTGAACACCGCCGAGCTGGTCATTCCACAGACAAATTTTCGTGCCTTCGACCTGAGCCAGCGGCTCGAGCTCGGGCAGCGCTTCGACCTGGTGCAGTCGCTGGAGGTGGCCGAACACATTCCCGCGGCCGCGGCAGCGGGCTTCGTCGAAAACCTGACGCGCCACAGTCAGGGGCTGGTGCTGTTCTCGGCGGCGCCGCCGGGGCAGGGTGGCGAATTCCATGTCAACGAGCAGCCCTACCAGTACTGGCGCGAGCTGTTTGCGCGCCTCGGTTTTCATGCGCACGACTACCTGCGACCGCAACTCGGGGGTGATCCCGAAGTGTCCTTCTGGTATCGCTACAATCTGTTCCTGTACGTGCATGCAGACCGGCTCACGAGCTTGCCAACGGCCATCGCGGCCACGCGCGTGCCGGCCGGCCAGCCGCTTGCCGATCGCTCGCCACCCTTGTTCCGACTGCGCAAGCGCCTGGTGCGCATGCTGCCGTACCCGATGCGCGACCGCCTTGCGCGTTTCAAGGCAAATTTCCTGCCGAGTGGGCGCTGGTAAGGCGCCGCTTCCTGATCCCGGAGCGCCCGATGAACTACGCTGCACGTTCGATCTTCTATGTCTCCGATGGCACCGGAATCACCGCTGAAACCATCGGACACAGCGTTCTCACGCAGTTCGACGGCATTCCCTTCCAGACCCGGCGCATGCCCTTCGTCGACAACGAGGTCAAGGCGCGCGAGGCTGCCGCGCAGATCAAGGAAGTGGCAATCGAGACTGGCCTGCGCCCGGTGGTGATCAACACCGTGGTCGATGGACATCTGTCGGCCCTGATCGCCGAAAGCGGTGCCCTGATGCTCGACGTGTTCGCGCCTTTCATTCCGCCGCTCGAAGCCGAGCTCGGCATGCCGCGTACGCCGAAGGTTGGCAAGGCGCATGGCGGCGCTGACTCGGCCGAGTACGAGCAGCGCATGAACGCGACCAATTACGCGCTCACTCACGACGATGGCCTGCAGGCGAATTTTTCCGACGCCGAGGTGATCCTGGTCGGCGTTTCGCGCTCGGGGAAAACTCCGACTTGTCTATACATGGCGCTACATTACGGCGTGCGCGCGGCCAACTATCCGCTGTTGCCCGAGGATCTGGAGAACGGCGAGTTGCCACCGAAATTACGCATGCATCGCGAGCGCATCTATGGCCTTACCATCGACCCCAAGCGCCTCGCCCAGATCCGCGAACAGCGCCGCCCCGGCAGCCGCTACGCCTCGTTCGAGCAATGCCGCTGGGAGGTCGAGGAAGCGCAAAAACTGTTCAAGCGCGAATCACTCTCGGCGCTCCACTCGACCCACATGAGCATCGAGGAAATCGCCAGCAAGGTGATGCAGGCGCTGGCGCTGCACCGGAAGTTGTATTGAATAGCTCTCGTAGGTCATGTTGTCCGCGCCAGCGGACTACTTTACGCTTGTTGGTTACAAAAAGCCGTCAAGTAGTCCGCTCGCGCGGACAACATGACCTACAAGAGCGCACGACCAAAGCTGGTTCCTCGACATAGGTCACGTTGCGCCCGCGCGTTATTGACGCGAGCCGTATCGGGTATCGGGCGCTACGTGACATTGGCGAGCACCCGACGATTGTCACGTAGCGCCCAAATTCTGTGAGGGCGATCTCCAGCGGGTCGCGGGCGCAAGGCGACCTATGGCGGCGCCGCCTACCGCGCCCCCAGATGCGCCTGCAGCACCATCCAGGCCCACAGGAACAGGCGGTGGTCGGCCTTGCCGCTCTTGTGCTCCTGCCATTGGCGGGCGAGCCAAGCTGGATCGGGGCGTGGGTTCTGGAGCAGCGTGGGCGGTTCGGGCAGGTGCTTGAGCCAGCGCGTGAGCGGCACACCGAAGCCTTTCTTTTTCCGATAGATGATGCTGTGCGGCAGCACCGGTTCGAGGGCTTTCTTGAGCAGGTACTTGGTCTGGCCGTTGCGGAATTTGTATTGGTGCGGAATGCGCCGGGCGAAGTCGGCGAGGTCGTTGTCGAGGAAGGGTGCGCGCACTTCGAGTGAAACCATCATCGAGGCGCGGTCGACTTTGGTCAGGATGTCGTCCTGCAGATAAAAGCGCGTATAGAACTCGAGCGTGCGATCGACCGGGTGGCGGGCATTGGCGCCTTCCCACGCCAGGATTGCTTCCTCGAAAACTTCTTCCGTACGCACGGGATGCCCGAACAGCGCGCTGATCTCGCCCGGCTCGAGCGGGCCGAGCCAGGCCGGATTGCGTGCCGCGGCCGGATAGGAGAGGCCACGCAAGGCGCGCTTGATCCGGAAATCGAAGCTCTGGTTGCGCTCGGAGACGGGCAGCCTGGCCACCAGTGCGCGCATGCCCGCATGCAACGGACGCGGCACCAGACGCTCATACCAGCCGGCCGGCGCCAACGCCTTGAACGGGTCATAGCCGGCAAAGAGCTCATCGCCACCGTCGCCACCGAGCGCCACCGTGACACTCTCCCGCGCGAAACGCGACAGCAGGTAGGTCGGGATGATCGAGCTGTCCGCCATCGGCTCGTCGAGCATCGCAAGCACGCCGGGGATCAGCTGCACGGCCGCATCAAGATCGAGAATCTGCTCGTGGTGATCGCTGTCGAAGGCTTGCGCTGCCTGCCGCGCGAAGGCGGATTCATCGAAACTGGGTTCGCTGAATCCAATCGAGAAGGTGCGATTCTGCCGCGCTGGCCGGTGTTGCGCCGCGAAGGCCAGGATCGCGGTCGAATCGATGCCGCCGCTCAGGAAGATGCCGAGCGGCACGTCGCTGATCAGGCGCCGTTTGACCGCCTGCGAAAGCAGGCTGCGCAGTTGCTCGCACCAATCCCGTTCGGCATTCGCTGGAATGCTGTCGAAGGGCTCGATCGCGAACTTCCAGTAGGCTTGGGTGCGCGTGGCACCGCTGGCGAGATCCAACTCGAGCCAGCAGCCGCCCGGCAGCTTGTGGATGCCGCGGTAGAGGCTGATCGGCGCCGGGATGAAGCCGTAGGCGAAATACTTGTCGAGCGCGAGTGGATCAATCGCGCGCGGGACGCCGGGGTGCTCGAGCAGCGCCGTCAACTCCGAGGCAAAGGCAAACAGCTCGCGCGTGGCCGTGTAGTAGAACGGCTTCTTGCCGAATCGATCGCGCGCGGCAAACAGCTTGCCGCGGGCCCGGTCGATGATCACCAGGGCGAACATGCCGTTCAGACGCAGCGGCAATTCGCTGCCCCATTCCTCGTAGCCATGGACCAGGACTTCGGTGTCGGAATGATGCGAGCGGAACCTGTGGCCACGCGCGCACAGCTCACGGCGCAGCTCGGCGTGGTTGTAGATCTCGCCGTTGAAGACCACGCCGACTTGGCCGTCTTCGTTCCACATGGGCTGGTCGCCGGTGGCGAGGTCGATCACCGCGAGGCGGCGTTGCGCCAGGTGGACGCGAGTTGCCGGATCGATCCAGGAGCCGGCACCGTCCGGACCGCGGCGAGCGAGCGCGGCGCTCATTCGCGCGAGGTCTGCGGGCTCGCCGCTGCCGACGAATCCAGCAATGCCGCACATCAGTCGGCGCGGTTGATATTGAGGGTGTCCTTGACCAGGTACACCTGCTTGCCCTGCGATTCGTAATACGTACGCATGATGATTTCGGCGATCAGGCCCATGAGGATGCTCATCACGCCGGTGATGAAAGCGAGCACCACCAGCAACGGCAGCGGTGTCTGGATAAAGGATGTGTCCTCGAAAAACTTGAGGTAAAGCGCCCACAGTCCAGACACGAAGGAGACCCCGATGCTCGCCAGGCCGAAGCTGCCGAAGACGTAGATGGGCTTGTTGGCGTAGCTCGCGAGAAACTTGACCACCATCAGGTCCAGCACCACCTTGACCACGCGCTCCAGCCCGTACTTGGAGGCGCCATGCACGCGCGCGTGGTGCTGCACCGGGATTTCGGTGACCCGACCGCCCTGCCAGCTTGCGTAGATCGGGATGAAGCGGTGCATCTCACCGTACAGCTTGATGCCTTTGACGACGTGCCGGCGGTAGGCCTTGAGCGAGCAGCCGTAGTCGTGCAGGTGTACGCCCGACAGGCGCGAGATCAACCAGTTAGCCATGCGCGAGGGCAGGTTACGGCGGATCGCCGCGTCTTTGCGATCGACGCGCCAGCCGGACACCACGTCATAGCCTTCGGCGAGCTTTTCGAGGAAGCGCGGGATGTCGGCGGGGTCGTTCTGCAGATCGCCATCGAGCCCGATGATGATCTCCCCGGAAGCGAAATCGATGCCGGCCATCATCGCCGCCGTCTGCCCGTAGTTGCGCCGGAAATTGATGATTTTGAAGCGCGGGTCGCGGGCCGCGACGCTGCGCAGGTTGGCCTCGGTGCGATCCAGGCTGCCGTCGTTGACGATCACCACCTCAAAGTCCTGTCCGATGGCATCCATGGTCGCGCGCACGCGCTCATGCAGTGGGAACACGTTGTCCTGTTCGTTGTACATCGGGATGACCAGGGACAGCATCCGCGGCATTTCAACCGTGTGACGCGGTCGGGACGAACGCGGTATCGACGCTCACCGCGCTCATGGGCCGACGGCCCGCCCGCGCGCGTCGCGCTCGAGGAAATAGATGCCCGCGTAAACCTTGGGATCGACCGCATAGCCGCGTTCCATGGCGTCGGCGACAAAGGCTGCAATCTCAGCTCGGGGAACCTCGTGGACGACGATGTCCTCGCCAGGGTCTGCCCCGTCGTTGACGCGCCGGAGACCGCCGGCACGCGCGAAGCGCATGACCTCGTTGGTCATTCCCGCCGAGGTCGGGCCGGCCATGATGTTTTCCATCGTCGACGCCTCCCAGCCGGTTTCCTCGACCAGCTCGCGGCGCGCCGATTCTTCCCAGCTCTCGTCCGCGGTCTCGCTCAAGTCGCCGATCAGCCCGGCGGGAAATTCCAGGGTGCGCGACTGGATCGGCACGCGGAACTGTTCGACCATGAGCACGCGGTCGTCGGGCGTGACGGCGATGATCACCACGGCGCCTTCCGGATTGGCGCGCTCGGCGTATTCCCAGCCGCCACGGCGGCGCAAATGCAGGAAACGCCCGCTGTGCAGCGTTTCAATCGGATCCGGCTCGCTCATCGCGCGGGAACTTCCAGGTATTTAGGGGGTCAGTGGCGGGGTGCTGGTGGCACCACGTCGAGAGATCGATGATGCCATGCGTGATCGTCTTACCAACGAATGCGGCCTCGTATCCTTGTGTCGACCAGACAAGCGTTGATCCAAGTCCCTTTCCTGCTGCCTATTTAGTGAACCATGAGCCCGAAGATCCTGATTGCCCGTCTGTTTGCGGCTGCGCTGGTGTGCAGTACCACCCACCTCGATGCGCAGGCACTGAAGAATGCGCCGGCGCCGGCGATGACCGACACC
Source organism: Rhodanobacteraceae bacterium (assembly GCA_031425695.1). Taxonomy (GTDB): domain Bacteria; phylum Pseudomonadota; class Gammaproteobacteria; order Xanthomonadales; family SZUA-5; genus JANPJV01. The sequence goes on along the minus strand of JANPJV010000155.1, from coordinate 9,397 downwards.
CAGATCGAGCTCGCACGCATCGAAAGCCTGGGCGAGGTCTTGCAGCGCGCTGAAAAGTGGCGCGAAGCCAAGGACATGCGCCGCTACACCTACGCGATGGAACGAGCGCTGCAACTGCGCCCGTACAGCCCGCATTTCATGTACTCGCTGGCCGAGGCCTACGCGATGCAGGACCAGAAGACCAAGGCCTACGATCTGATGATCAAGATCCAGAAGCAGGGTCTGGCGATGAGCCCGGGCAAGGACACGGATTTCGATCCGGTGCGCAACACGCCGGCCTTCAAGCACATCGTCGAGGGCATCGAGGTCAATTCGACCCCCTGGGGCGAGGGCAAGGTGGCGTTCACGCTCGCGGACGCGCCGGAGATGATCGAAGCCATCGCGCATGACGCGAAGCGCAAGCGCTTCCTGGTCGGCAGCGTCCGCACCGGCGAGATTCTCAGCGTCGATGCCAAGGGCGAGTCCGAGCTCTTTGTCAGCCCCAAGACCGTGCCGGAGCTGAAAAGCGTATTCGCGCTGGCGGTTGACGACGAGCGCGGCTTCCTCTGGGTTGGCACCGGCAGCGTGCCGCCCTTCGTCGGCTTCAAGCAAGCGGATTTCGGCCCGGCGGCGTTGCTCAAGTTCGATCTCGCCAAGGGCAAGTTGCTGGAAATCTATCCGATTGCCGCCGACGGCACCCCGCGTGGCATCGGCGCGATGACCGTCGCGAAAAGCGGCGAGGTTTACGCGACGGATGCGGTCGCCAACCTGGTCTACATGGTTGCCGATGGCAAGCTGCAGCCGCTGTTCAACGTGCCGATCGCCACCAGCCTGCGCGGCATTGCCGTCAGCCCGGATCGCAAGTTCGTCTACTTCAGCGACTACGAGCTCGGCTTGCGAGTCGCTGATCTCGAGAACCAGGAAGTGGCCAACATGACTTTGACCAACCACAACCTCGGCGCCATCGACGGTCTGTACTATTACCAAGGCAACCTTCTCGCGGTGCAGAACGGCACGCTGCCGACGCGCATCCTGCGCATCAAGCTCAACAAGGACCAAGCCAAGATCGACAATGTCCAGCCGATCGAGGCCAACAAGGACGCGCTGTTGATGCCGACCTTCGGCACCGTGGTCGGCGACGAGCTCTATCTGATCGCCAACAGCCAGCGCGACCAATACGGCGCTGATGGCAAGCCGATCCTTGGCGAGACCGCACTGCCACGCCAGATCTACAAAGTCCCCGCCCGCTTTGCCTGGGACTCGCAGGAGATCAAGGGCGGCACGCGCGCGCCGGGGCAGGGGGTCAAGTAAGGTTGTTGGTTGTTGGTTGTTGGTTGTTGGTTGTTGTTGGTTTTGCGTGGGTCCGGACCTTGTCCGGACGCTTTTGTCGGTTGGAGCTCAAAAGCGGCTGTTCGCTGCACGTAGGTCATGTTGCCCGCGCCAGCGGGCTACTTGACAGCTCTTGGCCACTACCGTCAAGTAGACCGCTGCGCGGACAACATGACCTACGAAGAGCGTGATCTACATGCGCCTCAAGCGGCCAGCGCGTTCCAGCGCTGGTCGATTGCAATCGCCCGCCGACGCAGGAAGGGGCCGAAACCGAGGTCGACAAACAGCTGCGTGAGCAGCTCAATTTGCGGGCGGCGCAGCACCAGCGCTTCGGGGTCGTTGGGCACCGGTGCCTGGCAATGGATGCGGGTCAGCTGCTGTGACAGGAATGCTTGGTCACGCTGTTCGGCCAGGCGCGCCTGTAGTGTGCGCGCGCCACGAAATCCCATGTTCCCGACCTGCTCGATGCCGGCAAACAGTCCCTCGAGGTCACCGAACTGACGCAGCAGCCGGGCCGCCGTGACGCGGCCGACGCCACGGACGCCGGGAATGTTGTCGATGGCATCGCCCGCGAGCGCGAGCAGGTCGGCGATCTGGTCAGGGCGCACGCCGAAGCGCTTCTCGACCGTCGCCGGGCAGTAGCGCTGGTCGCGGCCGAAATCCCATTGCTGGTCGCCCTCATGCAGCAGTTGCGTCAAGTCTTTGTCGGCCGAGATCAGCAGGACCTTGAAGCCGTGCCCGCGCACGCACGACGCCAGCGAGCCGATGAGATCGTCGGCCTCGAAGCGCGGATGCGCCACGGCAGTCATCCCGAGCAACTCCGCAATCACCCGGCAGTGCGCCATCTGCCGTACCAGCAGTTCGCAAGGCGGCTCGCGATTGGCCTTGTATGCAGGATAGATCTCGTTGCGATGGCCGAGGCAGAAGGCCTCGTCGAAACAGATGGCGATGCGCTCCGGGCAGGCGTGCTCGAGCAACTGCAGGAGAAAGCTGGTAAAGCCTTGCGCGGCATTCGTTGGCCAGCCGTCGCGGTCGTGCCATTCCAGCGGAACCGAATGGTAGGCGCGGAAAATGTAGAGGCTGGCGTCGACCAGGTAGACCGGCTTTGCGGTCACTCCCCGTGCCATTCCGTAAGTAGCTGCGCACTGCTTGGCCGCTCGACCTCCGGAGCGGCGCCCAGCGGCGTGCCGAGGTGGATGAAGCCGATGATCGACTCATTCTCGGACAGTCCGAGGATGGCCGCGACGTCGCGATCGTGGGCGGGCCAACCAGTCAGCCACTGCGCACCGTAGCCGACGGCCTTCGCCGCATGCAGCAGGTTCATCGCCAGCGCCGCACCCGAATGCTGCTGTTCGATTTCCGGAATCTTGTGCCCGCGGTGTGGCGCGAAGATCACCACCAGCACCCGCGGTGCGGCGTCGAAGCGATGCAGGTCCTTTTCGCGCACGGCGTCTTCCAGATGCTCGCCGCGTTGCTCGCGGATGCGGACCAGCGCATGCCCCAGCGCGCTTCCAGCCGGCTGGCGGATCTGCAGCAGCCGCCACGGGCGCAGCCGGCCGTGATCGGGCACGCACAGTGCGGCGTCGACCAGGGCTTCGAAGTCAGCGTCGTCCGGGCCCGGCGCGCCAAGCAGGCGGGACGGCGTCGAGCGCCTGGTGAGGAGTGCTTGCAGGCGCGGGTCAGAGGGCATCTTCATGTCGGTCGGAAAGCTGCGGCGATTCTAACAGCGCACCCGCGCGGGCGAGGTTTGCACGCAGGCCACGTTGCGCCCGCGTACAGAAGGGCCGGGACGATCAACCCTCGGGCGCTACGTGACAGGCAGCGAGCGGGAGTGTCACGTAGCGTCCGAAATGGTCGATCGGTCAACCCGACCCATGCGCGGACGCAACGTGACCTCTCACAACCCATCCATGTTCGTTACCAAAAGCTAAACGGATTTCGCTAGGATCAATGACCGCATGCGCTCTGGGGAACAAGACGATGGGCTTGACAATAGCGGTCGTGCGCGAGCAGGCGCCCGGCGAACGTCGTACGGCGCTGGTGCCGGACATGGCGAAGAAACTCAAGGCGCTCGGCGCCAGCCTGCTCGGCGAAAGCGGCTTCGGCACGGCAACGCAGCTGCCGGATCAACTGTTCCCTGAAGTCGAGTGGACGCAGGAGCGCGATGCCGCGCTCGGGCGTGCCGACATCGTCATTCATGTGCAGCCCCTTTCGGTCGAAGACATCGAGCGCCTGCGCGAGGGCACGATCGTCGTCGGCTACCAGCAGCCGCAATTGAACCCCGATCGCGTCAAGGCGCTGCGCGATCGCAAGATCACGTCCTTCGGGCTGGAACTGCTGCCGCGCACGACCCGCGCCCAGGCGATGGACGTACTGTCCTCGCAGGCCGGCATGGCCGGCTACAAGGCGGTGCTGATTGGCGCTGAGCTTTCCGGCAAATTCTTCCCGATGCTGACCACGGCAGCCGGCACGGTGCGACCGGCCAAGGTGCTGATCGTAGGCGCGGGCGTAGCCGGTCTGCAGGCCATCGCAACTGCCCGGCGTCTCGGCGCAATGGTCGAAGCCTTCGACGTGCGCCCGGAGGTCAAGGAGCAGATCGAATCGCTCGGCGCCAAGTTCCTCGATCTCGGTGTCTCGGCGAAAGGCGAGGGCGGTTATGCGCGCGAGCTCACTGCCGAAGAGCGTGCCGAGCAGAGCCGCCGCCTCGGCGAACAGCTCAAGAATTATGACGTGGTGGTGACCACCGCGGCGATCCCGGGCCGACGTGCGCCGAAGATCATCACCGCCGAAATGTGCCGCAACCTGCGCGCGGGCTCGGTGGTGGTGGACCTGGCCGCCGAGACCGGTGGCAACTGCGAGCTCACCCAGCCTGGCCAGACCGTCGTCGCCGATGGCGTCACCTACGCCGGGCCGTTGAACCTGGCGAGCATGGGCGCGATCCATGCGAGCGAGATGTACTCCCGAAATGTCTTCAATTTCCTCTCGTTGTCGGTCAAGGCTGGCGCCTGCACGCTCGACTGGAACGACGAGCTGATCGCCAAGTCGGCGCTGACCCATGCCGGCAAGATCGTGCACGAGCCGACCCGCGCGGTCGTGGAGGGGACGGCATGAGCAAGCGCGTGCGGTTGTCGAGCCAGGAGCGTCCGCGCACAGCGCAGACCCACCAAAGGCAGCATTCAATTTCGCTTTGGAACAGGGGGCCACGGTCATGATCGACGGATTCGTCGCGATCTACATCTTCATGCTCGCCGCCTTCACCGGCTACGAGATCATCGGCAAGGTGCCGGTGATCCTGCACACGCCGCTGATGAGTGGCTCCAACTTCGTGCATGGCATCGTCATGATCGGGGCCATGATCGTGCTGGCCCATGCCGACACCACGGTCGAGCGCGTCATCGGCTTCATCGGCGTGCTGCTCGGGGCGGGTAACGCCGCCGGCGGCTATGTGGTCACCGAACGCATGCTGGAGATGTTCAAGTCCAGCAAGAAGAAGGGGACCTGAGCCATGGGCATCGAAACCCTGTTGAATGTGAGCTATCTGGCGGCCGCGGCGCTGTTCATCTTCGGCCTGAAGCGCATGAGCTCGCCTGCAAGCGCGCGTACCGGCATCGTCTGGGCTGGCTGGGGCATGGTGATCGCGACGGTTGCGACCTTCGCCGTGTATTTCCATCGCGGCGCCGACGGCGCCTGGCACATCGAGACCACCAACCTCATGCTGTGCGTGCTCGCGATCGCGATCGGCACGGCGGTGGCCTGGACCTCGGGCAAGCGGGTCGCCATGACCGATATGCCGCAGATGGTGGCCCTCTACAACGGCATGGGCGGCGGTTCCGCCGCGGCGATTGGCGCAGTCGAGCTGTGGGGCGCGGCGACCATCGCCAGCGCCGCCGGCACCGCCGAGCTGATGGCCATCGCGGCGCAGAACTTCGGCACCACCAAAGCCGTCTGCGCGGTGGTCGGTGCATTGATTGGAGCGGTGAGCTTCTCGGGATCGCTGATCGCGTTCGCCAAGCTGCAGGGCTGGATGGACAAGGTGTACCGCTTCCCTGGCCAGCAGATGTTCAACATCATCCTGTTCGTCGCGGCAATCGTGCTCGGCGGCATGCTCGTCTTCCAGCTCGACGAACGCATCATCATCGCGTTCTTCCTGGTCTGCCTGGTGCTGGGTGTCAGCATGACGCTACCGATCGGCGGCGCCGACATGCCGGTCGTGATCTCGCTCTACAACGCCTTTACCGGCCTGGCCGTCGCGCTCGAGGGCTACGTGATGCAGAACCCGGCGCTGATCATCGCCGGCACGGTGGTCGGCGCCGCCGGCACGCTGCTCACGCAGTTGATGGCCAAGGCCATGAATCGGCCGATCAGCAACGTCCTCTTCAGCAATTTCGGCAGTGGTGGCGGTCCCGCGCAGGAGATCAGCGGCAGCCAGAAGCCGGTCGAAGCGAGCGACGCCGCGGTGATGATGGCCTACGCCGAGCGGGTCGTCATCGTGCCCGGCTACGGCCTGGCAGTCGCCCAGGCCCAGCACAAGATCTGGGAACTCGCTCAGCAGTTGATCAAGCGCGGCGTCAAGGTGAAGTTCGCCATCCATCCGGTCGCCGGCCGCATGCCCGGCCACATGAACGTGCTGCTCGCCGAAGCCGGCGTCCCCTACGACCTGATCGCCGACATGGACGACATCAATCCGGAGTTCCCCAACACCGATGTGTCCATCGTGATTGGCGCCAACGACGTCGTGAACCCGTCCGCCAAGACCGACCCCAACAGCCCGATCTTCGGCATGCCCATCCTCGACGTCGCGGCCAGCCGCAACGTCATCGTCATCAAGCGCGGCAAAGGTACCGGCTTCGCCGGCATCGAAAACGCGCTGTTCTACCAGGACAACTCGCGCATGCTCTTCATGGACGGCCAAGCCGCCGCCGCGGCCCTGGTCAGCGCCGTCAAGGAGCTCGACGGCGGGCACTGAGGCTGAAGACCAAGCAAGCATCAGCCACAGGAAGGCACAAAAAGAGGGAAAAGCCAGATCAAGAGCAGTTGGCCACAAAAGGCACAAAAGGCACAAAAACCGCGCACAAGGAGAGCCCTTCCCAAGATGGCATGGCTCGTTGCAATGACTCGCCCGCGCTAAGCTTTTGTGCGCTCTTTTTGTGCCTTTTGTGCCTTTTGTGGCCAACTTGCTTTTGCTGTTGCCCTGCTCTATTTGATCGACCCTTACTTTTGTGACCATCGCTTTCGCGGTTGTTCTTCATTCTGTGGAATGATGCTTTCCGCCCAGCGCTATGCTGCGTGCTGACCTTCACAGCCTCCGCGAGCCCATGGCCGATAACTACGATGTGCTGATCATTGGCGGTGGCCATAACGGGCTGGTGTGTGCGTGTTACCTGGCGAAGGCGGGGTTGAAGGTGCAGGTGCTGGAGCGGCGCCGGATTTTGGGTGGGGCGGCGGTGACGGAGGAGTTTTTTCCGGGGTTTCGCAATTCGACGGCGAGCTACACGGTCAGCCTGCTCAATCCGAAGGTGATCCGCGATCTGCATCTCACCGACCACGGGTTGCGGGTGGTGGAGCGGCCATATTCGAATTTCCTGCCGTTGCCGGATGGCTCGGCGTTTCGCCTCGGTGGCGAGCACACTGCAGGCGCCGTGGCTGCGCTGTCGGCGAAGGACGCGCAAAGGCTGCCTGAGTACTACGCGATGCTGGATCGCATTGTCGTGGTCCTACGCGAGCTGATCACGATCACACCGCCGAATGTTTCCGACGGCTTCGTGCTGGCGGATTGGCTGGGCTCGGCTTCGGTCGGGCGGCGGCTCAAGAAGCTCGACATGCGCGGGCGGCGTGACTTGCTCGACCTCTTCACCAAGAGCGCCGGGGAGATGCTCGATGCGTGGTTCGAGTCGACCGCGCTCAAGGCGGCGCTCGGCTGGGATTCGGTGGTCGGGAATTTCGCCAGCCCTTATACGCCGGGCTCGGCGTACGTGCTGCTGCACCACGTGTTCGGCGAGGTCAACGGCAAGAGTGGTACCTGGGGACATGCGATTGGCGGGATGGGCGCCATCAGCCAGGCGATCACCGCCGAAGCACAGGCCCTCGGAGTCGCCGTAGCGACGCTCTCGCCCGTGCAACGCGTACTCATCGAATATGGACGCGCAGTGGGCGTCGTGCTGGCCGATGGCCGCGAGTTGCGTGCGCGCACCATCGTTTCAAACGTCAATCCGAAACTGCTCTACGGCAGTCTGGTCGACCCGGCGCAGCTCGACCCTGAAATCGCTGAACGCATGCGCAACTATCGCTGCGGCTCGGGTACTTTCCGCATGAACGTGGCCCTGAGCGAGCTGCCCGACTTCGCCGCCGCGCCGGGCACGCACCAGCAGGATCACCACCAGTCCGGCATCCTGATCGGCCCGAGCATGCAGTACTTCGAGCGTGCGTTTTTCGACGCCAAGTCGCGCGAGCACAACCCAGGCTGGTCGCGCGAGCCGATTGTCGAACTGGTGATCTCATCGACCCTGGATCCGACGCTGGCGCCGGAAGGCCAGCACGTGGCCAGCATGTTCTGCCAGCACGTCAATCCGCTCATGCCCGAAGGCTGGGACCAGCACCGCGATACGGTGGCGAAACTGATGATCGACACGGTCAACCGGTACGCACCCAATTTCTCGGGCAGCGTGCTCGGCTACAAGGCGCTGACGCCGATGGACCTGGAAATGGAGTATGGATTGGTCGGCGGCGACATCTTCCACGGCTCGCTCGGACTCGACCAGCTCTTCAGTGCCAGGCCGCTGCTAGGGCAGGGCAATTACCGCAGCGCTTTCAAGAACTTGTACATGTGTGGCGCGGGCACCCATCCTGGCGGCGGGGTGACCGGGGTGCCCGGCATGAACGCGGCCCGCGAGATCCTGAAAGATCTGCGCTGGCGCGGCTGACGCGCGCGCGGCAGAATCGGCTGTCATCCCGACCGGTCAGTTGCCGCCGATGTCCGTGCCTGTCGAAGCCACAGCGGCCCGCCTGCCGCTGGTGCTGATCGCGAGTGATTCGGCCGAGCAACTGACCTCGCTGCAAGCGGCGCTGGCGGGCAGTTTTGAGCTGCTGACCACCGATTCCGGCGACTACGCCGAGGCCGCCGCCGGGGCGCAACCGGCCTTGATCGTCCTCGATTTTGTCACCCATGACAGCGCCCGACTCGAGCGCCTGCGCGATTTTCGGGACGATCCCGGGACGCGCGACATTCCGGTCATCTGCCTGATCGATCCGGATCGTGTCGGCACCGCCTTGCGCGCGCTCGACGCGGGCGCGGCGGATTTCGTGAGCAAGCCCGTGCATGCACCCGAGTTGCTGCTGCGCGTGGCGGCGCAGTTCGAGCTCCGGCGTCAGCATGGCACACAGATGTTCCAGTCGGTCCAGGATCGGCTGACCGGCCTGCCGAATCGCCGCCGCTTCGACGAATTCCTGGGCCTGATCTTCAGCCACAGCGTCCGCCAGCGCACCCCGCTGGCATTGATCCTGGCGAACGTCGATCACTTCCGCCTGTTCAACGAGCACTACGGCAACCTGGCCGCCGACCAGAGCCTGCGCCGCATCGCGCATGCCTTTGCCGGCGTCGTTCAGCGCAACACCGATTTGCTCGCACGCAAACGCGGCGAGGAGTTCGCGGTCGTCCTGGCAGACGCCAACTACGGCGGTGCCGTCAGCGTCGCCGAGCGCATGCGCGAGGCGGTCACTGCCCTGGCGATTCCGTACCCACGCTCACCAAGCGGCGCGATCCTCACCCTGAGCTTCGGCGTCTCCTCCATGGCCCCGCGCCAAGGCGACAAACCCGAGAAGCTGATCGCCGCCGCCAAAGACGCCCTGGTGCGCGCCAAGGAAGCTGGGCGCAATCGCGTCGAGTCGTAGGTCGCCTTTGATCTCGTGGGTTCGGACCTTGTCCGAACGCTTTTGGTCTAGCGAAAGAGCGTCCGGACAAGGTCCGGACCCACGTGCATCGGTGGTTCACCACTTCCGCAGCGCCCGCCGCGCCAAGGAAGCTGGGCGCAATCGCGTCGAGTCGTAGGTCGCCTTTGATCTCGTGGGTTCGGACTTTGTCCGAACGCTTTTG
>JANPJV010000154.1:0-1766 GCA_031425695.1 Rhodanobacteraceae bacterium | reverse complement strand
CACGCCCGGACTCGCTCACGCAAAATCAATCACTTGCGTGATCGATTTTCGGGCGCGACATCCCTGTCGCGCATAGCACGGTGTCTTGCAACACCTGCTAGTCCCACATCACCGATTCGCCGAAGCGCTGTCATTGCCGGTGTCCTGCGCGGTGGTGACGCGGCGCGCAAGCACCGCTTCGCGGTGGGCGATATAGAGGGTCGACGAAAAGATGATCGCGGCGCCGATCAGTGTCCACTGGTCGACCTGCTCGTTGAACAGCCACCACGCCAGCGTGGCCACGATTGGCAGCTGCAGGAAATTGATCGGCTGCAGCGCCGAGACATCGCCCAACTGGTAGGCGCGCGTCATCAGCATGTGGCCTGCCGTGCCGAGAAAACCGGTGGCGGCCAGCCACACCCAGCTCATCCCCTCGGGCCAGATCCATACCGGTAGCGCGGGGAGCAACGAAAGCGGAGTCATGATCAGCACCATGTAGATCACGATCGCGTCCGGTGCCTCGGTGCGCGAGAGGAACTTTATGCTGATCGCTGCGCTGGCAGAAAGCGCGGCCGACGCCAGCGCGACCATGGCGGCGAACGAGAGCTCCTGCACGCCCGGGCGCAGGATGACCAGCGTGCCGATGAAGCCCACCACGACCGCGCTCCAGCGACGGATGCGCACGACTTCGCCGAGTATCAGCACGGCGAGGATGGTCACGAACAGCGGCGTCGTGTAGCTGAGCGCAATGGCTTCCGCGAGCGGCAGGTGCACCAATGACCAGAAGCCGGTCAGCATGGCGCAGAGCCCGATCACGCAGCGCAACAGGTACAGGTTCATGCGCCGCGTGCGCAGTACCGCGGTGCCGGTTCGCAGCAGGATCGGCAGCGCGAACAGCAGTCCGAAGAAGTTGCGAAAGAACGCAATTTCGAAGGCATGCAGCTGGTCGGCCGCGAGGCGGATGGTCAGCGCCATGCCGGCGAAGCAGGCAGTGCTCGCGACCATCAGCCAGGTCGCGCGCGCCGACGCATTCTCCGGGCTCAAGCAGCGTCCTCAGTAGGCTTTATCAGCTCGCAATGATTGTTGCGCACGTTGCCGACTGCGCGGTCCACCTTGAACGCGCGCATGCGCTCGGGCGGAAAGGGCGTGATCAGGGTCTTCGCGTCCGCGGCCGGCGCGCGTATCCAGCGTTCGTAGTCAGCCGGATCGAGCACCACCGGCATGCGATCGTGAATATTTGCCATCAGGCTGTTTGGCGTGGTGGTGAGCACGCACGCAGTTTCCAGCACCGCACCCTCCGGCGTCGTCCAGTGCTCATAGAGACCAGCAAAGCCGAAGCAGGGCAGGTCAGCCGGCACGATCGCGTACGGCTGCTTGCCGTCAGGGCGTGATTGCCATTCGAAGAAGCCACTGGCCGGGACGATGCAGCGTCGATATTTGAATGCGTTGCGAAAGGCTGGCTTGTCGGCCACGCCTTCGCCGCGGGCATTGATCATCTTGGCGCCACCCTTGGCGTCCTTCGACCAGTGCGGCACCAGTCCCCAGCGCGCACTGGCCCACTCGAGCTCATCGCCATTCGCGCGCACGATCAAGGCCGTCTGCGTCGGCGCCAGATTCCAGGTCGCCTCGTAGACCGGATACTTGTGCACGCGAAACTGCTCCGCGAGCAGCTCCGGCAAGGTGTCGATGAAGTAGCGTCCGCACATGAGGTGAAGAATAGCGAGGGGAGGCTGAAGGGTGACGGCGAAGCGCGGGCGAATTTGGAGTGCGGCGCTCTGCGCCGCTTT
>JANPJV010000153.1:0-39340 GCA_031425695.1 Rhodanobacteraceae bacterium | reverse complement strand
TTCGCCGGCCAGCATCAGCTCGAAGTGCCGCCGGTTCGCCAGCCCGGTGAGCGGGTCGCGGCTCGACAGCTCGCACAGGCCGTCGATCACGGCCTGCAGCCAGAGCGCCTTGCCGGCCTCGCGCAGATCGGGCAGCCGATGCCCCGACTGGTTCAGCAACTGCAGCGCCGCATCGAGATTGAGCGCCTGCGATTCGCGGATCGAGGGGTCGGTGGGAAGCGGCACGCAGGGGGATCGAAGTTCGGGCCAGTCTAGCAGCGCCGTCCTCGCGAGGGCCGCGAGAAAGGGGGAGGTCGAACAGGTGCCCGTCAGGGCGACGACGCCGGCAGGAACAGCTCGAGCAGGTCGTTGAGGAAATCGAAGCCCCGCTCGCTGGGACGCACGTCGTGCAGGTCGCGCAGCACCAGGCCGCGGCGCTCTGCCTCCTCGAGCGGCCGGGCGATCGCCGACAGCGGCAGTCCGGTCCGTTCGGCGAAGCGCGCCAGCGCGAATCCCTGGCGCAGCCGCAGGGCGTTGAGCATGAATTCGAACGGCAGCTCGGCCGGATCGATGCTGCGCACATCGACTCGGCTGGCGGGAGTGCCGGCGCACTGGAGATACAGCGTCGGTGTCCGTTGCTTGGCATGGCGATGGATGCGCCCATCGGCGTCTGTCCATTTCGCATGCGCGCCGGCACCGATGCCGAGATAATCCCCGTACTGCCAGTAGTTGAGGTTGTGACGCGAGCGGCGACCCGGGCGCGCATACGCTGAAACTTCGTACTGCTCGAAATCGGCTGCGGCGAGACGCGCCTGGCAGGCCTCGAGAATATTCTCCAGCGCATCTTCGTCGGGCAGGTCCTGCGGCGGATAGCGCGCGAACACGGTCTGCGGCTCCAGCGTGAGCTGGTAATGCGACAGATGTTCGGGGGCCAGGGTGATCGCCTGTTCGAGATCGGCCAGCGCCCCTGCAGGCGTCTGCGTCGGCAACCCGTACATGAGGTCGAGGTTGATGTTGTCGACACCCGCGGCCCGCGCGAGCTCGAACGCCCGTACCGCCTGCGTACCGTCGTGGATGCGCCCGAGACGCACCAGCATCGCATCGTCGAAGCTCTGCACACCGAACGACAGGCGGTTGACGCCAGCGCCAAGATATCCCTCGAAGCGGTCAAACTCGGCCGTGCCCGGGTTGGTCTCGAGCGTGATTTCGCAGTCTTCGGCAAGCGCCAGGCGCGCGCGGATGCCGTCGAGGATCGCTGCGATCGCCGCCGCCGAGAACAGGCTGGGCGTGCCGCCACCGAAGAAGATCGAGTCGATCGGCCGGCCTTGCGCCTGGTGCAGGTCCTGGTCGAGATCCGCGAGCAAAGCACGCGTGTAATCGGCATCGGGCAGCTGCGCTGGCCGCTGGTGCGAATTGAAATCGCAATACGGGCATTTGCGCACGCACCAGGGCAGATGCACGTAGAGCGACAGCGGCGGCAGCGCGTGTCCGCTCATGCCTGCGCGAGCTTCGCCTGCAGGCGCGCCTGCAGCGCGGCGATGGCCTTGCCGCGATGGCTGACGCCAAGCTTCTGCGTCGAGGTGAGCTCGGCAGCACTGAGCCCGGTTTCTGCATCGGCGAAAATCGGGTCGTAGCCGAAACCGCCGGTGCCGCGGGGAATGCGCAGTAGCCGCCCTTCCCAGATGCCTTCGGCGATGAGTGGCAGCGGGTCATGCTCGTGATTGACGAGTACCAACACGCAGACGAAACGACAGCTGCGCGCGGAGCCGGGAAGTTGATCGGTCGCAGCCAACAACTTCGCGATGTTGTCGGCATCGCTGGCGCCGGTTCCGGCATAGCGGGCGCTACGCACACCTGGCGCGCCTCCGAGTGCGTCGACGACCAGCCCGCTGTCGTCGGCGAGCGCCGGCAGGCCGCTCGAGCGGGCCGCGTGGCGGGCCTTGATCAGCGCGTTTTCGACGAAGCTCACCGCGCCCTCTTCCGGCGCGCTGATGCCGCATTCGGCTGCCGCGCGCAGGCGCACCGGCAAGCCCGCCAGCGCCGCGACGAGCTCCGCCAGCTTGCCCGGGTTGTGGCTCGCGAGGACCAGCTCCAGCACCGCTGCGGGCTCAGTTCTGGCTGAGGGCGTCACGTTGCGCGGCATGCAGTTGCGCGGCTCCCTTGCGCGCCAGGGCGAGCATGGCGTCGAGCTCATCCTGGCGGAATGCGTGGCCTTCGGCGGTGCCCTGGATCTCGATGAAGCCGAGCCCGTCGTTGAGCACCACGTTCATGTCGGTCTCGCAGTCAGAATCCTCGAGATAGTCGAGATCGAGCACCGGCATGCTGCGGTAGATGCCGACTGAGATCGCCGCCACCTGACCATGGATCGGATCCTTGGTGATCACCCGGTCACGCAGCAGCTTGCGCGTCGCGTCCATGAGCGCGACGTAAGCGCCGGTGATGGCCGCCGTGCGCGTGCCACCGTCGGCCTGAAGGACATCACAGTCGAGCATGATCTGGCGCTCGCCAAGCGCGCGCCGATCGACCACCGCGCGCAGCGAACGCCCGATCAGCCGCTGGATCTCATGCGTACGCCCGCCGGGCGCGCCCTTCACCACTTCGCGCGGCGAACGCGTATGCGTCGCCCGCGGCAGCATGCTGTATTCGGCGGTCACCCAGCCTTCGCCGGTGCCGCGCAACCATGGCGGCGGACGCTCATCCACGCTCGCCGTGCACAGCACGCGGGTTCCGCCGAAGCTCACCAGCACCGAACCTTCCGCGTGCTTGGTGAAGTGCCGCTGGAAACTGACCGCGCGCATTTCGTCGGGCTGGCGACCGCTGGGACGTGGATGGCTCATCGGGTATGTGCAGCCGTTCGGGGTCCGCGCAGTCTACAACCCGGAAGCTGAAGCAGTGCTCGCGAACCGGGATTCGTGCTTCCGTAGGTCATGTTGTCCGCGCCAGCGGACTACTTGACGCATTCCGATGAAGGAGCGTCAAGCAGCCCGCTGGCGCGGGCAACATGACCTAACAAAGCAATCCAGCTCCGCTTTCCTTGCCAACACCCGTTTTCCGATAGCATCGCCGACCCTTTGAACCACCGGAGCCGCCCGATGCCACGCAGCATGACCGCCTATGGCAGCGCTGAAGGCCCGACCGTGATTGGCCATCTGCGCCTCGAGATGCGCACCGTCAACCACCGCTTCCTCGAGATTTCGTCGAAGCTGCCCGAAGAGCTGCGCAGCCTGGAGTCAGCGCTGCGCGAGCGCATCGGCCAACGCCTGTCGCGCGGCAAGCTCGATCTCTCCGCGCGCTTGCGGCCAGACCCGGACCGGCCGGCAAACTTCAGCATCAACCATGCCGTGCTCGACCAGCTCGCCGGCTTGGTCGACGAGCTCACGCGCCGCAACAGCAAGCTCAGCCCCGGCAGTGCCACCGACCTGCTTGCATGGCCCGGTCTCGTGGCCACCGGCGATCACGATGTCGAAGAACTGACGCGCCAAGTGCTCGGCCTCGTCGACCGCGCCCTCGACTCGCTCGAGGGCCAGCGCGAGCGTGAAGGCAAGCGCCTCGCCGAGATCATGCTCGAGCGCATCGTCGGCCTGCGCGGCCTGCGCAGCGCCGCGATGGAGATGCTCCCGGCCATCCGCCAGGGCCTGCGCGACAAGCTCATCGCGCGCCTCGGCGAAATCGCGCTCACCGTTGACCCCGCGCGCATGGAACAGGAAATCGTGTTCCAGCTGCAGCGCATGGACGTCGACGAAGAAATCGACCGCCTCGGCATCCACCTCGAAGAAATGGTCGCCACCCTCGCCCGCAAGGAACCCGTCGGCCGCCGCCTCGATTTCCTGACCCAGGAGCTCCACCGCGAGGCCAATACCTTCGGCAGCAAATCCACCGATGCCAAGACCAGCCAGCTGGCCGTCGACATGAAAGTGCTGATCGAACAAATCAAGGAACAGGTGCAGAACGTGGAGTGATGGGCGGAAGGTGCCGCGTTCTCCCGGCCTGCCAGATGAGCCCGATGCACGGACCCACAACGGCGGGCATTCCGGCGGATTCGACGTCCAGAAGCTCTTCGGCCGCCGAAGATCCGGCGAGCGTGGACGGCGAAGGTCGGTGGTCAACGAATGCTGACTTCGATCGGAAGCCAGTGGTGAATGAGGTAACTGCCCCGGTCGTCGTCATGCTTTTCCGGCTGCGTGCGGCCATCGGAATCCGTGGCGCGCGCCATCAGCACCACTTTGCCGGGAGTCGCGGGGACCGCCCACTCGTATTCCCATAGGCGCCACGCGTGACCCAGAGGCTCGCCGAGCAGGCGCGCGTCATTCCAGGTCCGGCCCCCGTCGGTGCTCACCTCGACTTTCGTGATCACAGCCCCCGTTGTCCATGCCGCGCCATGCACGCGATAGGGTTGCCCGGCGCGCACGCTTTCCGCGTATCCCGGGCGCGCGATCTGCGCCTTGACTTGCATCTCCCTTATGGGCTGGAGCACCGGGGAATCGGAGCCGCGCTTCCAGTAGGCGTAATCAATGGTCTGGTAGTAGCCGTGAAAAGGCTCGCGGGTTACAACGATCTCCGTCAGCCACTTCACGGCGGCCATGCCATACCAACCGGGCACGATGGCGCGCACCGGAAAACCGTGCGCGGGCGTCAGTGTCTCGCCGTTCATCCGAAGGGCGATCAGCACGTCTTCATTCGCCTTGGTCAAAGGCAGGCTGCGCGAATAGTGGATCTTTCCCGCTGGCCGCGGAGGCTCCTTGATCTCGCCCTCGTCTGCGCCCTGGAGAATCACCTCGCACGCAGCGTCACGAACTCCCGCTCGTGCGAGCAAGTCCGATAGCGGAACGCCCGTCCATTCCGCGTTGCCTACCGCCCCGGCTTCCCACTGTGCGCCGTCTCGCTGGGGCTCGAGGAACACCCGCCCGTTACCCGCGCATTCCAGGGTCACGGTGAGCGTGCGGGTGGCCATCTCGGCCAACTCGGGATAGCTTAGTTCAAGCGGGTTTTCGACTTCCCCATGGATCTTCAGGCGCCACGCGCCGGCATCGATCTCCGGGATGGGATGGTGGCACCGAACGTAGAAGCGCTCGACCGGCGTAATGAATTCGGCGATCTCGCCAAACGGCATCTCGAGGTTCACGGGGTTCCTCTCGCGCACGATCATCCCCGACGGCGAACCGAGAGCCGAAGTACCTGGCACTTTGCCCGCGTGAGCGCGTGTGGGGTTATCGGAATTCGACTTCATCTTCGGAGTGTCCCTGAGATCAAGTTTCGCCAACGTTCGGGAACCCACTTCAAACCCGCGTTGCTTCCCGGTTCCGCGTCCCTGCGACGCGCCGGGCGATTCATCGCCCCAGCTGTGCAATCAGGAATAGCCCCACGACAAGGAGTGGGACGAACAACGCGATAAAGCTGGCGCGGCTCATGCCCAACAGGTCCGGCAGCATGATGCGGCCGCGACTGCCGATCTTGTCGATCGTAGAACCGACGAGCGCCGAAGTCTCGGCGAAGAGGTAACTGCCCGCCATCAGGCCGAGGATGCCGGCGATCGCGTCATAGTTGCCCTGCCCCAGCGCCGCCACGCCAGTCCCCGGACAGTAGCCAAGCACACCGAGCCCGACCCCGAAAAGCAGTCCTCCCGAAAAGTTCGCGGCGTAGTGCGTTGGCTTGACGTGCAGTTCGACAAGGCCGAACGCGCGCAGCGTAAAAACGCCGACCATGCCAACGACGATCGCCGTCAGCATGACCTTGATGACGGTGAAATCCGTGAGCAGCAACTGGCCCATCAGCACCTCGTAGCGAGCCACGCCGCTCTTCTGCAGCAGGAAGCCGAACACCACCCCGAACACCAGGCCGAGTACGAGCTGGCGTGGCGAATCCGGCTTTTCCGGGTCGTACGCGCACTTCTGTTGGTGCGCTTCCGGCGGGATGACCAGTACCGGTGGGGTATTCTCGGGCGGCATGTTTGCAGGCGTACTCATCGCGCCCTCAGAGTCGATACAGAAGCATCGCGGTGGTGACGCCGGCGAGGAAGAAGCCTGCGAGCGCCACCCAGGAACTCACGGCCAGCTGGAGTGCGCCGCTGATGCCATGGCCACTGGTGCAGCCCCCCGCCAGCCTCGCGCCGTACGCCAGCAGGACGCCACCCAGGAATGCCAGCCCGAGACGCAGGGGGATATCGGGGCCGAACCGGTTTTCCCACATCGCGGGCACCCAGGCGGCCGCCATCTCACCGCCCGTGGCTGCGGCGATCAAGGCACCGAGCAACATGCCCAGCACGAGCATCACCTGCCATTCGACCTTCGGCTTCTTGTCCTGGTAGAACTTTAGGTTCTCGGTATGGCCCTTGGAGAACAGGTTGCCGACCATGCCTGCCATGCGGGCGTAAGCGGTCGATACGCTCAGCGGCTTGTTGGAAAAATAGAAGGTCGCCATCGAGAGCAAGCCGATCAGCGCGCCGACGAGGTAGGGGGACCATGCACCCGATACGGCTTGCATGATCACTTTTCCTTTTTCGCTTCGTCGGACAGCTCGAGCGGGAGCCCCAACTTCTCCCACGCGGTGATGCCGCCAAGCATGTTGTAGATGCGGGTGAAACCGCGCGCTTCAGGATGCTCGCGGCCAGGCCCGAGCGGTGCCCCACGTTGCAATGCACGACGATTTCGCTGTCCTTGGGCAACTGCGGAAGGTCGTTCTCGAGATGGCCCACATAGCGATGCCCCGTACCCGGGATGTGTTTTTCGTCCCGCTCGTACTGGTCGCGCACGTCCAGCACGTGCACCCGGCCTTCCTGCATCCACCGGGCCGCCTCGGCGGCGGTCGTGGTGGCGATCGCTTCCAGCGGCAGGCCCTCGTCGCGCCAAGCTTCCATGCCTCCGGCGAGGATGCCCTCCACCGTGTCGATGCCGATGCGCGCAAGCGAAACCGCCGCCTCTTCCATCGCTTCCCGTCCTTCGGCCACCAGGAAGACCCGCGTTTCCTTGTTGGCAACCCATCCGCCATAGGCGGGCACGCCCTCGAGCCAGATGTTGTACGCACCCAGGATATGGGCGGAAGCAAAGGCCTCGGGTGGGCGGGTATCGATCACCAGGCCCTCTTTCATGCGGCGCTGGAATTCCCTGGGCGCCAGCATGCGGGAGGCGACAGGCCCCTTCAGCGGCCGTCCCGGGAGCAAGTTCACTTCTTCCATGTGCTCGAAATAGGGCGGGCGTGCCATCTTCAGCGCCACCTTGGCTTCGACAAATTCGCTTCGGGTCTTGGTGAAGACGTCGTTCGTCTCGCGTTCGATTCCCAGCGTGGAATCATCGCGCTCCGATATGTTGGCCCCACATGCCGAACCGGCGCCGTGCGCCGGAAACAGCAGCGCCTGGTCGCCGAGCGGACCGATCTTGCGGTGGATGGAGTCGTACAGGATGCCGGCGTTCTCGCCGGTCTTGATGGGGTCCGGCAGGTCGGTGCGCCCGGTATCGCCAACGAACAGCGCGTCCCCGGTGAACACCCCCCAGCACTTCTCGCCGCTGTCTTCGGCGTAGACCGCGTAAGACATGCTTTCCGGCGTGTGGCCGGGCGTCGCGAGCGCAACGAACCGGGTCTTGCCGACCTTGAGTTCCTGGCCGTCTTCCAGTTTTACGTCGATCTCGCCGAACAGCGGGTCGCAGCCGCCGACAATCTTGGCGCCCGTCGCCTGCACAAGCGCCCTCGAGCCAAACTCGAAATCCTCCTGCCGATGCGTCTCCAGCACGTAGGCGATGGAGAGGTCGTTTTCCCGCGCCAGGCAGAGATACTCCTCAACATCCCGACGCGGGTCGATCACGACGGCGAGTCCTTCGCCGCACCCCAGGACGTAGGCGTTGTGTCCGAGGCCTGGTGTCTTCACCCGTTTGAAGAACATGTGCGTCCCCCGAAAATGGGATGCAATTGATATTCGACCCCCTGTCATGCCGCGGTGATTTTCCGGCTCAACTGGTACCAGACACCCGGAAAAGCAGCATCAAAGAAATGCAGTTCACGGTTGACGGGAGGCGTCCATACCTATCCCGTGTTGTTGTCCGTCCCGGCGCTACCGGGTCTGCTTGGTAGTTGCTAGTTCCCGGATGGCGCACCAACGCCGAGACGATCGGCGACCGTCGCCAGTCGCTTGTCCAGTGTCCACAGACGTACACCTGGGGTCAGGCGCAACGCCGCGAGCAGGTGCGCATCGACAAATCCGATGCCAAGTCCAAAAAGGCGTTCGACTTCGATCAGAGCAGACACCTCGTCATCAGTCGCGACCGTGACCTGAGGGATCGCATTCAAGGCACTCAGGATCGGCTCGCGCTGCCGCAGGCTGCCGAGCGCAATTTCGCCCATGATGCAAGGGTGGATCCGGACCAGCCCAGCGCTCAGCGCTGCGACAAGCCGCGCTTCGCCACGCCGCAGGTGCTCGATCCAGACCGACGTGTCCACCAGAATCATGCGGCGGGCGCGCTCCGGCGACGCGGAGCCGCCTCGATCTGCGGCTCGCTGCCGCCAAGCAAGGCCAAGCGGCGGGCGCTTTCGCGTTCGATCAGTGCCTTGAGTGCTTCGCGTACCAAAGCCGACTTTTCGGTGAGGCCGGTAAAACGCTGGGCACGTTCCACCAATGCATCGTCAAGTGAGATGGTAGTCCGCATGGTCAACTACTCGTGCCGTGGTGTGCATCAAACGTAGCATCTTTTGATGCGTTCTAGCGTGCATCACGGCGAGCAGAGATCCAAAGGGCCGTGATGGAACTCGACTGCGCGGTGTTCACTGCGCAGTGATAGGGTTGCCACGTTGATCACGCGTTCTGCGCCAGACGGCTCGGTGACCGGCTTCAATTGAGAATTGTGACCGGCGCGTTGATCCGCAGCTTTCCGGTTGCCTCGCAGCCGCTCCCAGCGGTCTGTGCTTCCAGTTCCTCCAGGGCCGCCACCACCTCGACCGCTGGGCGCGAACGCGCTGGCCATCGTCGGTCAGCGACAGGCGGCACGCGGTTCGATGCAGCAGGCGCACGCCCAGATGCCCTTCGAGGTCGGCGCCATGTCGCGATACGGCTGCTTTCGACAACGCCGTCGCATCGGCGGCGCCGACAAAGCTCCCGGCGCGGACGACGGCCAGGAAGCTGCTGAGCTGCTGAAGGTCGAGCAGCGATTGTCTCGAAATGCTGGACAGTGTTTATCTTGCATCTTCAAATTGAATAGAGTGCATTCAATCCCGCGACCTTGGAGCCGCATGTCCCTCGCCCCTGCGTTGTTCATCTCCCACGGCTCGCCGATGTTCGCGCTTGAGCCGGGCCTGCTCGGCCCGAACCTCGGGCGCATCGGCGAGGTTCTTTCCGATGTCGCGGCGATTGTCGTGGTGTCGCCGCACTGGCAAACGCGGGGTGTGCAAGTCACCGGGGCGGCGATGCTGGAAACGATCCACGATTTCGGCGGCTTCCCGGCGCCCTTGTTCGCGCTCAAGTACCCCGCGCGCGGCGAGCCGCAACTTGCCGCGCAGGTGGTCGGATTGCTGAAGGCATCTGGTTTCGACGCAGCGGTGGACGACCGGCGCGGACTCGATCACGGCGCATGGGTGCCGTTGCGCTACCTCAAGCCGGCCGCCGATGTGCCGGTGCTGCAGGTCTCACTGCCGCAGGATATCGATGCCGAAGGTGCCTTGCGGCTGGGCCAGGCACTGGCGCCGCTGCGCGAGCAGGGCGTGCTGGTAATCGGGTCGGGTAGCCTGACCCATAACCTCTACGAGTTCCGCCAGCACATCGACGACCCGGAATACGCGCAGGCCTTCGCGGCCTGGGTCGCCGACGCGGTGGCGCGCGGCGATGTTGACGCGCTCGTGCACTACCGCAGCCAAGCGCCACACGCGGCACGCGCACACCCGACCGAAGAGCACTACCTGCCGTTGCTGGTCGCACTTGGCGCGAGCAACGGCAGCAACCAAGGAACCCTGATCCCAGGCGGCATGACCGATGGCGTGCTGTCGATGGATTCCTTCGGGTTCGGTCTGCCGACAACGCGCTCATGAAGAAAACTCGGCGGGCTGAAGCTTGGCCCTTGTGTGTGCGGCCGCAAGCGCCTTGTCGACGGCCGGGCCGAACGTTGTGGAGCGGTGCGTTTCTCGCGTAACCTGAAGGAATGTCCCCACTCCTCCACTCCTGGTCACGCAGCCTGCGCGCGGGTTTGCTCGCGCTGTTGATGCTGGGCGTGGTGGTCAAGCCGATGCTCGGCAGTTTTTGCGATATCCATGCGCTCGGCGATGCGGTGGCTGGATTCGTGCTGGACGCCGGCGATCTGCCTGCCGGTCCTGAGCATCAGGGCGATCGCGACCACGCGCGCGGCGCGCACGGCCAGCTGCACGAGGACAACAACAGCGGCGCCTACGCTGATCTGGTGGCGGTCATCGTGGTTCCCGCGGGTCCCATCGGCGCCACCGCGCTGCCGCCATTGACGGCGCTGGCCGTTCCCTTCCAACCCGTCGCCGCCCCGTTTCGACCGCCCATCGCCTGACGCCATCCTTTGGCCATACGCCGCCAAGGCGTGCGCCAGCCATCCATTCCGAACAGGCAGCCGGCGGTCACCCGTCGACGCGCACGCGGATGGCTGCGAGTTCGCCCCCGTAGGCCAGATCCACGCGCCGTTATGGACGCCCGCAGACCCTTGAGCTGCGCGCGCTCTCGTCTTTTGCGATGAGTCTGTCGAGTACACCTCAAATGAACACAAACCTGAACTTCAATACGCGGGCAGTCGTGCCGCAAGCCATTGCCGCCGCGGCCTTTCCCGCAGCGCCTTTTCGCGCACTTTCGATTGCCATCGGGCTGGCGCTTTCCCCCGTCGCAGTGGCGGCGCCGGCGCGCGATGACGATCGCCATTCGGCCGTCAAAATGGATGCTGTAGAGGTCACCGCGAGCCCCTTGCGCAGCACCGCAGAGGAGATCTCCGATCCGGTTTCGGTACTGGCCGGCGAAGCGCTGGACGATCGCAAAGCGGCGACGCTCGGCGAAACCGTGAGCAGCCTGCCGGGCGTGCAGAGCTCCAATTTTGGCCCGGGCGTCGGCCGTCCGATCATTCGCGGCCTGGAAGGCGCACGCGTCGCGCTGCTGTCCGGTGGCTTGTCCACCCAGGATGTGTCGACTGTCAGCCAGGACCACGCGCCCGCGGTGGAGCCCTTCCTGGCCGATCAGATCGAGGTGTTGAAGGGTCCCGCCACACTGCTGTATGGCTCTGGAGCCATTGGCGGCGCGGTCAACATCGTCGACGGCAGGATTGCCGAAATCGCGCCTGACTCCGCGCTCTCCGGGCGCGCCGAGTTGCGCTACGACGAGGTCAGCAGCGGCCACACCGGCATGTTCCGCATCGACGGCGGCAGTGACCGCTTCGCCGTGCACGTCGATGCCGTCAGCCGTCGCAATGACGACTATGACCTGCCTCAAGGCGGGCGCCAGGCGAACAGCTTTCTCGATACGGACACGGTCGGCGTGGGCGGCTCACTGCTGGGTGACTGGGGCTTCGTCGGGGTGGCGTTGTCGCGCTACGAAGACACCTACGGCAATCCCGGCGAGCCCGGCGACGCTGCGCTCGGCGAACCAGGCGTGTTCCTCGACATCGAGCAGGATCGGATCGAGTTCAAGGGTGCGCTCAACCAGCCTTTCGACGGGGTCAGCAAACTGAGGTACAGCGTGGCCGATACCGATTATGGCCATACCGAGTTCGAGGGCGAGGAGATTGGAACGCAGTTCCTGAAAGATGCCACCGAGGCGCGCATGGAGCTGACCCATGAAGCGATCGGGGGTTGGAATGGCGCGGTCGGTGTCCAGGCTGGCAGGAGCGAATTCCAGGCCATCGGCGAGGAAGCCTTCGTTCCGCAGACGCAGACCCGTGCGGCCGGCTTGTTCCTGGTCGAGCAACGACAGTGGGAAGGCTTTCAACTGGACCTTGGCGCGCGCATCGATGCGGTCAGCAGTGATCCCGCCGGCGCGCGTGAACGCAGCTTCAACCCGCTCAGCCTGTCTGCCGGCGCCATCTTCAACCTCAGCGAGAGCTGGGACCTGGTTGCCAATCTCGACCATGCCGAGCGTGCGCCCGCGGAGGAGGAACTGTTCGCCAACGGCCCGCACGTTGCCACGTCCTCGTTCGAGATCGGCGATCCCGCTCTCCAGGAAGAAGCTGCTAACCAGGTGGAATTGGGCCTGCACTTCCACGGCGCGGCTTTCGAGGCCAAGGTGTCGGCCTACTACAACCGCTTCAATGATTTCATCTACCTGCTCGACACCGGCGAGCAGGTTGGCGCGGGTGATGAGGCACTGCCAGTCCGCCAATGGACGCAGTCCGATGCAAGCTTTCGCGGGGTGGAAGGCGAGGCCACGTTTCAATTGGTTGAGGGCGATCGTGGCCATTGGGAAATGCGCCTGTTCGCCGATGCCGTGCGCGCGACCCTGGTCGAGGGCGCCAATGTCCCGCGCCTTGCCCCCGCACGGATCGGCAGTGAATTAAGCTGGAGCTATTCCGGCTGGCGCGCCAGTCTCGGTGCGGTCGGCCACGCCCGCCAGGACAAAGTCGCCAGCAACGAGACGCCTACCGCCGGCTATACCCTGGTCAATGCCAGCGCCGCCTATCACTGGGACCACGGCGACATCGGCTGGGAGCTGTTCGTCGACGGCCGCAATCTGGGCAACCAGAGCGCACGCGTGCACACCTCCTTCTTGAAAGACAGCGTGATCTTGCCAGGGCGGGCGGTGTCGATCGGCGTGCGCGCGTTCTTTTGAGCGCGGGCTGAAGTACGGTATTCGCTGTGTCCGCTTATCTGGGCGCGCAGATACGGCTCGGCCTGTCGCCATTGGTCGGCGCGCTGATCGCATTGCTGTCGGTCTTCCTGCCCGGATTCCTGCTGCTGGCAGCGGTGCTGCCGTACTGGCAGAAGTTGGGCGAGCATTCCTGGGCGGCGCCGGCCATGGCTGGGGTCAACGCGTCGGTGGTCGGGCTGCTTGCTGCGGCCTTAATCGATCCGGTATGGGCTGAAGGCGTCGGTGATCACCGCGACCTTGGCATCGTCGTGCTGGGGTTTTGTGCCATGCAATTCCTGCGTACACCGGTGATCTTGATGGTGCCGGGATGTATGGCGGGGTCGCTGCTCATGGCCGTCGCCCGCGGGTGAAGGGTCGGCCAGAATGGAGGGTGGCTGGGCGTTCTGGCGCCAGCTGCCGGGCGCCGAAAACCATCTACGGCAGGGTGGACTGAGGTTATCTTGCGGGTAACCGCACGCGCACCTACCGGCAGGCAATCGATGTCGAATGCACCAGCTGACCATGCGATGCATCCACCCATGCCCAGCCTCAAGTCGCCCCTGCTCGCGAGCTCGGATGCGTTTCTTACGCGTCGCTCGAAGCGCGAAGTGATCGGCATCGGGCTCATCGGGGTGTTGCTGTGCGCAAGCATCCACTACTTCATTGGCCATGAGATCTCGTTTGCAGTTTTCTACTCCATTCCGATCTCGATGGTCGCCTGGTACGCGGGAAGGTCTGCGGCAATTCTGGTTTCGGTGGCCAGCGCGATCGCCTGGCATGAATCCAACCGCCTTTCCGGACTGGTACTGTCGGTGCCGGCGATTCTTTACTGGAATGCGATAACCCGATTGGGTTTCTTTCTGATCATCAGCCTTTTGCTGGCTTCACTGCGCGACGCCTTGCAACGCGAGCAAGCCTTGTCGCGGACTGATCCCTTGACCGGCATCAACAATCGCCGCGCGTTCCTTGAATCGGCGTACGCCGAGCACATCCGGGCGTTGCGTCTGGGTCATCCACTGGTACTGGCTTACATTGATCTGGACCATTTCAAGCAGATCAACGATCACTCGGGACATGCGGTCGGGGACCAGCTATTGCGCGTCGTAGCCACGACACTGCGCCAGAGTTTGCGCGAAATTGATGTCCTGGCACGGCTCGGCGGGGACGAGTTCGGGTTGATCATGGTCGAGGCCAGAGAGGCCCGCGCGCGCGCGGCCGTCGAGCGTATGCGCGACCAACTGCTGGCCGCGATGGTGACTCACGGCTGGCCAGTGACCTTCAGCATCGGCGTGCTCGTATGTGAGGAATTGCCAGCCAGTGCGGATGAAATGGTGCAACTGGCCGATGCCCTGATGTACTCGGCGAAGACTGGTGGCAGAAATCGCATCGCCTATCAGTCCTACAGCGCGCACTCGAGCCCGCAGTGAGTCTGTCCGTGCCTGAGATCCAACTCACGCCCGCCGGCCAGTTGTGCCGGCAGGCGGGTGACGCTCCGGACACGGACGCGGTGGTGGCCGAGACGTCCCGGCGCTCGAGGATTGCGGCCTGGCGGTGCGCATCCCGGATGGGTGGCAGATGCGGCCGCCCGGGTCAGACATCTGAGCCCGCCCAGCATGGGACCGATACATCTTCCGTCCACACCAGTACCACGCCATTGGCTCAATACTCGCAGCGCTGTACGGAGCGAGAAGACGAGAGGTGGGCGGTGAGCAGGCTTCGCGTATTTCCCCACCATGACGCAGCAATTCCGCATTTCGAAACGGACGAGAGCGCCTCGATCGCGGAGCGTTTGCGCGACGCGGGCGTGCGTTTCGAGCGCTGGGAAACGCGTCCGGACGTGCGGGCGGGCGATCCCTCCGACAAAGTGATTGCCGCCTACCAGAATGACATCGACACATTGATGAAGGCCGGTGGCTATCAGTCAGTGGACGTGGTCAGTCTCGATGGCACGCACCCTGACCGCGCTGCCTTGCGGGCCAAATTCCTCGAAGAGCACACGCACTCGGAGGACGAGGTTCGATTTTTCGTCGCCGGGCAGGGTCTGTTCACGCTGCACATCGGCGAGGAAGTGTTCGAGGTTCTCTGCAGTTGCGGCGATCTGATCGGGGTGCCTGCAAACACGCCGCACTGGTTCGACATGAGCGAGACACCCAACTTCGTCGCGATCCGCGTGTTTACGAACAAGGACGGCTGGGTGGCGAATTTTACCGGCAGCGATATTGCCGGACGGTTTCCGCGCTTTGAGAACGAGCCGGCGGCACTGCCAGAAGTTGCAGCAGGTGGTTGACCTGCCGCTCTTCAGCCTGCCCGCGCCCGTTGCCCTGCCCGTCTTGGCTCCGGCATGCTTGGTGTGATGTTCTCGCTCGCCGACTGCCGCAAGCTTCTGCTCCGTGCCCGCTGGATGCGTGGCCTGGCCGTGTTGTTGTTGCTGGCCGTGATTGCTTCGGGCTTGCCGCGTTGGGAAGTGCACTCGCATGCGATCGATGACCATCACCACGGGCATGCGCCCCTGCACGCGGATCACCAGGACGATCTGACGCCGAGCGACGCAGCCCCTGCACCGAGCCCGATTGTTCTGCACTTCCATGATACGGCCTGCCCGCCCGCGGCGCTGTGCCGCGTCGACGTCATCGCCTTGACCGCGGTACCGCCGGCTACCTGGGTGCTGCCGCTCCAGACCGACCAGGTCGCGTACGCGGCCGGTCCACCGCCCGACCGCCCTCCGATCGTCTGAGCCACCCGCTTTATTGACCGCCCCGGTGGCGGTCGTCAGTGCGCGTGTGTTTAAAAGGATTGGAGAGGGCTGTGCTTAATCGAAATCGTAGGTCCCTGGCACTTGCCGGGTGGATGGCTGTGGTCGCGTGCCCGGCTTTCGCCGAAGTCCTGACACTCGAGGCTGCCGTTCGGCGCACGCTCGAGCGCAACCCGGCGCTGCGCGCTGAATCACTCACCGTCGGTGCGCTCGAAAGCCAAGCGCTGCTGGATGGCCTCAAGCCGGCGCCTGTGCTCGGTGCGGATCTGGAGAATGTGCTCGGCACGGGCGCATTGAGCGGCGTGCACGGCGCCGAATCGACGTTGCGGCTGAGCCAGGTCATCGAGCTTGGCGGCAAGCGCGAAGCCCGGCGAGCACGCGGTCGCGCTGACGTTGATCGGCAACTCAATGTCGTGCGCCAGCGGCAGCTCGATCTTGCCGCGGAAACCACACGCCGCTACATCGAGGTGCGCAAGGGCCAGGATGAGCTGGCGCTGGCCAAGCGGCAGGAAGCGCTCGCCCGCGAAACCGAGGTCGCGGTGCGCCATCGCGTACAGCGCGATGTCGCCCCGGAAGCAGACCAGGCGCTCGCCCAGATCGCCGTGGTGCGGGCAGAGATCGCGCAGGAACATGCCGAGCACGAGCTGGCCAGTGCTCGATTTGCGCTGGCCGCGTTGTGGGGCGCCAATGACGCACCGGACGTCGACGTCAGCGGCGATCTCATGAAGTTGCCACCCATCCCTGAGCTGGCAACATTGACTGCGCGCCTGCCGCAGACTCCAGAGGCGGCGGCCTTCGCGCTTGACGCCGCGCGTATCAACGCCGAGCGAGCGGTGGCGGCGGCTGCGGCCCGGCCGGATATTTCCCTGAGCCTGGGTGTCCGTCGACTGGAAGCACTGGACGACCAGGGACTCGTGTTCTCCTTCGGCATGCCGTTCGGGACGGCCGAGCGCTCGTCGCTCGCGGTGGCGCGAGTCGATGCCGAGCGCGCAGCACTCGATGCCAAGGCCGACGCCGCCTTTCTCGACACGCAGCAGAAGCTGTTCGCACGCTTCCAGGAGCTGCGCCATGCGCGCACCGAGTTTGAGGCGGTGGGTGGCCGCATGATCCCTGCCGCCGAGAAAGCCCTCGCCTTGACGAAGGCCGGCTATGACGACGCCCGCTATTCGATCCTGCAGCTGACTGGGGCCCAGGCCACGGTGCTGCAACTGCGGCAGGAACAACTTGCTGCCGCTGCCCGTTATCACCAGCTGCTCGCCGACATCGAGCGTTCGACGGCCGTTTCCGGAGAAGCCCGATGAAATCCCGTAACCCTGCCTTTGCCCGATGCGGAAGCGGCCATGGCCGCGATGCTCTTGCCTTTTCCCGATGTGGGAGCGGCCATGGCCGCGATGCTGTTGCCCTCCTGCTCGTCGTCCTCGCACTCCTTTTGTCCGCCTGTGGCGACCGTGCGCCCGACACCGATTCCCACGAAGGTGAGCACCATGACGCCCCCGCCGCAGCCGATTTCGAGCGCGGCCCGCATCGCGGACGGATGTTGCGCACTGACGACTTCGCGCTCGAAGTCACGATTTTCGAGACGGGCGTGCCGCCGCAGTTCCGCCTCTACGCCTATTCGAGAGATCAGCCGCTGCCGGCGAAAGACGTCGAGGTCAGCATTGAACTGACGCGTGTCGATGCCGCGGTCGATCGTTTCACCTTCGCTCCCGAAGGCGAACACCTGGTGGGCAGCGGCACCGTGGTCGAGCCGCATTCCTTCGACGTCAAGGTCGACGCGAAGCATGCCGGCAAGTCATACGCCTGGAGCTATGCCTCGTACGAGGGGCGCACATCCATGCCGGCCGCGATCGCGGACGCTGCGGGCATCGAGACCGCAATTGCCGGACCGGCCACGATCCACGACCGCATCCAGCTGATGGGCCGGGTCACGCTCGATTCGGATCGCTTCGCGGAGGTGCGCTCGCGCTTTCCCGGCCCCGTGCGGGAGGTGCGGGTCAAGCTCGGCGATACCGTCAAGGCGGGCCAGACACTGGCCATCGTCGAAAACCGCGACAGCCTCCGCAGCTTTGCAGTGACCGCACCCTTCGCCGGCACGGTGCTCGCACGACATACCAATGCCGGCAACGTTGCCGGCGAGGAGCCGCTGTTCGAGGTGGCCGACTTGTCGTCGCTCTGGGTCGAGCTCAATGCCTTCGGGAAGAACGCGGAGCGGCTGGCTCAGGGCCAGCCGATCCGGATCACCGCATCCGCCGGTGAGCTCGCGACCGACACCACCTTGCAGCGCCTCCTGCCGCTGGCAAGCGCCGCCAGCCAGACACTGGTGGCTCGCGCTGAACTGCCGAATCCCGAGGGCCGCTGGCGTCCCGGCATGTCGGTCACCGCCGAAGTGACCGTGGCCGAGCGCGAGGTTGCGTTGGCCGTCAAACGCATCGGCCTGCAGCGCTTTCGCGATTTCACGGTCGTCTTCGGCCAGTTTGGCGAAACCTATGAAGTGCGCATGCTGGAGCTCGGCGACGAGGACGCTGAGCACGTCGAGGTGCTGGAGGGATTGAAACCGGGCACCCGTTACGTCACCGAGCAGAGCTTCCTGATCAAAGCCGATATCGAGAAGTCCGGTGCCAGCCACGATCATTAACCACGCCAGCATGCTCGAACGCATCGTTCGCCTCGCCATCGCCCAGCGCTGGCTGGTCCTGTTGCTGGCGCTGGGGCTCGCCGCGCTCGGCATCTTCGACTACAGCCGCCTGCCTATCGATGCGGTGCCGGACATCACCAATGTCCAGGTGCAGATCAATACCGAGGCAGCCGGCTACAGCCCGCTGGAAGCCGAGCAGCGCCTGACCTTTCCGATTGAGACCGCGCTCGCCGGCTTGGCCAAACTCGACTACACCCGGTCGATCTCGCGCTATGGGCTGTCGCAAGTCACGGCCGTGTTCGACGACGGCACCGACATCTACTTCGCCCGCCAGCAGGTGGCGGAGCGACTGCAGACCGCGAAGGGTCAACTGCCACTCGGCGTCGAGCCCAGTCTCGGACCCGTCGCAACCGGTCTCGGCGAGATCTTCATGTACACCGTCGAGGCCGCGCCCGATGCCGTCGGACCGGATGGGAAACCGTGGTCGCCGACCAGCTTGCGTACGCTGCAAGACTGGGTGGTGCGGCCACAGTTGCGCAATCTCGACGGCGTGACCGAGGTCAACACCGTGGGCGGCTACGTGCGCCAGATCCACATCACGCCCGATCCGGGCCGCCTGGTCGCCTACGGCTTGAGCCTGCAGGATCTGATCGCTGCGGTCGCCCGCAACAATGCCAATGCCGGGGCTGGCTACATCGAGCGCTCGGGCGAACAGTATCTGATCCGCGTGCCGGGGCAGATCGAGTCGCTGGAGGCGATTCCCGAAATCATCGTGGCGCAGCGCGATAGCGTTCCCGTACGCCTCGGCGAAGTCGCAGAGGTGGTCGAGGGCAGCGAGCTGCGCACCGGCGCCGCCACCGAAAATGGTCGCGAGATCGTGCTAGGGACGGTGTTCATGCTGGTCGGCGAGAACAGTCGCGCGGTCGCCAGGCGCGCGGCCGAGCGCCTGGAAACGGTCAATGCGAGCTTGCCGGAAGGCGTCACCGCGACCGCCGTCTACGACCGTACGCAGCTGGTCGACCGCACCATCGCGACGGTACAGAAGAACCTGTGGGAAGGCGCGCTGCTGGTGATTGCGGTGCTGTTCCTGTTGCTCGGCAACATCCGCGCTGCGCTGATCACCGCAGCCGTGATCCCGCTGACCATGTTGATGACGCTGACCGGCATGGTGCAGAACCGCGTCTCCGGAAACCTGATGAGCCTGGGTGCACTCGACTTCGGCCTCATCGTCGATGGCGCGGTGATCATCGTCGAAAACTGCCTCAGCCGATTCGGCGCAGCCCAGCATCAGCTGGGTCGCCTGCTGACACGCGACGAGCGCTTCGAGCTGGCCGCCGTGGCCACCGCCGAAGTGATCAAGCCGAGCCTGTTCGGCGTCATGATCATCACGGCGGTCTATCTGCCGATCTTTGCGCTGAGCGGCGTCGAGGGCAAGATGTTCCATCCGATGGCCTTCACGGTGGTCATTGCGCTGGTCGCAGCCATGCTGCTGTCCTTGACCTTCGTGCCGGCCGCGGTCGCGCTGTTCGTCACCGGCAAGGTCGCCGAGAAGGACAATCTGCTGGTCGCCACGGCGAAGCGCAGCTACGCGCCGCTGCTGCGCGCTGCCTTGCACGCGCGTTGGCTGGTGGTGCTGGTCGCTGTCGCGCTGGTGGCCGGCAGCGCGCTGCTGGCGTCGCGCCTCGGCAGCGAATTCATTCCGAGCCTGGACGAGGGCGATATCGCCCTGCACGCGCTGCGCATTCCGGGCACCGGCCTCGACCAGGCGGTCGGCATGCAAACCATGCTCGAGGCGCGCATCAAAGAGTTCCCCGAGGTCAACCGAGTCTTCGCCAAGATCGGCACGCCCGAGATCGCCACCGATCCGATGCCACCTTCGGTCGCGGACACCTTCATCATGCTCAAGGACCGCAGCGAGTGGCCGGACCCACGCAAGTCGCGCGCGCAACTGATCCGCGAGCTCGAAGCCGCGGTCTGGACTATTCCCGGCAACAACTATGAGTTCACCCAGCCGGTGCAGATGCGCATGAACGAGCTGATCGCCGGCGTGCGCGCCGATGTGGCGATCAAGGTGTATGGCGACGATCTCGATCAGCTGGCAGCCATTGGCGAGACCGTCGAAACCATCGCGAAGCAGGTGCGCGGCGCCGCCGACGTCAAGGCCGAGCAAGTGACCGGATTGCCGGTGCTCACGGTGACACCCGATCGCGCCGCGCTCGCCCGCTACGGTCTGGCCGTCGAGGACGTCCAGGAGGCGGTCAGCATTGCGATGGGCGGACGCACAGCAGGGCAGTTATTCGAAGGCGATCGCCGCTTCGATATTGCTGTGCGCCTTCCGGAAAGCCTGCGCGCGAATCTCGATCGGCTCGAGGAGCTGCCCATCCCGTTGCCGACCGCCGCACGCGCGGAACATCAGCCGGGGGAGGCGCTGACCGCGGCTGCGGGTTACGTGCCGCTCGGCGAATTGGTCAGCCTGGAGATTGCGCCAGGGCCAAATCAGATCAGTCGTGAAAACGGCAAGCGCCGGGTGGTCGTGACGGCCAATGTGCGCGAACGCGACCTCGGTTCTTTCGTGATGGACCTGCGGACACGCATTGCCGAAGACGTCGAGCTTCCCGAAGGTTACTGGGTGGATTACGGCGGCACCTTCGAGCAGCTGATCTCGGCCACGCGACGGCTGCAGATCGTGGTCCCGGTGGTCTTGCTCGCGATCCTCGGCCTGCTGTTCATGGCCTTCGGATCCGCCCGCGATGCGCTGGTGATTTTCAGTGGCGTACCGCTCGCGTTGACCGGCGGTGTAGCAGCACTGTGGTTGCGCGATATTCCGTTCTCGATCTCGGCCGGCGTGGGTTTCATCGCGCTGTCAGGCGTCGCGGTGCTGAACGGCGTGGTGATGATCACTTTCATCCGCAAGCTGCTCGATCAGGGCGTTGCGCTCGATCTCGCGATCGTGGACGGGGCGATTGGGCGCCTGCGCCCGGTGCTGATGACCGCGCTGGTTGCGTCGCTCGGCTTCGTCCCGATGGCGCTCAATGTCGGAACCGGCGCTGAGGTTCAACGACCGCTGGCGACCGTCGTGATTGGCGGCATCCTGTCGTCAACCTTGTTGACGCTGCTGGTGCTGCCGGCCTTGTACCGGCTGCTGCATCGCAATCGTCCGGCGACGCAGGAGGCCACGCTGTGAACAGATCATCTGCTCAATCGATCGCAGCGTGCTGGGCACTGCTGTTGCTGGTTGTCTCCGGAGGCGTCCTTGCGCATGGCGTGGCGGGCGGCGACCAGGCCTTCCTCGAACAGAATGCTGGCCGGCAACTGATCGTATTCGCCTACCTCGGCGCCAAGCACATGGTCACCGGCTACGACCATCTGCTGTTCCTGTTCGGCGTGGTCTTCTACCTGTACCGCATGCGCGAGGTCGCGGTCTACGTGACGCTGTTCGCGCTCGGGCACAGTTTTACCCTGCTGGTCGGCGTCATCGGCGGCCTGCACGTCAATGCCTATCTGATCGACGCGATCATCGGACTTTCAGTGGTCTACAAGGC
Source organism: Rhodanobacteraceae bacterium (assembly GCA_031425695.1). Taxonomy (GTDB): domain Bacteria; phylum Pseudomonadota; class Gammaproteobacteria; order Xanthomonadales; family SZUA-5; genus JANPJV01. The sequence continues at coordinate 17,672 of JANPJV010000153.1, read as the reverse complement.
GCTCGACAATCTGCGCGCCTTCGACCGCTGGTGGGGCTTCACGCCCGACCCCAAGGCGCTGGTGCTGGTCTTCGGCTTGTTCCATGGCCTCGGTCTCGCCACCAAACTGCAGGATCTGACGCTGTCGCGCGAAGGCCTCGTGCCGAACATCCTCGCATTCAATGTCGGCGTCGAGCTCGGTCAACTGCTCGCCCTGGCCGCGATCCTGATCGTCATGGATGCCTGGCGCCGCGCACCCTCATTCCAGCGCCACGCCTTCACCGCCAACGTCGTGTTGATGACCGCAGGATTCGTGCTGATCGGCTACCAGCTCACCGGCTACTTCCATGTCTGATCCGAGGATTACCATGACCGCTCAATCCACGACCGTGCCGTCCAGCGCGCGCCTGGCGAAATCGATCGCCGGCGCCATCGCCGTGGCCGGTCTGATCCTGCTTACCATCGTGCTTCCCGCTGAGTACGGCATCGACCCCACCGGTATCGGGGCGCGTCTCGGACTGGACGCCTTGGCAACCTCGGGTGAGGCGGAACAGCCCGCGGCAGCGCAACCGGCCGCAAGCGCGGAACCAGCCGTGGCGCAACCGGCTGCGGCCGAGCTCGACGCGGTCGGGCAACCGGTCAAGCCAATTGAGTCGGGCGCCGTCAGCCAGCGCGAACGCGCTTATCGCTCCGATCGGTTGACGTTGGAGCTGGCGCCCGGCAAAGGCGGCGAAATCAAGGCACCGATGCAGGCCGGCGACGGCATGGTTTTTCACTGGACCGCCACCGGCCCGGTCAGCTCCGACCTGCATGGCGAGCGCACCGGCGCCGCCAAGGACGAATACACGAGCTATTGGATCGATCCTGGACGGACCGAGGCGGCGGGAACCCTCACCGCGCCTTTCGACGGTGTTCACGGCTGGTATTGGCTCAATAAGACGCCCGAGCCGGTCACGGTCGAGCTCGAAGTCGCCGGCTTCCAGGAAAAGCTGTACTTCCCCGGGCATCCTTGACCCGAGCGAGACGGTGGGCACGTACGAATAAGCGCATGCACTGAATTCGCGAGGGTCTCGATGTTCGACGTTCTGGCAAACCGGACCTACCGGCACCTGTTCCTGGCGCAGATGGTCGCCCTGGTCGGCACGGGGCTGGCGACTGTCGCGCTCGGGCTGCTCGCCTTCGATCTGGCGGGAAGCAATGCGGGCGCGGTGCTGGGTACCGCGTTGGCGCTGAAAATGGTGGCCTATGTCGTGGTGGCGCCGATCGCGGGCGCTTACGCGAACCTGGTGAGTCGGCGCACCTTGCTGGTAGCGCTCGATATCGGGCGGCTCGCGGTGGTGTTGCTGCTGCCCTTCGTCGATCAGATCTGGCAGATCTATGTGCTGATTTTCGTACTGCAAAGTTGCTCGGCCGCATTCACGCCGACCTTTCAGGCGACCATTCCCGACGTGCTGAAGCAGGAGGCCGATTACACCAAGGCGCTATCGCTGTCGCGCCTCGCTTATGACCTCGAGAACCTGCTCAGCCCGGCGCTGGCCGCGCTGCTGCTGGCGGTCATCAGCTACCACGGCCTGTTCCTCGGTACCGCCGTAGGCTTCCTGGGATCGGCGCTGCTGGTGGTCTCGGTCGCCTTGCCCAAAGCGCCAGCCGCGCCGGGGCCGACACTCCCGTTTCGCCGCAAGCTGGGGCGCGGCATGCAGATCTACCTCGCCACTCCGCGCCTGCGTGGCTTGCTGGCCCTCACGCTCACCGCAGCTGCCGGCAGCGCGATGGTGATCGTCAACACCGTGATCATCGTGCGCGGCGAGTTTGCCGGCGCCGAGCGCGACGTCGCGCTGGTCCTGGCCGCGTTCGGGGCGGGATCCATGACCGCCGCCTTTGCGCTCCCAAGGCTGCTCGAACGGATCGCAGACCGCGCCGTGATGCTGGTCGCCGGGATTGTGCACACCATCAGCCTGATCGTTCTGGGGCTCTTGTGGCCGCTTCTCGATGGACAGCCGCACTGGTGGACGATGCTGATCGGCTGGTATGTGCTGGGCTTGAGCTACGCCGCGCTCGTCACACCCGGTGGCCGGTTGCTGCGGCGTTCGTCGTCGGAGGCGGACCGACCCGCGTTGTTCGCCGCGCAATTCTCGCTGTCGCATGTCTGCTGGTTGATCACCTATCCGATCGCCGGTTGGGTAGCTGCGAAGCTCGGCATCGCCCCCAGCCTGTGGGCACTCAGTGCATTGGCGCTGCTCGGCTTGCTGCTGGCCTGGCGCTTCTGGCCTTCCGCCGACCCCGTCGAAATCGCGCACGAGCATGCCGACTTGGCGCCCGACCATCCACACCTTGTCGCCGGACACAACCACGCGCACGCATTCGTGATCGACGACCTGCACACGCGCTGGCCCGACCGCTGAGTCACGTACTTAATTCCGCATCCAACGTGCATCCCGCGCGCTCATCGCGCTCCTGCGCCATGAACGCCGCGCAGCTTCGTCAGTTCCAGCTCGCAGTCGAGCGGGCATTCGAACGCGTCGAGTTGGCGCCGCGCTTCGGTAGATCGCACCCATGCGTACAGCCCGTGACCCTCGATCAATTCGCCGGGGTTAGGGACTAGCGTCAGTAAGCAGCGGCTCCCCCCTCAGCGTTGCGCGAGGTGCGGCGCCAATCGGCGCGTGGCCCTGCGCAAGTCATGGCTAGACCTGCGCAGGGCCGCGAGACCACGAAAGGGTCTGGCCTCAGAAGCGATGCTGGACGCTGACCCGCACCGAGCGCGGCTGGAAGGCGTGGAAGTGGATGTCCTCGATGCCGCCTGCGGGCTCGCCGGGCAGGCGCGAGGCGTAAAAGTAATCGACATCGTGATCGTCGCTGTCGAGCGCGTTGAGCAGGTCGACATACAGCCCGAAGCGTTCCCATTCGCGCCCCAGTCGCAGGTTGACCAGAGTCGACCCATCAGATTCGACACTGTCGTCCTCGATCAGGGGAAAAGCCCCGAAGTGACGCAAACGCAAGGTTGCCAGCCAGCCGGTATCGCTGCGCGCGGTCACGCTAGCGCTCAATACGAGCGGAATGCTGCCGGGGATGTGGTCGCCCGCGGGGTCCGTGTCGCTAAACCGGGCGCGGGTCCAGGCGGCTTCAACCTCTGCACTCAGATTGCCGCTACCGAACCAGTACAGACCGAGCTCGAGGCCGTCGCGCTGACTCGGGCGGCTGGCTTCAGTCCCGCCCGCATCGCCGACGAACAGCAGTTCCGAATCTATGCGCAAGCTCCACAGCGCCAGCGTGGCCTGGAACTGGTCATTGAAGTGCGCGCGCACCCCGAGCTCGCTGCCGAGCGAATCGACCAGCGCATCGACCGCGTCGGCCGGCTCTCCAGTGACCGGGTCGACTTGGATGGTAGTGCCGCGTGCGTCGTTGGAATGAAATCCCTGGCCTGCGCTCGCGTAAAGCTCGAGCGCATCGAAGGGCTGATAGATCAGGCTGAGCTTCGCCGTCGTTGCCGAGTCGCTGGCATCACCAGAGTTCAAAGGCTCGCTGCGCGCATCGACTGAAAAATCGTAGTAGTCGTGGCGCACGCCGAGATAACTGCGCAACTCCTCGCTGAAGCGGAACTCGTGCCCGACATGCAACCCGAGGCTGCCTTCGTCGACCGCATCTTCGCGAACGGTCGACAAGCGCTCACGGGCCCGCGTGCGAAACAGGCCGACCGTTTCGATGTCGTCGAAACGGCCGTCCAATCCCACGCGCCAGCGGCTGCGACCGGCATCCCATTGCTGTGCAATCTCAAAGCCGTAGAGCTGGCGATCATCGACCTGATCGAACTGGTCGCCGTTGACCGGGTCATCGAGCAAATAGGTGAAATTCGAAAACAGATCGAGCTCCGAGTTGATCAGGTACGCGGCGGCAGACAGCTCGCCATTGAAGGCAGTACCGATCCACCCGGCGGAAAGACTGTAGCGCGAGGTCTTGCCCCCAACGGTGGTGTCGATCGAGCCAAGTTCCGAGATGAGCCCGGAGTCAACTGCACGCTGCGGAACCTGGTCTGGCGAGCGCCATTCGTTTTCATAGGCCATGAGCGACAGATGGCCGCGACCGGTACCGAGCTCGCTGCTGTAGCGCAGCAGCAGATTGCGTTTGTCGACGTCTTCTTCGATGTCTGTCCATGGTCCATCGAAACGCTGCAACTCCGCACCCCATAGGAGCTCGCCGGCAGCAAGTGGCGCCGAGCCCACGCTGACACCACGCGCGTGACCATATTCACCGAACTCGAGCGCCAGCAACTTTTGCGGCAGGCTGTCGGCAAGACTAAAACGCGCTGATCCGGCAGAGGAGAAATCGCCGACATCGGCGTAGTAGGTGCCCTTGCGATAGCGCAACTCCTCGACCGTCTCCGGGATAAGGAAATTGAGATCGGTCCAGCCTTGGCCATGGCCATGCGTGCGCATATTGACCGGCATGGCATCGACGAACGTCGCGAAATCGGTGCCGTGGTCCAGATTGAAGCCGCGCAGGAAGTACTGATTCGCCTTGCCGCTGCCCGAATGTTGGGTCGCAACGAGGCCAGGAACGAACTCCAACAGATCGCCGCTGCGCAGCAGGGGACGCGCGCTGATTTCGGTTTGGCTGACACTGCCCTCCGAAGCCGACACGGCCTCGCCGACCAGATTCGCGCGGCGGCCGATCACGATCACTGAATCGAGCGCCTTCGCTTGCATGCCGTCATCTTCAGCGACGCTCGCGCTGACTGCCGCCGGGGAAGAGAGCGCCGACAGCAGCACGATGGTGATACGCAGCCGCGTAGTTGCAGCTACCGAAAGGTTGAATAGGAACATGAGTTTCTCCGATCAAGCGTCTCTCGACGCCACGGACGAATCGACGCGCAGCAAGGCGCGGCCCGAGTGATGCAGGGGCGAACGGGTCGGAACCGCAGACAGGCGCGCGGCCTCACAATCGCAGAGGAACCGCGCGGATAACGTAGGGCACGAACGCCTGGCGCCGGATTAAAGCGCGCAACCGCCCATTTGCCCCACGGAGAGTTTGACCCTGCCCTGGTTCAGACCGGTGACGATCTCGGCGGGCGCTCCGGCCTGCTACAACCAGCGAAACGGTAGCGGCCACTCGCGTGCACGATGGCGCCAGCGGGCGGGGGCAGACCAGGTTTCGCGCGTGGGTTCGTTGGGACGTCGAACACATCTAACAGCGATTTGGATGCGCTGCCGCCAGCGGTGTCCTGCGTATCGTCATCGACCAGGATCACATCCGGCTGCAGCTGATCGTGATGATGTGGCAAGGCAGACGCATGCTGATGTGAGTGCCCAACGGCGGGGACCGCCGTCGCCGCCTCGTGCTCCTCGTGCGCCTCGTGATGGTCATGATCGTGGTGCGCCTTCGATTCGTGCGCGTCGTGCTGCGCAGGCACCTGCGGGTGTTGATCGACACTGGACAGATGCGTGTGCGCCGGCATCCAGACGCGCTCGATCGCCGCCGCAATTCCCTGCACGGTCAGCACGCAAGCGACAAGCACGGCAATCAGCCGGGTGAGCCTGGAGCCGCGGATGGGATGGCTACTACGCACTCTCGGGATCAATCCTGGACGGTCAAAATCTACGCGGCGATCAAGGTCCGTTGGCCAAGCATGAATAAGTACGAGTGGACAGCATGCATCGGTTGCAACCGCGGCCCCGGGGACGACCTTTAGTTGGGTCAACTACCGAGCCCGACATTTCTCGGACGGGCTGTAGCTAAAGTCCTGCGCCCACTCGCAGGACGCCGGTGATGATGTCTCCAACGACCAAACGCTGGTCCCTTTGGACGGTCGTGATGGGTGTGACGCTGGTCGCAGTCATCGCTTGGCAGGTGCAAAGCCAAGGCCATCTGCTTGCCATGGACCGAGCCGTCAGCGGGTGGATGCGTTTGCACGTCTCCGACAGCGTCACTGTGCTGATGATGACGGTGACGCATTGGCACGACACCCTTGGAATTCTTGTCATGGGATTGATCGTTGCCGCGATTTTGGCGCGGCTCCGGAGTTGGCATCAATTGTGGTTCCTCGCGTTGGCCCTGGGCGGCGGCATGCTGTTGAATGTGCTGCTGAAGCTGGCATTTGCGCGCGCCCGCCCAATTTTCGATGACCCCTTGGTAACGCTGGAGAGCTACAGCTTCCCGAGCGGACATACGGCAGGCAGCACCTTGCTTTACGGCACGCTCGGGGTGCTGCTCGCTCACCAAGGCCATTGGCGGAGCCGGGCACTGTGGACCGGGCTGGTGATGGTCGTGCTGGTCTCGCTGAGCCGCGTCTATCTCGGCGCGCACTACCTGAGCGATGTGCTGGCGGGCGTATGCGTAGGGCTCGTCTGGGTCAATGTCTGCCGGTTGGTGCTCGACCGGCATTCCTCGCAATTCAGCATCGAAGCCTGATTCGTATCTAGCATTCCTGGGCCAGCTGCGCAAAGCTCGCGGCTACGATCCTGGAGTCGGCCGGTGACCAGTTCAGCGCCGTGGATCTACTGGGCCTTGGCATCCGCCGTGTTCGCTGCGCTGACGGCCATTTTTGCGAAAATCGGCCTCGCGGGCGTGGATTCCGATTTCGCGACTTTGATCCGTACTGCAGTGATCATCGCCGTGCTGGCACTGTTCGTCTTCGCCACGGGCAAATGGAGCGACCCGCTTGCGTTGTCGGGAAGGACCTGGCTCTTCTTGGTGCTCTCGGGCCTGGCCACCGGAATTTCGTGGGTCTGCTACTTCAGGGCACTCAAGGTCGGGCCGGCATCGCAATTCGCCTTTGTCTTTCTCGATGAACGTCCGTCGCAGCGGGAGTGGCTCGGCATCACGCTGGTCGGTCTCGGCGTTCTGATCCTCGGGTTCAAGCGCTGACGCGGGGAGCGTTCGTCAGGGCAGCACAACGATCGGTTCGGCCTCAGATGGACGCCGCATCAGTCCCTGTTGAAACCGATGGCTGGCGGTTTGATAAAACGCAATGGCCTTGCGTTCGTTGAAGGGTTCCAGCGACATGGGAGGTTGTGGCGCGTCACGAACAAAAGCTGGCAACGCGGCTTGCACTTGCCGGCCAGGACTCAGCTGCGCGAGCTCGTCCGGGTGCAGGTAGCCGAGCAACTGGTAGGTGCCAATGAATGCACGCTCGTCGCCCGGCGGCTGCTGAAAAATATCGCGGCCGTAGAATTCGGATTCGTAGTCCATGCCGAGCAGCCCGAGGATCGTCGGGCCGATGTCGATCTGGCTGACCATGCGGTCGACGCGCCCAGGTGCGACATGGGCGGGCGCGTAGATCCACATGGGAATGTGGTAGCGGAAGGTCGGCAGCTGCGCCTTGCCGGCACTGGAGCCACAGTGGTCGGCCGTCAGGACGAACAGCGTATCGGCAAACCAGGGTTTGGATCTGGCCCGCTCGATGAAGTCGACGATTGCCCAATCGGAGTAGCGGACCGCGCTCTCCCGCAAGCCCTGCGGCCACGGTCCGCGCCCTTCCGGGAAGCTGAAGGGGCGGTGATTCGAAATCGTCATCACATGCGCAAAGAACGGCTTGCCGTTTGCGTAGCTGGCGTCGAGCTCCCGCAATGCCAGGCTGTAGAGGTCCTCGTCGGCGACGCCCCAGATATTGGCGAAATGAATATCTTCCTGCGCGATGTCCGAGCGATCACGCACCTGGTAGCCGTTGTGCGCGAAGAAGTAGTTCATGTTGTCGAACGCCCCGAAGCCGCCGTACAGGAACTTCGATTCGTAACCCTTGCTGTTGAAGACACTCGCGAGGCTGAAGAGGTCCTCATTCCCGGGGCGCTTGACGATCGATTCGCCGGGCGTTGGCGGCACCGACAACGACAGCGCCTCGACGCCGCGTACCGTGCGCGTGCCGGAGGCAAGCAGACGCGTGAACAGCAGGCTGTCCGCGGTGAGCGCGTCGAGTCGCGGTGTCTGGCTCGGCGTCCGTCCGAAAGTCCCCGAGTAGGACGCTGACAGGCTCTCCACGCTGATCAGCACGACGTTGAGCTTCTTCTCTGGCGCCGCGTTGCTGATCTGCCGGCGGATGTCCGTGGGGTCGTCGCTCAGGAAGCGCGCATCGGGTGTAGCGAGCTCCTGGCGGAGAACCTGGAAAGCCTGGTCGAGTGGCAGCGTGCGGTAAAAACGGTCGTAATCCAGGGACGCCATCCGATAAGCCGCAAAAAACTGGTAAATGCCGTTGCCGGCCAGCTCGTTGACGTATTGGTTGCTGCGTGTTTCCTTCGTCGAAGCGGAGACGCCGATTGCTCCGAGAGTGGCAGCTCCGACCCAGATGGCGAGGACTGCCGTGCGCTGCCAGAAGGTCGTCGGAAGTGTCTCCCGCGGCAAGCGCCAGCGACGCGTACCGAAAAAGACCAGCAAGCTGACTGCAACCAGGCCCGTGAGTATCCAGCCGATCGGATAGGACTCGCGGATCTTGCCGATCACCTCGGTGGTGTACACCAGATAGTCGACTGCGATGAAATTGAAGCGCGTCTGGAATTCTCCGTCCTATTTCGAGCGCTACCACCCGAATTTCGTCGCTTCACGCCGACCTGCGAGAGCAATGAACTGGACGATTGCACCCGCGAGGAGATCGTCAATACCTACGACAATTCAATTCTTTATACCGACCACAATCTCGGGGCAGTCATCGATGTGCTGCGCGAGCGCCAGGACCGCCTGGACAGCACGATGCTCTATGTATCCGACCATGGCGAATCCACGGGCGAAAAAGGCATGTATCTGCATGGGGCACCATTGTTCATGGCACCACCCGAGCAGACCCAGATCCCGATGATCCTGTGGTTCTCGAACGCGTTCGCCGATCGCTTCGCGATAGACACGGACTGCTTGCGCGATCACCGTGAGCGTGCGCTCTCGCACGACGTCCTGTTCCATTCGGTGTTGGGCTTGCTCGACATCCAGAGCCAGGGCTATCGAAAGCCTCTGGACGTCTTCTCCGGTTGCCGCCGTCAAAGCGATTACTCGGTACCACTTGCTCGCGAGACTGGCGATTGAGTGTTAGGCAAGCGCGGGCCACTCCAACTCGAAGTTTCCACTTGCCGCAAGGCGTGCTCAATATACTGGCGATTCCGGAACTCACGGCAGCTCTCCGATCTGGCAGCGCGCCATCTGGCCGTAATCGTGGACGAAGGGTGGCCGCAGCGTGGTCAATGATCCCTGGGCCACCTGCCGGCATCGGGTGACCGTATCGACCACTTCGCCGGTGTCGGCACGGATCAGGCTCAAGTGCACGCCGCCATTGTTCACCTCCCAATCCCTGGCATTTTGTCCGACGCCGGCCTCGACCACATGACCTACGAGCGCATGCGCTTGAATGTAGGTCATGTTGCTCGCGAAGCGAGCCACTTGACGGTTCAAGGCTTGCCGCTTCAAAGCTGTCAAGTAGTCCGCTCGCGCGGACAACATGGCCTACCAGAACATTCGGATCACGCCATGGCGCAGCGACCTGCTGGCATGACCAATTCTCCTTCCTGCAACTGGTCGGCCTGGCCATTCCGTGAAAATCCATTCACGGCGTTCACGCCGACCGGGGCCTAATAGTGCGGCTTGCATGTGCGAATTTGCAGGCGCACACAATCCGTCTGCCGGATACACGAGGTAAGCCATGAGCGAATTCAACCCCTCCCGACGCAAGCTGTTGCGTGTGGGAGCAGCCGCTGGCGGCGCCGTTGCGGCTGGCGTGTTCGCAGCGCCCGCCGTGTCCGCGCCGGCGCAAGAGGCGCCCGCAGCGGAGGCCGCGAGCTCGCCTGGCGCCACCATGCCCGTGACGCTTGACGTCAACGGACGCGAGCATCAGCTGACGATCGATACACGCATGACTTTGCTGGACGCGCTGCGTGAGCGACTGCACCTGACCGGCGCCAAGAAGGGCTGCGACCAGGGTCAATGTGGCGCCTGCACGGTGATCGTCGACGGCCGCCGCATCACCTCCTGCCTGACGCTGGCGGTGATGCAGCAAGGTCACGAGATCACCACCATCGAAGGCCTCGGCAAGCCGGGCAATCTGCATCCGATGCAAGCCGCATTCGTCAAGCATGACGGTTTCCAGTGCGGGTTCTGCACGCCGGGCCAGATCTGTTCGGCGGTCGCGATGCTGGACGAGTTCAAGGCCGGCATTCCCAGTCACGTGACCAGCAATCTTGCCGCCGCACCGGTCCTTGGAGGGGACGAATTTCGCGAGCGCATGAGCGGCAACATCTGTCGCTGCGGCGCCTACTCCAATATCCAGGACGCCATCGCCGAAGTCGCGGGGGTGAAGGCATGAAGGCGTTCACCTACGAGCGGGCGACGACGCCGGCCGACGCTGCGGCAGCGATCGCAAAGAACCCCCAGGCGAAGTTCATCGCTGGCGGCACCAACTTGCTCGACCTCATGAAGCTCCAGATCGAGACGCCCGGGCACCTGATCGATCTCAATGACCTGGACCTCGACCGCATCGAGCCCACGTCGGCAGGCGGGCTACGCATCGGTGCGCTGGTGCGCAACACGGACCTCGCCGCCGATGCCCACGTGCGCCGCGACTATGGCGTGCTGACACGCGCGCTGATGGCCGGTGCGTCCGCGCAGTTGCGAAACCAGGCGACTACGGCCGGGAATCTCCTGCAGCGCACGCGCTGCAATTATTTCTACGATACGAACCAGCCCTGCAACAAGCGCGAGCCCGGCAGTGGCTGCGGGGCTTTGCTGGGCTACAGCCGCCAGCATGCCGTGGTCGGCGTCAGCGACGCCTGCATCGCAACGCACCCCAGCGACATGGCGGTCGCGCTGCGCGTGCTCGATGCCACCGTCGAAACCATCCGGCCGGGCGGCGAGACGCGCGCCATTCCGATCGCCGACTTCCATACCTTGCCGGGCAACACGCCGCAGGTGGAAACCGTGCTCGAATGCGGCGAGCTGATCACGTCGGTGACACTGCCCGAGCCGGTGGGCGGCGTGCACGTGTATCGCAAGGTTCGCGACCGGGCTTCCTATGCGTTCGCCCTCGTTTCGGTCGCGGCCATCATCCAGCCCGATGGCGGCGGACGTCTCGCACTCGGTGGCGTCGCGCACAAGCCGTGGCGCCGCGGCGAAGCCGATGCGGCGTTGAAAAAAGGCTCGAAGGCCGCTGGCGATGCGCTTATGGCGGGTGCGCGGACCACCGAGGACAACGCCTTCAAAGTGCCGCTCGTCGAACGCACGATTGCATCCGTCCTGGCCGAAGCGAAGGGTACGCCATGAAATACGAAAAGCCTGATGGCACCAATCCGATCGACCAGGGCAAAGTGGTCGGTTACGGCATCGATCGCATCGACGGCCCGCTGAAGACGACCGGCACGGCGCCGTATGCCTACGACCGGCACGACGCCGTCCCGAACCAGGCCTACGGCTACGTCGTTGCCGCAGGGATCGCCAAGGGCCGCATCACCTCCATCGACCTCAGTCACGCCAAGGCCGCTCCCGGCGTGCTCGCGATCGTCACGGCAGAAACGGCCGGCAAGCTCGGCAAGGGCAATTTCAACACGGCGAGACTGCTCGCCGGGCCGGACGTACAGCATTACCACCAGGCGGTCGCGGTCGTCGTGGCAGAGAGTTTCGAACAGGCGCGCGCAGCCGCTCACCTGGTTCGCGTCAAGTACGCACCGGTTGCGGGCAAGTTCGACCTCGCTGCAGTGAAGGACACTGCGAAGCCGAGCGATTCGTCTGGCGCCGCAGCGGAAACCTCCGTTGGCGATTTCGACAAGGCCTTCGCCGAAGCCGAGGTCAAGCTCGACCATGAATACAAGACGGCGCACGAGTCGCACTCGATGATCGAGCCCCACGCCAGCATCGCAGCGTGGAATGGCGACGAACTGACACTGTGGACGTCCAACCAGATGATCGCGTGGACGCTGGGCGACGTTGCCAAGACGCTCGGCATTCCGCCCGAAAAGATTCGCCTGACCTCGCCGTACATCGGCGGCGGCTTTGGCGCGAAACTGTTCCTGCGCGCCGATGCAGTGCTGGCCGCGTTGGGCGCAAAGGCCGCGCGGCGGCCGGTGAAAGTGTTCTTGACTCGCGCGCTCATACCGAACAACACAACGCACCGATCCGCAACCCTGCAACGCATCCGCATCGGCGCCCGACGCGACGGCACGATGACGGCGATCGCGCATGAGAGCTGGTCGGGCAACCTGCCGGAAGGTGGCCCGGAAGCGGCCGCGGTGCAGACGCGTTCGCTTTACGCGGGTGCGAATCGGATGACGTCGAACAAGGTAGCGGTGCTCGATCTTCCAGAAGCCAACGCAATGCGCGCGCCCAACGAAGCGCCCGGCTTGGCCGCGCTCGAAATCGCAATCGATGAAATGGCGGAAAAGCTCGCGATGGATCCGGTGGAGTTCCGGATCAAGAACGACACGCAAGTGGTACCAGATTTTCCGCCCAAACCGGCGTCAGCCGACCCGCAGCAGAAAGCCCCCGAGCCCGCTCCCGCCAATCCGAATCCGCCGTTCTCCCAACGCCAACTCGTGGAGTGCCTGCGCACTGGCGCGAAGGAATTTGGCTGGGATAAACGCAACGCGAAACCCGGCCGCATGCGCGAAGGCCGATGGCTCATCGGCATGGGCGTGGCTGCAGCCATTCGCGACAACATGGTGCAAAAGTCCGCGGCGCGGGTGCGCCTGAACCGGCGTGGCATCGTCACCGTCGAAACCGACATGACCGACATCGGGACCGGCAGCTACACGATCATCGCCCAGACTGCCGCCGAGATGATGGGCGTGGCGATCGACAAGGTCGTAGTCAGGCTCGGCGATTCGAGCTTCCCGGTATCTGCTGGCTCCGGTGGTCAGTGGGGCGGCAACAGCTCGACCGCCGGTGTCTATGCGGCCTGCATGAAGTTGCGTGATCTGATCGCCGAGAAGGCGAAACTCGACCCCGCGACAGCAAGCTTCGCCGATGGGGCCATCGTCAGCGGCGACCGCCGGATTCCGCTGGGCGAGCTGGCCGGGACGCAGGGCTTGGTAGCCGAGGATTTCCACGAGGTCGGCGACTTCGCCAAGAGATTCCAGCAGGCGACTTTTGGCGCGCACTTCGTCGAAGTGGGGGTGGATGCGCTCACCGGCGAGACGCGCGTGCGCCGCATGCTGGCAGTGTGCGCCGCCGGGCGAATCCTCAATCCAAAAACCGCGCGCAGCCAGGTCATCGGCGGCATGACCATGGGCGTGGGCGCGGCACTGATGGAGCACCTCGCGGTCGACACCAAGCGCGGCTTCTTCGTCAACCACGATCTTGCGGGTTACGAGGTGCCGGTCCACGCCGACATCCCGCACCAGCAAGTCATCTTCCTCGACGAAGTCGACCCGGTGTCATCGCCGATGAAAGCCAAGGGCGTCGGCGAGCTGGGAATCTGCGGCGCCGCAGCAGCGGTCGCGAACGCGATCTACAACGCCACCGGCGTGCGCGTGCGCGACTACCCGATTACGCTCGACAAGCTCTTTCCGCAGCTGAAGTCCACTGCCTGATCGATCCGCGCCTGCGAGTCGCCACCATGGGTCAGGCACAGGCGACCATGGTGGTAGTCGCGGGCCATGCGGGCGGGCATGAACGTGGAGGGACACGGGACTGCGTCAATCCCGATCGGCGCCGGAATCGCGCGCTTCGCGATAGTGGCTGACGACCTCCGACCCGCAGCTGCGCTCCACGTATGCGATCACGGCTGCCGCTCCGCCGCGATCCACGCCGCCCGCGCAATTGAACTGCGCGCCCCAGAATTCGAAGTAGGTGCCATCTTCGAACACCAGGAAGACCTGGTTGACGGGATCGCCGCCGCGACGGTTGTAGCCGACCAGGACTTCCATGATGGTCTTGCCGATCGTTTCCCGCACGCCTGATTTCATGTCCGTCGCCTCCACTGGTGGGAGTGCCATTGACGCGGGAGCGCGTCTCACGGATTGAGACCGGATACGAGAGGTACGGTCGCCTGGAACGGTGCGCCTCAGCGCTGTCGGAGGCACGATTCCGGCGCTACCCGCGCGGCCAGTTGTTCGGCGAGGGCCGCTTCCCCGACCTTGGCGAGCAACTCACGCATCCGCTCGAAGGTGCGCGCGATGGTGCATGGGCGCGAGCGCGGACCAATGATCGCGAGCGCGGCGCGGGCATGCTCGAGCAGCGCGGCGCGATCGTTTTCGTTGGCGGCAATCTGCGCCAGCACCGCGTACGGTAACAGCCGTTCGTGCGCCTCCGGCGCCACTGGTGCCCGCAGCGCAGCCCGTGCGTTGGAGCGGGCCGCCGCCACGTCGCCGGCGCGCAGCTGGGCATCCGCAAGGCTGGACTGGATGGGACCGAGGAATTCTGGCGCGGCGGCGGGCGACTGGTGCACGCGCTGCAGGCAGCCCTGCAGAACTTCGAGCGCGCGGTCGTGTTCGCCAGTGTGTGCGTAGGCTTCGCCGGCGAGGCAGGTTGCGCCCAACCCGACGAGATCGGGGTCGGCTTTCAGCGCGTCGCGCTGGCGTCCGGCCTCGCTGAACTCGGCGGCCGCCCGCTCATAGTCCTGGCGCTCGAATGCGGCTTCGCCGAGGTTGCCGTGGGTCGCGGCAAGCATCGCGTGCGGGGCGCGATTGAGCTGTCGAAAGATGGTGAGCGCGCGCTCGAAGGCACGCTGCGCCGCGTCGGTACGACCCGAGCGCATCTCGACGACGCCGAGCGAGTTCTGCACGTAGGCATCCATCACGTGCGGGCCGGCGAGCACCGCCTCGGCGATGGATTGCGCTTCCAGCAGGTGCGTGCGCGCTGCATCTAGCTGGTCAGTCTCGAGCTCGTGCACCGCCAGGGCTTCGAGCGCGCTGACCACCGCCAGGTCGCGATCGCCATGAATCTCACGGGCCAGGGCGAGACTGCGCTGCAACAGCACACTGGCTTCGGTTGGCCGGCCCGCGATCCCCAACGCTTCGCCGTAGAGCTCAAGCGCTTCCTGCAACAGCGGATCACTTGGATCGTCGAGGCGCTCGGCAAGCTCGGCCGCGTCGGCCAGTACGCGCAGTGCCTCGTCGCGTTTACCAAGAGGTTCGAGAAACTGACCGAGGCGCAGGAGCGCACGGATCCTCTCCGGGCCTGACACACCGCCTGCTGCGTCGTAGCGCAGCATCGCGTGCCGCAAGCGCTCGCTACCGCGGCGATAGTCGCTGGCGCGAAGTGCGGTGTGGGCGAGTTGCGCCTCGCACTCGAGCCAAAGTGCCGAGCTGTCGCCATGCAGGCCGTGGACGATGTCCGCCGCTTCCTCGATGCGTGCGCGCGATTGCACCAGACGCCCATAGCTGCGGTCGAGCTCGCCGATGGTCACCAGCAGTGCAGCGAATGATTCGGGATCCTCGACGAAACGCCTGCGGGCGCGCCGCTCGCCGCGATCGAGCTGCTCGGCTGGCGTCGCGGGCGAAGCCCCGGGTCGCAGGTCGCGCATGAGCTCGATCACGAAGTCGCGCGTGATCCGGTTGCGCTCTGCCTGGCGCAACGCCAACAGGGCTGCGCGGTCGGCGCGCAGGGATTCGCGCAGACTGTAGAGGGTAAGCGCACTCAACCCGACCAGCGAAACGGCGAGCAATCCGAGCGCAAGCCAGTTCCGGTGCGCGAACTTCCCGGCGCGGTAGCGCCAATGGCCGCCGCGCGCCCGGACGGCAACCCCTGCGAGCCAGCGCTCGAGGTCGTCGCCGAGCTCGGCGGCGCTGGCATAGCGGCGCTCGGGCTCGCGCCGCAGCGCCTTCTGCAGGATCGCATCGAGGTCGCCGCGCAGCGCCGCGCGCACGCGCTTGAGCCCGCCGCTGGCGACGATCACATCGGCCTGCGACTCGACCCGCCCCGATGGCAGCTGCAGTCGCCCATCTTCGTGGAAGCCGGCGAGCGTGCCCGTCAGCAGCTCGTGCAACATCGCGCCGAGCCCATAGACGTCGGTCGCGGTGGTGACGACACCGTGGGCGAACTGCTCCGGTGCCGCATACGCCGGCGTCAGCAGTACGAGGCCGGGGCGGGTCATGCCGGTGTCGGACTCGCCAGGGTCGAGCAGCTTGGCGATGCCGAAGTCGAGCAGGCGCGGCGCACCGGCGTCGTCGACCAGCACATTGCGCGGCTTGAGGTCGCGATGGACGATCAGGTTCCGATGCGCATGCGCGACCGCGGCGCAGACGACGACGAACATCCTGACGCGGCGTCGGACGTCCAGGCCACGGTCGTCGCAATGCTCGGTGATGGGCAGTCCAGGAACATGCTCCATCGCAATGTACGGCATCCCCGCCGCGGTGATCCCGGCATCGTGCAGGCGCGTGATGTTGGGGTGCGAGAGCCGCGCCAGGATGCGCTGCTCACGCAGGAAGCGTTCACGCCACTCGGGCGTCGACAGCGCCGCGCGCAGGCACTTCACCGCCACCTGCTGCGGCACCGACGGATCTTCATGGCGCGCCAGCCACACCGTCGCCATTCCGCCTTCGCCAATCAGCCGCTCGAGCCGGTAGCGCCCGACCTCGGTGCCAATCCCGGGACTTGGCGTCGCAGCGCCACCGGTCAGCCGGTGGACGATCTCTGCAGCGTTGCGATCGAGTAGGCCCGGCGCGTCCATCAGCCGGCACAGGCGGGTGCCGTGCTCGCGCCAGTCGAGCGGAATCCGCGCATCGGCCATGGCGCGTTCCCGTTCCTCGTCATCGAGATCGAGCAGCGCATCGATCCAGGCGGCGCGCGACTGCGACGGCAGGTCCGTCAAGCCGTACGTCCCATGCATTCGTAGACGAAGGCACGCGCCTTGCGCCAGTCGCGCTCGACCGTTCGGTCGGTCACGCCGAGTCCCGCTGCGACCTCCTGCACCGAGAGGCCGGCGAAGAAGCGCAGCTCGACCACCTCGACCAGGCGCGGGTGGGTTTCGGCCAGCTGGCGCAGCGCCTCGTCCAGCGCCAGGAGATCGAGGCAATCGTCGGGCTGCTCGATGTCCTGTACTTGCAGCTCAACGTGCTCGGCGCCGCCGCCGCGTTTCGTCCGCAGACGCCGCCGGGCGTGATCGACCAGGATGTTGCGCATGGCGCGCGCCGCATAGGCGAAAAAATGCCCGCGATCGCGCCACGGCAGCTCGGCATCGCCGAACAGCGAAAGATAGGCGTCATGTACGAGCCCGGTCGTCGCCAACGATGGCGAGTTCTTTTCCCGCGTCAGTTGACGCCGCGCCAGCTCCTTGAGCTGCGCATACACCAAGGGCAGCAACTCATTGGCCGCCGCCGCGTCGCCGGCGCTCGCCCGACCCAGGAGTTGTGTGATCTCGACCATGACGAATATTAGCAATCTGCACGGCGATGTCGCTCCGCGGACAGAAAAGACGCTTAGGTGGTTGAACCCCGAAAAAACGGGGGGAGGCTCGCGCTGCGAGTCGTATGGCGAGTCGGTAAGGCCGACGGTCTTGTCGACGGGGATCTAACCAACCAACCAGGATGCAACCAGAAAATGACTACGAAACGCGATGCGATCAAGAACAAGCTGATGCTCGGCGCCGCCCTGATGGCGATCGGCATGGCCGTGGCGCCATATGCCAGCGCTGCGCAGCAGTATTGCACCAACGACGACTGCGTCACCTGCTGGCGCATTTTCTGGCAGTGGATGTGCTTCTAGTACACATCTGAGAGGCGTGCCTATGCGGGGTTGACGCCCAACAACACCACGGGGAGGCACCGCAGTGGGGGGCGGCCCGGAGGCGCCAAGGG
>JANPJV010000152.1:0-10578 GCA_031425695.1 Rhodanobacteraceae bacterium | reverse complement strand
GGTCCGGACCTTGACCGGACGCTTTTCCACCATAGATCCATGAGCGTTCGGACAAGGTCCGAACCCACGTGGAGCAGACCCCGCTAAAAGCGTTCGGACAAGGTCCGAACCCACGTGCAGCGACAACCAGCTCTCCATCGCCGCGGCCACGCCCTGGCTCCTGGCACAACCGTGCCTATCTCAAGCCACAGCCCGCTCCGCCTGCCCTCCCACGATCCTCAAGAACTCGCGCTTGCTGCGCAACGCCGTCGCCAACATCCCACGCTGCACCAACGCGCAGTAGAGGGCCAGCGAATAGGCCTGGCAATTGATCGACCGGTCCGGATTGAATTCGATGTCGGTGAAGGCATCGAACGCCTGTACCTGCTCGGCGCATGCGGGATTGCGGTGCAGCGCGTTCAGGTAGATCCAGTCGTAGAAGGCGGTCCTGGGTTCGAGCGCCCAGCTGTCGCCGAGCCAGTCGAAGTGCAGCAGCGGACCTGAGTTCTGCAGGCGCGGGTCCAGCTTGGCATCCTTTGGACTGGCAAACAGCAGCTCGACAAAGGGTCCCCCGCGCTCGAACACCTTGCTCGACTGAAAGACCGCCTCAACGGTCCCCTCGCGCCCGCTGCAGTCGACCAGTGCCTTGAGGTTGAAGGCGCTCAAGGTGACACCGAGAGGTTCCGGCGACTTGGTCGACACTTCGAGCGGTGCGCGACAGTGTCCCGCAGTGATCGCGTTGGCATGCAAGGAGGCGATCGACTTGCGTTTCTGCGAAACCGCGAACCCGGAATGCCAGGTAAAGCCGACACTTTCGGCCCGCACCAGGGCCGGCCCCTGCGCTTGTGGAATGAACAGCGGGCGCTCAGCCATCTCGATACTCCTTCTGCATGGTCATCCAGACATGACCTCAGCATGCCCAACACAAGTCGGGCACCGCATTCGGAAATGGGCGCGCCCGAACGTCGGAAAATTCCGAAAGCAGTTGGCACCAGATGCGCGCCCGCAGCATCCGCCGGCAAACCATTAAGGAAAACCGTAGGCAATATCGACTGCCGGTATCGTGATGACAAAGTGAATCGCGTCCTGACTTACACTGCGGGATTGCCCCGGGAGCTTCCCTACATGTCGATGAGATTGTCCCTGCTGGCGTTGGCCATGCTCAGTGCTTCGGCACACGCAGAAACCGTGTTCGTGCGTGTCTACGATGCTGACCCGCAGCTGCTCGCCGCGGCGACGGAGAAGGCTCGGTTCGCGCATGACTATGGGAGCTTTACCTGGCTGGAAGTCGACTCGGCAGAGCTCACCAAGTTGCGTGCCTCGAATGCACGGATCGAACCTGAGGTCGCGGGTGGACAGCTTCGGGTCAATGGCTTGAATCTCGATCCGACGCGAATTTCCCAGCAGCGCAAGCAGACGGGCGCACCGCTCAACGCGGACGGCGAGGGCTTGCACCTGGTGCAGTTGCGCGCGCTGAGCACGGCCAGCTGGGTCAATTCGCTGCAAGCCAGCAAGCTCAAGGTGCTGCAGTACTACCCGAGCAACAGCTACCTGGTGTGGGGCAAGCCGGCCGACGTGCAGGCAGTCCACATGCTTAACTTCGTGCGCGCGAGCGTGCCGATGGCAGCGGACCTGAAGATCGACAGCACCGGTTTGGCGCACCCCAACGCCTTGGAAAACCTCAACGTCTTCCTGTTCAATGACGGCCAGCCGGAAGCGCTGCGCGCGAGGCTGGCAGCAGCCGGGCTGCTCGTGCGCGACTTCCACAAGGCACAGCCGGACGGGGCCTTCTATATCGCCCGTGGAGCGGCGTCGCTGCAGGCCGTGCAGGCGCTGGCAGCGCTCCCGCAGGTGGTGGCGATCGGCACCGAGTATCCGGCCGAGCACGACGATGAGCTGGCCGCGCAGATCCTGACCGCGCAATTCAACCCGAGCGGCGTGGGCAATGTCCCGGGCTATGCGGCCTTTCTCGACAGCATCGGCCTGACGGGCGAAGGCATCATCTGGGGCATCAACGACAGCGGCACCGACTGGGACCATCCGGATCTGGGGCCCGCTCGTGCCGGCGGCAACGACGGCACCTGCGCCTCGGCCGGAACCTTTGCCGGGGACGAGACCATCGGCGGTGGTCACGGCACGCACGTGGCGGGTGCAGTCGCTGGGCGCGGGATTGGCGACGGCTCGGGTCCGACCTCCGAATCTGACGGGCTCGGCTACACCTACGGTCGCGGTGTCGCCCCGCGAGCGACCCTGTTCACATCGCGCCTGAACTGCGGTTTCAACAACCAGACGTATGTGTCTTCGCCGCTCACTGCCGGTGCCCGCGGCTCGAACAATTCCTGGAACAATTCCAGCAGCCAACCGCAGATCCGTTACCAGGCATCCGAGCGCGAATACGACATCCTGGTGCGCGAAGGCGATTTCAGCACCGCGCTCACGGAAGAGTTCCTGGTGGTGTTCTCGGCCGGGAATGCCGGTCCTGGCGTCTCGACGATGACGGGACCGCACGTAGCCAAGAACATCATCTCGGTGGGTAGCTCCACCAACGGCCGAACGGCGCCCGGCAGTGCCAATCTCATGAGCAGCTTCAGCAGCCGCGGCCCGGCCGAGGATGGGCGCATCATGCCGACGCTGACGGCCGTCGGCGGTTCGACTGCTTCGACCCGCAATACGACGGCAAACACGTCGGCCTCGTGCGCCAATCCCATCATCGCCAACACCGTCAACCTTTACTCAAATTGCTCCGGCACCTCGATGAGCACGCCCATGCTTTCTGGCGCGGCGGTCCTGGTGAATCAGTTCTGGGGCAAGAAATTCCCAGGCGACAAGCCGTCGCCGGCGATGGTCAAGGCCATCCTGATCAACGGCGCGCGCGACCTGCCGGGCTCCGGGACCGCAGGCTCCAACGACGGCACCCTGCCCATCCCCAACAACGACGAAGGCTGGGGAATCGTCAATCTCGAGGCGATGTTCTCGCCGGCCCTGAAAGCGGCGTACTTCGACCAGGATTCCATCCTGACGACCGTCGGCCAGAGCCACACATTCACGGTTGCAGCCGCTGATCCGGTCCGGCCGCTCAAGATCACGCTCGTGTGGACCGATGCACCGGGTGCGGTCAACGCCAATCCGGCCCAGGTCAACGACCTCGACCTGAGCGTCGTCCAGGGCGCCAATACCTACCGCGGGAATGTCTTTGCCAGCGGCGTGTCGACCACGGGTGGCAGCTTCGATCGCCTCAGCAATATCGAGAATGTCTACGTCACCAATCCGGGCAGCACGCCGGCGACGTTGACGATCAATGCCGCGGCGCTCAATGCCGATGCGCTGGCGGGCAACGGTGCGCCGGTGGCGCCGCGCCAGGATTACGCGCTGGTTTGCAGCAACTGCGTGATCGCGGGTGGGCGCTTCAACGCAGCCAACGTGGCGTCAGCCAGCATCTGCCGGCCGGGCGCGACATCGGTGACCGTGCCTATCGGCGTCACCGCAGCAGCCGGCTATACCGGCCCGGTGCAACTGTCGACCGCTGGCGCGCCGCCTGCCCTCGCAGGCAGTTTCGGGCCGGCATCGGTCGCCGGCGGCACCGGCACCAGCCAGCTCACGGTTCTGGCTGCGTCGGGCGGCTCGGCCGGAATCTATCCGCTGCAGCTGGTGGCTCGCACGGGTGCCAATCTCCAGAATGACCAGAGCGCCCTCGAGGTGTTGTTGAGCGATGCGGCTTCCAGCGTGGTGCAGACCAGCCAGCCGCTCACCGGCTCGCAGAACCAGAACCAAAGGCCGACGCTCAGCTGGTTGCCGGCTGCGAATGCCTTGCGCTACCTGGTTGAGGTCTCCACCAATGCCGCGTTCACGGCAGGCACCATCGTCTACTCGACGCAGACGACCAGTACCAGCGTCACGCTGCCAACCGCCTTGAACGCGGGAACTGCTCATTTCTGGCGGGTGACCGCGAGCAATGGCTGTGGCGCTGCCCTGCCGAGCGTGGTCGCCACCTTTACGACCAGCACCCAGCTGTGCACGACCAATCCGCTGGTGATCACCGACAACACGCCCGCGGGCGTGGAGCAGACGCTCACGCTGGCAGGCACCGGTACGCTCACCGATCTCAACGTCCGCATCGAAGCCGAGCACACGCGCCTGTCCGACCTGCGCTTCGTGCTCACGCACGTTGCCAGCGGCCTCACCGCACGCCTGGTCACGCGGCCACTGGGTTGTACAGGTGACAACGTCCAGGCGACGTTCGACGACCAGTCCGCCAACACGACCGTCTGCCTGACGGCGGCGCCTGCGATCAACGGCACCATGCGCCCGCACGACGACCTCGCCCGCTTCAATGGCCAGGCCACTGCCGGCGATTTCCGGCTCACCGTGGCGGACGAAGTCACCGGCGACACCGGCCAGGTGAGCCGTTGGTGCCTGACGCCGGCAGCGAACACCTCGCTGACCTTGTTCGGGAACGGCTTCGAGTAACGCGCGAACGACCCCTTGCGTGCGTCCGGACGATAAGTCCGGGCGCACGCGCAAGGTCGACGAACGAAGGCGCCATCCATGTGCAGAAACATCAAGACGCTGTTCAACTTCGAGCCACCGGCGTCGGACGATGAGATCCACGCCTCGGCCCTGCAGTTCGTCCGCAAGCTCAGCGGCTTCAACGCGCCATCGAAAGCCAACCAGGCAGCCTTCGATCAAGCCGTCGCCGAAGTAACCGCCGCAGCACGCACGCTGGTGCAATCGCTGGTGACCAACGCCAGCCTAAAGCTGCGCGATATCGAAGCCAGCAAGGCCCTCGCCAAGCGCCGGCTGCGCTTTCCGGCAAACTGATCCGATTGAAGTAGCGTGGCACTGAGCGCGCGAATCAATCCATGTGGCGACATTTATTGGTTCGCGCCAGCGCCGCGTCTTACTACCCTCAACACCCCCGCCGACTTCGGCTTCGCTCCAACGCCTCCCCCGGCTCGATGACGCGCGGTGACCCGCCGAAGTAGCGGCTCAACTGCGCACGCTTGCGAAATTCCCCTTGCTGGGATTCGACCGCGTCGCTGCGCAAGATCGGGAAAAGAACCTCCGCTTTCCAGGCTTGAACGCCGCCACGCAGCCTCCGAATCGACCGCGCGCCGTGCTGACTGCGCACCGCTTCTATCACGTCGGGGTCGACATCACGGTCAGCGTAAACAACCAGTTGGGCAGCACTATCCAACCGTTGGAGCTCGAGCTCGCCAAGCGCGCGCGCCGTCGGCAGTCGTTCGGTTTCGACCGCATCGACCGGACGCAGGTCGATGACTAGCAGCCGTGGCTGGCGATCACGGATCGCCCGGGCCAAATCGATGGCGCTGATCTCGTCGTCGCCGAGCGGCCTTTGAGGTGCCCCGGCAACCGCGGCCAGCATGCCGGCGGTCAGCCCAATCAGGGCCAGCAGGATGCGTGCATTGATCTTCATCGCGCGCGGCGCTCCACCCATTCGGCGCCGGCGAACGCGGCCAGCGCCATCACCACGACACCCGCAACCACCACGCCATACGGCAGGCCGAGCAGTTCCGGCAAGGTCCACGCGCCGTGCGCCGAGCTTTCGAAGAAAGCCACGAAGCGACGCAGCAGCAGGCCGACGCCGAGCATGCCAATGAGGATCCCGAGCAGTACGAACAGCCCGTCGATGCGCCCGCTGGCGGCAGCGACGCACGCCGTTCCCGGGCACAGGCCGGCCAAGATCAGGCCAGCACCGAACAACCCACCGCCGACCAGTTGCGGCCACAGATAGGTATGCGGCACGTACAGCGCGCTCACCTCGAGCAGGCCGAAGCGGCCGAGCCAGAACACGCCGAGCATCGCAACCAGCAGCGCGCTGAACATCACCTTGAGCACGCTGAGATCACGACCATAGAACTGGCCGATGAGCTTGCGCGCGTTGCCGAGCCCGCCGCGCTCGAGCGCGAACCCGAAGCCGACGCCGAGCGCCAGCGCGGCCAGCAGCGAAGAGATGAGCGAACCGCCTTCGGTGATCAGGGGAGCGCTCATGCCCATAGCCTCCGTGCGAGTGGCGCCAGCGCGTAGGCGGCGGCAAAAGCAACCGCCAGGAACAGCCAGCCGCCCACGCTGAGCAGCGCACCGCCGGTCAACGCCTGCCCGCTGGTACAGCCGCGCGCGAGGACCGCGCCGGCTGCCATCAGCACGCCGCCGCCGAAGGCAAAGGCCAGCCGCGATGACGGCGCCAACTGCCGCGGACGTTCGATGCCGATGCGCAAGCGGCCCGCCAAGCCAGCCGACAGGAAGCCGCCGATCAGCACGCCGATGAGCTCGAAGCTCAACCATTCGAGCCAGGGCCCCGGGTCACTGAGGTAGTGACTGAACAGCGGGCTGTCTGCAGCGCTTCCTGGCGCGACGGCAGCGACTGCACCGGCAGCCGTGCTCGCGAATGCGCCGGAGGCCCCGAGCCCGCGGCCGACCAGGACGAAGGATGCGAGGAGCACCAGGCCGAGACCGGCTCCGGCGAGATAGGGATCGGCATACGCCGCGGGCGTGCGTTGTGCGCTCACGGCTGCGTCGCCTCGAACGGGTTTTCATCGCTGCGCGACCAGTCCTGGAAAGAACCGTCGTAGAGCCGCACCGGATGCCCGAGCAGGCGCGCCGCGAACAGCATTGCCGTCGCCTGTTGGCCGATATGGCAGTAGCCGACGATGGTGTCACCAGGCTCGACTCCCGCGCGCGCGAACAGCGCTCGCAGCTCGTCCTGCGGCCGAATGCGCAGTTGCTCGTCAGTCACCTCGGTAAAGGGAATGCTGAGCGCGCCCTTGATGTGGCCGGTGCGGTCGGTCTGGCCATGCGCGCCGCCGGTTTCGACGCCGTCGTAGTAAGCTGCGGCACGCCCATCGACAATCGCGATACCCGGCGCATCCAGGTGCGCACGCACGTAATCCGCGTCCACAGTGAGCGGCTGCATGCGCAGCGGGGAAAGCTTGCCAGGCTCCGTGGGTGCTGGCTCGTTGCTCACAACGCCGCCACTGCGCACCCATGCCTGCATGCCGCCATCGAGCAGATGCGTGCATTTCTCCAGCCCCGCGGCCTGCAGCGTGAACACCACCCGCGTGCTCGGGCTGACCCAATCCTGGCCGTAGTAGACGACGATATGCGAGTCGTCCGAGATACCGAGCTTCTGCAGGCGCACGCGCAGGTCCTCGGGCTCGGGGAGCTGCAGCATCAGTCCCGTCTTCGTGTGCTCGGACACCGAAATGTCGTCGAGCGAAACCAGCCGTGCGCCCGCGATGTGGCCCTTCGCGAACTCGTCTTCAGCGCCGACGTGCAACAGCACCAGATTCGGATCGGACAGATGGGCCTTCAACCATTGCGAATCGACCAGCGCGCCGCGCGGGTCGCCGGCGAAGGCAGTGACGGCAGCGAGCAAGCTGCAGAAGCCCGCGGTGAGGGACAGGATGAGTTTCATTGGATGCTCCGGTCAAAGGTGAAACCGGAGGCTGCGCCGACCAGATCCGCGCCGATATTGATTTGCGGCGAATGGAGTTGGTTGTGTGGTGAATGGGACAAGTCGTGCCGCGTAGGCCGGTGTGCGCGCGGCTACTTGCGCGCTCTCCGGCGCTCTTTGCCGGTGAGCCGCTACGCGGCACATCGGCCTACGTCCAACCGCTCAGATCAGCGCCCCGCGCCCACCTGCGCAAACCGCGCCTCGAATTCCTTGCGGCGGTGACGGCTCAGGCGCACGGTGGTGCCATCGGCGAGCTTGAGCTCGCAGTCGCCGCGGAACAGCGGGTGGATCTCGCGGACGCGGGCGAGGTTTACGATCGCCGAGCGGTGGGCGCGGAAGAACTGCTGCGGATCGAGCTGGCGCTCGATCTCGTCCATGGTGTCACGCAGCAGGTGGCTGGCGCTGCCGCAATGCAGGCTGACGTAGTAATCGGCCGCCTCGATCCAGTCGATCGTGCCGACGTCGACCACCACGGTCTTGTCGCGGGCCGGCACCAGGAACCGCGTGCGCGGTGATTGCTGCGCGCGCATCAGCTCGGCGATGCGCGCGTCGAGCGCACCCTCGCGGCGGTTGCGGACCTGTTGCTTGGCACGCGCCAGCGCAACCTCGAAGCGCGCGTCGGTGAAAGGCTTGAGCAGGTAATCGAGCGCGTGTACCTCGAATGCCCGCAGCGCGTGCCGGTCGAAGGCGGTGACGAAGATCACCGCGGGGACCGCATCGGCACCGACCAGTTCCAGCAGCGCAAAACCGTCGACCTCAGGCATCTGGATGTCGAGAAAAAGGATGTCGGGCCGCAGCCGCGCAATCAGCGCGACGGCACCGACACCGTCGCCCTCGCCCACCACCTGCACCTCCGGATCCGCGACCAGCAACGCGTTGAGCCCCGCGCGCGCGAGCGGCTCATCGTCGACGATCAAGACCTTGAACGGAGCCGCGCCGAGCGCGCTCATGCGAGCGCCGTCCACGGTATGTCGAGCTGCGCCAACACGCCGCCGGGGACTGTGGTCAGGCGGAAATGCCCCGTATCGCCATACAGACTGACCAAGCGCTCGCGCGTATTGCGAAGCCCGATGCCCTCGATCGCGGCGGGATCGAGAATGCCGCTGTTGCGCATCTCGATCTGCAGCCGTTCGCCGACGCGCCTGGCGCTCACCTCGATCTCGCCGCCCGCGGCGCTCCGCGCAATGCCGTGGCGAACCGCGTTCTCAGCGAGCGGCTGTAGCATCAGGATCGGAACGGCTGCGTTGCGCACATCGTCGGCCACGTCGATGCGGAACGACATGCGGTCGGGAAAGCGCGTGTTCTCGATCTCGAGATAGCGCCGCAGCATCTCGATTTCCTCGGCGAGGCTCACCTGCTGGCGGCCGGCGTGATCGAGTGAATAGCGCAACAGGTCGGCCAGCCCGGCGATCATGGTCACCGCCTGCTCCTTGCGGCTACTGCGCACCAGCGCGGCAATCGCATTCAGCGTGTTGAAGAGGAAATGTGGCTGCAACTGCAGTTCGAGCGCGTGCAATCGGGCATCGACCAGCGAGCGCTCCAGCTGCGCAGCGCGCAGGGCGCGCTCGTGGTAGCGCTGGTAGAACTCCAGCGCAAGGACGCCGCCCAGCACCAGGCAATAGAGGATCCACTCGAGCGGCAGCTTGGCTAGCAGGATCTGCGCAATGTCGAGCTGGGCCAGCTCGGCCGTGCGCTGATCGTAAGGCCGCATCCACAGCATCACACCGATCTCGAACAGCGAATGCAGCAGCGCGACCAGCGTCGCTGCACCGAGGTGTACCAGTGCCGCCGGCCAGCGAAACGGGACGACCGGGAAACGCCGCGCCAAGACTACGATCACGGCCGTCGGTGCGAGCCAGGCGAGCCACACGACCAGGTAGAAGCTGACCAGCCACGGCACCGAATGGCCATGGCTCAACATGCTGATCCACACCAGGATGCCGGCGACGAAGCCGAACAGGCCCCAGAAGGCAGCAGCAAACAGCAGGAAGCGACGGGTGTTCACTGCCCAAGTCTGCCGCAAGCCGCGCAGAGAAAGCACAAGCGTGCAGCCAATGGAGTCGCTGGAGCGGCGAATGGGATGGCCTACGTTTCCAGGCTGCGGCCGAGCTTCTTCAACAGCGCTGCCAGCCGCACGCGCTCGCTTGCGGACCGCACGCCTAGCGCTTGCGCGAAACACACTTCGCTCGATCGAGGTGGCCGTTGTAGCGTGGCACTGAGCGCGCGAGGAGCGGGAAAGAGCCTCACCAGCGATCGCGCCAGCGCCGCGTGTTTCAGCGTGTCGAAGAGCCGCGGCGCTGGCGCGACAGACACCCCGCCACATCCACCACCGCGCGCGCTCAGTGCCACGCTACGAGGAAACACACTCCGCCACATCCATCACTGCGCGCGCTCAGAGCCACGCACGCGGGGCCGCGGTCTCGATCGAATGGGTTAGCCCGATCATCGGCGCACCCTGGGAATGATTCAGGAGAAGACTGAAACGACTGCGCTCAGGCCTGCGTCAAGCTCAGCCCATTGCCATCGGGATCGGCAAAGAACGCGACTTTGGCCTTGCCATCCGGCGAGGTCCAGATGCCGAGCGCGTCCTGGCCCAGGCCTTCGTAGATGGCCATCGCGACGCCCTTGTCCGCAAGCGCGCGCACGGTTGCAGCGATGTCGGCGACCTGCCAGCCGAGCACCGGATGAGCGGACGCAACATGCCCTGGCACTTCGGTCACGCGCAGGGCGACCCCGGACATGTCGAAGACTGCCGCGAATGGATCGCCGGGCAGGCGCAGCAGCCCGAGCGTGTCGCCGTAGAAGCTCTCGGCAACACGCCGATCTCGGGTAATGATGAAAGCTATCGGGCGTGCGTTCGCGAGCGGCATGGTGGGTCTGCTGCTGGGAGCCGCAGCCTGCACCGGGCGCGGGAGCGTGGCAAGCAGCGATGGTGATGTGGTGCTGGTCTGCGCTGCTTGTGGTGGGTCTGCGCTGTGCGCGGACTCTGGGCTTGTGGTGCGTCTGCGCTGTGCGCGGACTCTGGGCTTGTGGTGGGTCTGCGCTGCTTGTGGTGGGGGTGGGGGGATAGGGGCGGGGCCGAGCCCCACAAACAACAAAGGGCGCCCCCCCCCCACCACCACCCCAAA
>JANPJV010000151.1:0-20569 GCA_031425695.1 Rhodanobacteraceae bacterium | reverse complement strand
GCTCGAGGCGCGCCTCGGTGCGGCGATGCGCTGGAATGCGCTGGCGATGGTCATGCGCGCGAACCAGGCGAGTGGCGAGCTGGGTGGACACATCGCCAGCTACGCCTCCGCTGCGGACCTGTTCGAGGTCGGCTTCCATCATTTCTTCAAGGCCGACGGCCACCCGCAGGGTGCCGACCTCGTGTTCTTCCAGCCGCACTCGGCACCCGGCGTGTATGCCCGTGCGTATCTCGAAGGCTTCCTGCCGGAGGAGCGCCTCGCGCGCTATCGGCGCGAAGTGGGCGCGCCTGGATTGTGCTCGTATCCGCACCCGTGGCTGATGCCGGATTTCTGGCAGTTCCCGACCGGCTCGATGGGCCTGGGGCCGATCAATTCGATCTACCAGGCGCGGTTCCTGCGCTATCTCGAACACCGCGGCTTGAAGGCCACCGAAGGCCGTCGCGTCTGGGGCTTCTTTGGCGACGGCGAGATGGACGAGCCGGAGTCGATTGGCGCGCTTTCGCTGGCTGCACGCGAGCGCCTCGACAACCTGACCTTCATCATCAATTGCAATCTGCAGCGACTGGATGGCCCGGTGCGCGGCAACTCGCGGGTGATCGACGAACTCGAGTCGCTATTCGCCGGCGCCGGCTGGAATGTCATCAAGGTGATCTGGGGCTCTGACTGGGATCCGCTGTTCGCGCGCGATACCAATGGCGAACTGCTGCGCGCGTTCGCCCAGACCGTCGACGGCCAGTTCCAGACCTACTCGGCCAACGACGGCGCCTACAACCGCGAACGCTTCTTCGGCCAGAACGCCGAACTCACGCGCCTGGTGGCGGATCTCTCGGATGCCGATATCGACCGGCTCAAGCGCGGCGGCCACGACGCCCGCAAGCTGCACGCCGCCTATGCAGCCGCGATTGCGCACAAGGGCCAGCCGACAGTGATCCTGGCCAAGACCATGAAGGGCTTCGGAATGGGCAAGGCCGGGCAGGGGCGGATGACCACGCACCAGCAGAAGAAGCTCGATGTCGACGAGTTGCGTGCGTTCCGTGATCGCTTCGGCCTGCCCCTCGCCGACGCTGATGTCGAGGGCCTGCGCTTCTACAAGCCGCCCGCCGACAGCGCCGAGATGCGCTATCTCGCTGCACGTCGCCAGTCACTCGGCGGGCCCTTGCCCCGCCGGCGCCCACGCTCGACCGAGGCCCTGCCGCTGCCTGCGATCGAGTCGTTCGCGCGCTTCGCCCTCGAAGCTAATGGCAAGGAGATGTCGACCACCATGGCGGTGGTGCGCATGCTCGGCAACCTGCTGAAAGACGGCGGGATCGGCGCGCGCGTGGTGCCGATCGTTGCCGACGAGGCGCGGACCTTCGGCATGGCCGGGCTGTTCCGCCAAGTCGGTATCTACGCGCCCCACGGCCAGATGTACGAGCCGGAAGACCTGGGCTCGATGCTCTATTACCGCGAGGAGCGCAGCGGCCAGATCCTCGAAGAAGGCATTTCCGAAGCCGGCGCGATCAGCTCCTGGACCGCCGCGGCGACCAGCTACTCGACCCACGATTTCGCCATGCTGCCGTTCTACATCTACTACTCGATTTTCGGCTGGCAGCGCGTCGGCGACCTGATCTGGGCCGCCGCCGACCAGCGCGCCCGCGGCTTCCTGATCGGCGCCACCAGTGGCCGCACCACCTTGAGTGGCGAAGGCCTGCAGCACCAGGACGGCGCCAGTCACTTAGGCTTCGCCGGCGTGCCCAACTGCCGCGCCTACGACCCCGCACTCGCCTGCGAGATCGCCGTCATCGTTGCCCGTGGCATCAAGGAGATGCTGGGTGAACAGAAGGACGTTTTCTACTATCTCACCGTCGGCAACGAGAACTATGCGCAGCCGTCGCTGATGATCGGGTCAGAGGCTGAGATCCTGCGGGGAATGCACCTGATGAAGCCGGGCCTCGGGACTAGGGAGTTGGAGCCGGGACTCGGGACTCGGGATTCGGGACTCGAGAAGTTCGTCGGCGTGCCGAGTGATCGCTTGGTTGAAGTTTTGAGCGGCCTGACTGACCGGGAACGCAAGGTTCTAAAGGAACGCTTCGGTGTGGACCTCGCGATGGACTACAGTGTGGCCGACGTTGCAAAGCAATTTGACGTGACACGAGAGCGCATCCGCGAAATCGAAGAAAAGGCGTTGCGCAAGCTCAAGTCCAGAACGCAAGACCAGACCCCAGCTGCCGCTCCTTCCGACTCCCGGGTCCCAACTCCCGGGTCCCGGCTCTCTGCCGCTCCGCCCGAGTCCCGAGTCCCGAGTCCCGAGTCCCGGCCTTTAGCCGTTCAACTCCTCGCCTCCGGCGCCATCCTTCCGCAAGCGCTCGCGGCTGCCGAGCTGCTGCGCGAATTCGGCGTCGACGCGGCAGTCTGGAGCGTGACCAGCTGGACTGAGCTCCAACGCGATGGCATCGACTGTGAGCGGCGTTCACGCGTGCACTTTGATGCGCCCGCACCGATTCCATTCGTAACCGCGCAATTGTCGGGAACGATCGGTCCGGTGATCGCCGCCAGCGACTATCTGCGCGCCTTGCCCGAGCTCATTCGCGCGTTCGTCCCGCGTCCTTACACCACGTTGGGCACGGACGGTTTCGGTCGCAGCGATACACGCGCCGGTGTGCGTGATTTCTTCGAAGTCGACGCCAAGGCGATTGCGTTTGCGGCATTGAAGGCGTTGGCGGAGGAGGGGAGTTTTTCCGCTGCGGAGTTGAGTGTGGCTGCCGAGAAATTGGAATGGGTCGGGCGCGACGAAGCCGCGCCTTGGACTGCGTAGAACTGTTGCGACCGCGCCGCCTTCGTAGGTCATGTTGCCCGCGTAGCGGGCTACTTGACTGGTACCCCGCGAGCACCTCGTCAAGTAGCCCGCTGGCGCGGGCAACATGACCTACAAAACGCCCGCTGGCGCGGGCAACATGACCTACAAAACGCCCGCGCTGCCTACTCTTCGATTCCCAGCTCACGCAGCACCGGATCGCCATCCTCGACGCGATCGAGCAGCCACAGCAAGTAGCGGATGTCGACGCTGATGTTGCGCGACAGCGCGGGGTTGAAGCCGAAGTCGCCGGCGACGTTTTCCCAGACGCGGTCGAAGTTGATGCCGACCAGCTCGCCATGGCCGTTGACGACCGGGCTGCCGGAGTTGCCACCGGAGCTGTCGGCATCGGACAAGAAGTTGACCGGCACGTCGGTACCGCCCGTGTTGATCCAGCGCGTGCCAGGTGCTTTTGCGGCTTCCAGGACGTTGGCTGGCAGCGCGAAAGGCTCTTCGCCGGTGTGTTTTTCGACGGCGCCGGCGAGCGTTGTGAACGGGGTGTACCAGACGCCGTCGCGTGGCGCGTAGCCCTGGACATGCGCGAAGCTGATACGCAGCGTGCTGTTGGCATCAGGGGCGATTGGCTTACCCGCATGCGCTTGCACGGCGCGTCGCCAGATCGGCCGGTGAATGGCGCTCTGGCTGTTCCAGATGCGCTCGCGTGTCCGCAGTTCGCGCAGGTCC
Source organism: Rhodanobacteraceae bacterium (assembly GCA_031425695.1). Taxonomy (GTDB): domain Bacteria; phylum Pseudomonadota; class Gammaproteobacteria; order Xanthomonadales; family SZUA-5; genus JANPJV01. The sequence continues at coordinate 17,052 of JANPJV010000151.1, read as the reverse complement.
GCGTCCCAGGCGATGCCGAAGTCGAGCAACGGGTCTTTGCGCGCTTCGAGCTTGGCCAAGTCTTCTCCAAGCATGGCCTCGCGGGCATCGGGATCCAGTAACTTGCTGCCCGCATAGAGCTTGGCGATCTCGGCCTCCAGCGCACTGTCATCGAGCTTGCCGAAGCGCGCATCAATTGCGGCGATGCGTTGATCAGCGGGCAGGGCACGGGCGCGACGGACGAGCGCCGCGAACACGCGCTGATCGGCGCCGACGTGGAAGTTGGCCTGCTCGCGCCGCAAGCGGTCGCGCAGTCGTGCGCGATCCGCGTCCACGAAGCCAGGTGCGCGCGCAGTGTCGTCGACAGCGAGCTCGCGCGCCTGGTGGGCGAGGGTAGCGCCGTAATAGAGCGCCTTCGGCAAAGGCGGGATGCTGCCGGCCACCGATTCAACCCCGAGCGGGATCAGGTTCAACAGGAAGTCGCGCTCCCAGGTGCGCTCGCGCTCGGCGAGCAGCGTGCGCAGGGCATCGCGCGCCGCTCCGGCGCCGCGATGGTCGGCCTGCAAAGCGGCCCAGCTCGCGACTGCCGCGTCCGCCGCCTGCTGCTTGGCGACGATGCGCCCGCGATTGAGCCCGGCAATCTGGCCCTGCGCATTCTTGTGGCGATTGAGGATGCCCTTCAGATTTGCCGCGACGGCAATCGTCGCGGCGGGATCGCCTGCGCTCGCCTGCTCGAGATGCTTGATCCACTCGCCGAAAAGCTCTTCGCGGCGGACGAAGAAACGCTGGCGACGCTCACCCATTTCTTCGGCAATGTTCGAGCGCCAGGTGATGCCGGGATAGCCAAGCAGCATCACGAACTCGTCTTTCGCAAGGCCGCGCTTGGAGATCGGGAAGAAGAACTCGGGCTTGAACGGCGTGTTTGAGTCGCTGCGATCGGCCGGCTTGCCATCCGGCGCCGCCCAGGCGCGTGCGATCGCGAAATCGCCGGTGTGGCGCGGCCACGACCAGTTGTCGATTTCGCCGCCGTATTCGCCGATCGCGCGCGGTGGCGCGTACACCAGGCGCACATCGCGCAGCTCGATCGACTCGATCAACGTGTAGTTGACCCCTTCATCGAATACCGCGAGCTTGCACTTGGTATCTGGCTGGCTCTCGCATTCCTTGACGATCTCCTTCTGGCGGGCCTCGATCGCGCCGAGGCGCGCCATGGCATCGGCGCCTTTCGGGACGGCTTCCAACACCCGCGCGCTGACATCGGTGAACCGCTTCGGGATCTCCACGCGCAGCGTCGTTCCCGCCAATTCCTCCGAGCGTTCGCGCGCTATGAAACCGCTGGTGATGAGGTCGCGATCGGGCGTGCTGTGTTCCTGGATCAGCGGAAACAGGCAATGGTGGTTGGTGATGATGAGACCAGTCGCCGAGACGAAAGCCCCCGAGCAGCCGGCAATGTTCACCGTCCCGGAGAGCAGGCCGGTACCGCGCTTGGCGTCCCACAACTGCGCCGGGGTCAGCTTCAAACCCTGCTCAGCGAGCCAGACCGGATCGATCTCCAGCACCTGATCCGGTGTCCACTTGCCATCGAGGGCGAACGCCGGTGCGGCGACCAATACAGCGAAGAGCGAGGTGAGCTTTTTCATGTGTCGATTATAGGAGTGTGATCGGCGTGCGCAGTGCTCCCCGCCAATTTTGGCTCACGTAGGAGCAGTGGCAATGCCCGCGATGCTCGTGCTCGCGCAACGATCGCTACAAACGCAAATGCGAATCGTTGTCATTGGCGACTGCAACTGCATAGAATAGGTCCTCACTCAATGGCATGAAGGATGTACCTGATGTCGCAGCACCCGACCGCCTCTCGCCTCGTAGTTGCCATCCTGGCTGCGCTTAGCGGCGCCTCGCTCGGCGCCACGGATGTTGCCGTCGACGATGCCGGTGCGGGAGCGTCCAAGGCCGACAAGCTGCCGCGCGTCGAAGTGGTCGGGACGCCAGCCGAAGGTGCGCTCCAGCCCGGCAGCACCGCGGTCGTCGACCAGCGCGAACTCGAGTCCAGCCGCACGCTGACGGTCAACGAGGCCCTGCGCAAAGTGCCCGGCGTACATGTGCGTGACGAGGAGGGCTTCGGTTTGCGCCCGAACATTGGGGTGCGCGGCCTAAATCCCACACGTTCAACCAAGGTGCTGCTGCTCGAAGACGGCATCCCGGCCATGTACGGCCCGTACGGGTCGAACGAGAGCTATTACCACGCGCCAATCGACCGCTACGCGCGCATCGAAGTGCTCAAGGGCGTCGGCATGCTGCGCTTCGGTCCGCAGACGATCGGCGGCGTGATCAACTACATCACGCCCGATCCGCCGCAGGAGCTTGGAGCCTATGCGCAAGTGATGGCAGGCAACCGCGACTACGTCAATGCGCACTTGAATGTCGGCGGCGGCGGTGCGTTGCTCGACGTGATTCGCAAGATCGGCGACGGCGCCCGCGACAACACCCGCCTGCGCCAGACCGATCTCAACGCCAAGTATGTCGCCGATATTGGCGATTTCGGCGCAGTGACACTGCGCGCCAACCGCATGCTCGAGAACTCGAACGTCAGCTACACCGGCATTACCGATGCCGAGCTCGCCAACTTCGGACGCGAGTACAACCCGTTTGCGAATGATCAATTTGACACCCGTCATTCCGGCCTTTCACTGACGCACGAAGTGCCGCTGTCGGACGCAGCCTTGCTGACCACCAATCTTTATCACTACGAGTTTCACCGTGATTGGTTCCGGCAGTCGTCGACCACCACCGACACCCAGTGCGGCAACGCCTTTCGCGACGCGCGCTTGCGTGGAGCGGCGGTCGATCCGAATACGTGCAATTCCAGGCAGGGCCGCCTGCGCGACTACTACACGCGCGGTGTCGAGCCACGGTTGACCGTGTGGTACGGGCTCATGGGCGCAGAACATGAGCTCGAGACCGGTCTGCGCTTCCATGCCGAGACGCAGGACCGCCTGCAGGTCAACGCCACCAGCCCGACCGGCACCAGTGGCACGCTGGTCGAGAACAACCGGCGCACCGTCGATGCCATCTCCGCTTTCGTGCAGAACCGCGCGACCTGGGGCGCATTCAGTGTCATCCCGGCGGTGCGCGTGGAGCGTATCGACTATTTTCGGCGCAACCATCTCACCAACCGCGAGGGCAGCGAGGAGGTCGACGAAGTCGTCACCGGCCTCGGCTTCAATTACGCGCTCAGCGATGCGTTCACGCTGTTCGCTGGCGTCCACGAGGGCTTTGCACCGCCACGCGCCGAGGATGTCGTCGACAACGCGGGCGGCAGTGTCGACGTCGACGCGGAGGAGAGCATCAACGCTGAGCTTGGATTCCGCGGGCGCGTTGGCGACGAGTTCTCGTTCGAGGCGGCAGTGTTTCGCAATGAGTTCGACAACCAGGTCGCGGTCGGGTCGATCGCCGGGGGCAGCACGCCGCTCGCGCAAGGCGAGACCTTGTACGAGGGCGTCGAGGTCGCTGCGCATTGGGAGCGTGCGGGCGCATTCGGCTGGAGCGGGGCGCCTTACGCAAACATCGCCCTGACCTGGCTGCCGACTGCGGACCAGGAAGCGCCGCTGCGCGCCGTCGTCGGCAACGCCATTGTCATCGGCAGCGCCGACGGCAATCGCCTGCCGTATGCGCCGCGCGGCCTCGCCACCGTCCGCGCCGGCTATCGCAGCGGACCCTGGGACGGCTCGGTGGAACTGCAGGCTGCCAGCGATCAGTACGCCGACTTCGCCAACACCGAGCGCCCGATCGCCAACGGCGCCGGCCAGCTCGGCCGCATCGCCGGCTACGCCGTGTGGAATTTCACCCTGAACTGGCGCCCGGAGAATGCCGGCTTCAGCGCTTTTGCCGCCGTCAAGAACGCTGGCGATCGCGACTACATCGTCGACCGGACGCGCGGCATCCTGCTCGGCAATCCGCTCCAGTTCCTGGTCGGGGTGCGCTACGACTTGTAGTCGCGGCGGCCCGATGCAACGGGCTCAACCCGGCGGCACTGGCGGCGGCGGCACTGGCGGCGGATCAAACATTCCCGCGGTCTGCCCACTGCGAACGAGGTGCACGATCTGGTCAACGACGCGGCGTAACACCGCCGCGTCGTCGCGACCAACGGACGCGTCATAGACGAGCGTGGGATAGTCGAGATATCCACAGCGGCCCTGCAGCGCGCAGGCATGCATGACCAGTGGGCTGTTGGGTCCGCAGGCGGCACCCAGCTCGCAACCTGCCAGCGCAAAAGCGAGCGAAGAAAGATGGCTGCCGGCGAAAATCCCGAGCTGCCTGATTTCGCCAATCTGGCTTGGACCTAGCACGCGGCCAATGCCGAGCAACAGCTCCGGGTCGCCAGCACGCAGGGCATCGTCCAGCAACTCGCGGACCAGACCGATATCCCCGGGCGGTGGATCCGCTGACTGCAGCTGGGCGAAGAGTCCTGCAAGACGATCGGCGAGCTGAGGCGAACGCTGCGCTCGCTCGATGAAGGCTTTCGTCAAGTCGAGCGCGCGCTTGCCAGGCTCCATTGCCCACTCCCGACAACGCTCATCGAGCCACGCCCGCGCCTTGGCGTAGGCGGCGCGCTCGACGGCCTGCGCCTCCGGCGTGAGCCAATCGAGTTGTCCCTCGCGCCAGTTCAGAAGCTCCGGACTGGTCGAATTCATGCACCGGCGCATGCGATCGAGCGCTTCGCTGGGCGTGACCGGCAGTGCCAGCAGCGGATCGACAGTCGGCTCGGGCGGCTTGGTCGCGGCGGCAACCGGCGTTGCCGACGGCTGGGCGGATCGCTCCAGAGCATCTTGGGACCCCGCCGTGGAGGCAATCCGATCGACTTCGTGCAGGCTCGAGGGCGATGGGTTTCCCGACAAAATGGAACCCGCCCATCTCCATCCAGCTTGGTCACCCAGCGTGCCGGCGACGAGCACCAACAGGGATCCCAGGAGGAGCAGCGCGCGCCAAGATCGCCGAACCCTGCCTTCAGCCGCCATTCGGTGGCCCCTGGATGACGCCTGAAAGGTTCCCGTTCCGCAGCTGGTGCAGCAGGCGCGCTCGTTGGGCCTGGACGATCTCCCATTGCCGGGGCGACAGCCGTGACAGCAGGAATTCCTCATAACTGCCGCCGAAGCAGGTGCCGCTGTCCACGCATAGGCGTCGGGCGAGCCGGCCGTTCGCGGCACAGTCGTAACCCAGATCGCACGCAGCGAGCCGCCACGCATGCTCGGTGTCGATGGGCGAGATCAGGTTTGAAAACGGGGCCAGGTCGAGCAGCGACTGGGGATTGCGCGCATCCAGGTTGGCGAGCGACAACGCCCGCAGCTGCGCCAATACCGATGCCGGCGGCGGGTAGGTCTGGCCCTCGTCGAGGACGGCCCACATGCGTGCCATGAAGTCGCCGACGGCAAGCGCATCGGTATAGGCGAGGCGCATCGCCTCTTCCAGGTTGCGCTGGTTGATCTCCGCGTCCGGGTCATTGAAAACGGCGCGACATTCCTGCGCCCGAGGGCCGAGAAAAGCCAGCCGGCGCGAATGCATTTCCGTGTAGTAGGGGTTTGGACCGAAAGCGCCGATCTGCTCCGGCGGCATCGGCTTCATTGCCGCCAGCGCTGCGCTACATTCCCGCAGGGCTTCGGCGAGCTGGCGTACCGCATCCCGGTCGCCCGCGCGCGAACGCCTTTCGAGCTCGGCAATGGTCGCGGCCTGCGCTGGGTCCGAGCCCCTATAGACGCGCGCCGCGTTCGAGATGTCGCTAGCGAATGCGGGCTCCGTGTTCGAGCGTAGCGCAGGCGCTTGCACGGCCGAAGCGGGTTTCGCGTTGGCTGGCTCTGGACGTGCAGACGGCGCAACCGGATCGGCCGTCCCGGAACGAGCAAGCTGCACGCCGCCTGGACGCAGCTCCGTTCGAGTAGAAGTTGGCAGAGGCATCTCCACCCGCTGCCACACCCACACACCCGCTGCGAGCGCCAGCAATGCCAGCAGGAGCAGTCCCCAGATGCGCAGTCGCCTCATTTGTTCAGCCCGGGTGTTGTCAGCGCATGATCGGCGCCTTCACAAAGCCGAGTCCAGAGCGCGTGGTCGCCCGAGCCAGCGCGCGATAACATTCAGCGCTCGTCGACTGCCGCAAAGGGACGCATGGCCACGCCGCTCTGGACTGCCTGCCCGCATACCAATCCCACCTATTTCATCAACTCGGTCGCGGTGGACGACAGCGGGAGCCGCGTCGCAGCCGGCACCTGGTTTCATGTCTATTCGAGTGACGCAACCGCTGCTCCCGCCGCAGAGGCGCGCGTGTCGCCGCCGAGCGCGGGCGCCGACCCGAGCGAGCTCGGGACCTTCGGGACCTATGTCTGGGATGCCAGTGGCAACCAGATCTTCAAGCAGGAGTTTGCTGGCTGGCAGGGTGTTTATTGGGTCGCCTTGAGCGGCGATGGTGGCACGGTGGCGAGCTCGGGCTGGTATCAGCAGACGCCCACGGTCGCCGGCTTCGTGGCGGCCTGGGATGTCGGTACGCAGACGTCATTGCTGATGTACCCGACCGTGGCGCGCGGCAACATGGTCAGCCTGAGCGCCGACGGGACGGTGCTGCTCGCGGCCGCCGATCACGGCTACCTGTTCATGCGCAGCAGTGGCGCTGCTTTCGGGGCCACGCCGGTGACGATCGCGCTGACCGATCCGACTGACGAAGGCATGGTCGCAGCGGTCGATGCGAGCGGCCAGCTCGGCCTCATCGTGAGCTATCACGGCGAAGTGATCCTGTTCACGATCGTGGCCGGTGCGATCGGTGTGCAGCAGCGCTGGCAGGTGCCGAACTCGGCCTACGTGCATGCGGCCGCCTTGTCTTCCGATGGCCGCAACTTCTTCGTGGGAGCCAACGACGGCAATCTGTATGGCTTCAACGTCGCCAACTTTCTTGCCAGCCCCGCAAGCATGTGGTCGACCCTGCTGCCGGGCGGGGCCAGGACCATCTACGGCGTCGCCTGCGACGAGACCGGCACCAACATCGCTGCGGCCGGCAACGTCGGCGACAGCGGCGTGATCGCCTTCTACGGCAACAAATATCGCGAGCCCGCGCTCTATTGGCAAACGACCACGGCACATTCACCGAACGGGCTGTCGATGGACGGCAGCGGCAATTACCTCGGCGCAGCCGACGGCCATTCCAGCGCCGGCGATCTCAGCGTCTGGCAGCCGATGCTCGGCAATCAGTTGTGGACCTATCCGCTCAGCCAGATGAGCTGGCCGATTGCGATCTCGGCGAACGCGCGGCTGGTCGCCGGTGGCTGCGACGACGGCAGTCTCTATGCCTTTGCCGGACCAGGCGCCTCCTGAAACCGGAAGCTCCGGGCGGCACGCCGGCGCCGCGCGCCGATAGCACCCAGCCGCTCGCGCGCTCGGAGCAGCCCTTTCGTGCACTCAATATCGATCTCGATGATCCGCAGGATCGCTTCTTCGCCGATTACGAGTTGCTGGAGAAAGTGGGCGGCGGCGGCATGGGTGTGGTCTACCGCGCGCGCCAGCTCAGCCTCGACCGCGAAGTCGCCCTGAAGCTGTTCGCCAGCGACCCGTTCGCTGGCGAGGACATGGTCGCGCGCTTTCGTGACGAGGCGCGCCACGCCGGACGCCTGCAACATCCCAACATCATTCCGATCTACGAAATCGGCACGCACGAGAATCTCTATTACTTCTCGATGGGCCTGGTGCGCGGGCCCACGCTCGCCGACTGGCTCGACGGCAAGCCGCGCTCGCCGCGCGTGCTCGCGCAGATGTTGCGCACCATCTGCGAAGCGGTCGAGTACGCGCACCAGGTTGGCATCCTGCATCTCGACCTCAAGCCCGGCAATGTGCTCATCGACGAGCGCGGCGCGCCGCAGGTGGGTGATTTCGGGCTTGCCCACGGGATTGCCGGGGCGGCGGCGGGCCAGGCGCTCGCGGCTGGGACGCCAGCGTTCATGGCCCCGGAGCAGACCCAGCGCACGGGTGCGACGCTGACGCCGCGAACCGATGTCTGGGGTCTCGGCGCGATCCTGTGCGAGATGCTGACCGGGCAGCCGCCGTTCGCGGGCGAGAACTCGGCCGATACGCTGCGGCGCGTGGTCAGCCAGCCGTTGATTGCGCCGATCGTGCGCAATCCCGATGTGCCAGCGGACCTGGACGCCATCTGCCGCCATTGCCTGGCCAAGGATCCGGCCAACCGCTATGCGTCGGCCCGCGAGATTGCCGACGACCTGCAGCGATTTCTCGACGGCCGCCCGGTCAGCGTGCGCGCGCAGGGCTGGGGTGAGCGCATCGGCCATTGGCGTCGCCGCGATCCGCGTGCCGCGGCGCTCGCACTGAGCCTGCTGGTGGCGCTGGTCCTCGGCCTCGGTGCCACCAGCTGGCTCTGGGTTCGCGCCGATGCCAGCCGTCGCCTGGCCCAGGACACGCTTTGGGAGGCGCGCCGCGATAACGCGCTCGACGCGCAGGCGCGCGGCGATCCGCTGGCGGAGCTGCCTGGGCTGATTGACAACATCGAAGAAGCCGAAGCGCTCGGCGACCCCGCTGCAGCGGCGCGTGACCGCCTCCGCGTCGGCCTGATCCTGGCCCAGTCGCCGCGGCAGATTGCCAGCCTGCAGTTCGACAACGAAGGTCGCTCGCTCAGCTTTGGCGAAGACGGCGCGCTCATGCTGGCAGGTTTGCGCAATGGCGAGCTGGTGGCGATCGAAGTCGCGGGGCAGCGCGAGCGCTGGCGATCACATCCTGCCTTTCCGCCGACACCCTGGGGCACGAGTTTCGTCGGACGCTCGCAGCCGACGGCGGATGGCCGATACGCGCTGCTCTGGCCCAGCGGCAGCTCGGGAGTCGCGCGCCCGGATGTCAGCCACATGCAACGGGTCGGGCTCGTCGACGGCAGCATGCTCGCGCCGCCGCCAGCATTTGCGGATTTCAACGACATGAGTTTTGCGCCGGATGGCTCGCGGGCGCTGCTGCATGACCGACAGGATGGCTGGCAGCATTGGGCAACCGACCCCTGGCGCCCCCTCGGCGCGCGTTTCCTTCGCCCGGGAACGCGCTATTGCCTGGTCACTGCAGGGGTCGTGGCGGCCTGCTCCGAGCCGGGTTTCAAGCGCGTGGCGCTGGTGCGCCTGGAAGACGGCGTGCAACTGGAAGAGCTTGCCTTCTCGAGCGGTGCCGAAGTCAGCGCCTGGAGCGCGAGTGACGATGGACGTTGGCTGGCGCTCGGCAGCGCCAGTGGCGAATTGCTGCTGCACGACCTTGCGGCCAGCACCCACCACCAGCTGGCTGAAGCGGGCGAGGGCGCCATTGGCGAGCTCGCTTTCGGCGGCGGGCTGCTCACCATCAGCAGCTTCGGCGGCAGTGTGCGCCTGCTCGATCCGCTGACCCGCACGTGGCTGTCGCGCGCACTGCGCAGTGGCGGTCAGCGCCTGAACTCGGCTCAGTTCGACTCAGGGTCGCATCGAGTGTTCGCGAATGATGGTCGCGCCGTGCTGTGGCAACTGCCTTCGACGCTGGATCGCTCCAATGAACTCCCGCCCGCCAGTGTGCTGCGGCACCGCGGCGCGCTGATCGGCCTGAATGCAACCGCGATGCTGGGCGCGAAAGGGCTGGCCGCGAGATTCGGCAGCGAAGGCGAAATCAAGTTGTTCCGGCTGCCACCGACACCCTGGGACTTGCAGCTGCGCACGACGCTGGTGCCCGTGAGCGCCGACCTGCAAGCGCCAGCAGCGGCGATGCCGGCCGTGCCCGACACGAATCCTCCCTATCTGACCCAATCCAGCGCCGACGGTCGCTATTCCGTAGTCGCTGCGGGCGCTGCCCTCTGGCACCTGCGGGCGGGCCATCCAGCGCGGCAGCTGGAGATCGCCAATAGCGTGCAATACCTGATCGTGCACCCGCGCGAGCCGCTTGCGCTGGTCGCCAGCATCGAGCCCGACGCACGTTTGCGGCTGCGCTGGCGCATCCTGGATCTCGCAACCGGCGGCTGGCTGGGCGAGCCCTTCTTCAGCGACGGTTTGCTCGATGGTGTGCGGCTCGATCGTCGCGGCGAACGGCTGGTCTGGTGGCAGGGGCGCAGCGCGCAACTGCGTGGACTGCGCGATGGGCGTGAGCTCGGTCGCGTCGACCTGCCGCTCTCGACGCAGCAGATCACTGATGCCAGCGTGCTTGGGCTACCCGGCCAGGTGCTCCTCGCGACCAGTGAGCCAAGCATGCTGCAGCCCGGCACGCTGCAGTCCTGGCGCGTCCACGTCAGCGGTTCGCAGTTGCTGCGGCGAGTGGACACACCGACTGCGCACAGCCGCGTCTTCGATCTCGGCAAGTACTGGTTCGGTCATGGCCCGCGCGTCGCCCTGTACGGCGAGGGGCGCCGCATCGAGCTCGCCGAGCTGGCGGGCGACTGGGGCGAGGCGGCTGCCATCAGTGCCGATCAGCGCTGGGCGGCGGTCGGCCACCGCGACTCGATCCGGCTCTTCGACCTGGCTCACGCGCAACAAGTGGTGGCACCGCTGCGCTTGTTGTTGCCGTCGGTCGACATCCTCGCCGAGATTGGCTTCAGTGCGGACGGCGAGGCGCTGCTGGCGCGCAGCCACTATGGCCGGCATGCCCGCCTGCCGCTGGTCGCGGACCGCCGGGCCGTTGCCACCATGCGCAATGAGGCCCTCGACCTGGCACCGAGCCGCGAGGGCAGGGCGCCTGAGATCGCCGCGGACGAGCGTGCCGCGCGCGATCCCGGCGCGCCCTTGCCGGCGATCGCGTCGCCGCCGCCAACCGAGAGCAGCCGGCCACCGGCCGCAGGACCTGCGCAGATCGACCTGCGCGCGCATGCGAATGTCTGGCCTGGCCAGCGCTTCCAGGGCAGTCGTCGCGGGCTCGGCATCACCGACAGCGCCTCCTGGCCGCGCGGGCTGTTGCAATTTCGCGGCATCGACTTCGACCTGGGTCCGGGCCTGCAGCTGGCACCGGCCGGCACGTCGCTCGGCGCCGCGCTATTCCCAGATCGCAGTGGTGCGATCACGCTGCCCAGAGCGGCCACGCGGGTACATCTGTTGATCACCAACCAGCTCGGGGCGCGGCCTGGCGGCGTGCACCTGCGCTGGATGAATGCTGGCGGGGCTACGCTTGCGACCAGCGAGCTCACGGTGCCGAGTGCATGGGATGGTTCCCTGCACAACGCCGAGCGTGCGCACGAGCCGGTCGGCGACGTGGCCCTGATCGTGCGCACCGCCGAATCCCGCGCCGGCGGGGGCGGCAGCCCGCAGCTGTTCATTTACTTGGTCGAGGTGGCCGTGCCGGCCGGTCCGATTGTCGCGCTCGAGCTGCGCGCGCCGGCAGCAGCGCCGCTGTTGCTGGGAATCAGCGTGAGCTCCGGAGCCGCACGCTGATCTGCGTGGGTCGCTCCAAAATGGGGCGTCGCCCACGCCAATCCTTTAACAAGTCGTTCCGCATGGCCCGCGGGCTTGTCTGTATTCTTCGCGGCTTCTTCGCTGGGCCCACCCGATATGTCCATGAAAACCGTACTGGCGGTGCTGCTGCTGGCATTCGCCAATTTCGCCGCGGCACAGAAACCACGCGTCATGTTCGATACCGATCGCGGCCCGATGCTGCTCGAGCTCGAGACGGCCACGCCGAACACCACCGCCAATTTCCTGCGCTACGTGGACGCTGGATCCTACAACTCGACGCTGATGAATCGGGTGGTTCGCGATTTCATCGTGCAGGGCGGCGGCTTTCGGGACACGGGCACCGAGGTGACTCGGTTCCCGGCAATTGCCAGTGAGCGCACTCTCGGACTCCGCAACGTGCCAGGCACAATCGCCATGGCGCTCTCTGGCAGTCCTCCGAATACCGGGAGCGGGACCTCAGACTTCTTCATCAATACCGGCACGAACACCACGCTTGATGCGCACTTCACTGCATTCGGACGAGTCATTTTCGGCCTGAAAACGCTGCAAACGATCAATACCACGCCGCTGTTTCCCACCAGCGAGCAGCCGCTCCGGATTCCTTTGCTCAAGCGGGCGGTCCGGGTGGCGCCCGGTGAGTTCCCGATCCTGCCGCTGCACACTGGCAGCTGGTACGACCCGGCCAACTCCGGGCGTGGCTTCTTCCTCGAAGTGACCAACGCCAGCGGCAGCGAAACCGGCCCGAACGTGCTCGTCAGCTGGTACGACTTCTTTGAAGGCAAGCAGATCTGGATGGTTGGCCTGGCGCCATTCGCATGGGGCGCGAGCTCGGTCGAAGTGCCCATGCTGATCAGCACGGGCGGTCAGTTCGGCGCAGCCTTCAACCCTTCCCAGGTGACCAACAACCCGAGCTGGGGCCGCCTCACCATCCGTTTCACCGGGTGCGATGTCGGCAGCTTCAGTTATACCTCCGCCTACGGCAACGGGACCTTCCCGGTGCGCAGCCTGACTTTGCCGACCAACGAGAGCTGCGTTGGAAACTAAGCTTGGATGAGTGGGTTTCGCGGGCGCTTTGAGCCTTTGGTGGGTCTGCGCTGCGCGCGGACGCTTCTGATCGACACTGCAGAAAGCGTCCGCGGATAGCGCAGAACCATCAGAGCCGGGCGCCTGGCTCCCGGTGTTTTGCGCAGCCGGCCCAATCTTTTTCATCCCGTCTATCCGCGCAGGCCCTTGCACGCGCGAGAATGCGGGATGACAGTGCGCAAACTGCTGCTGCGTCTGGGACTTGCGAGCCGCACCGATCGGGTGGCGTTCGAGCATTCGCTGGTCCGGGACTCGCGCCCGGCCATGTTGTTCGGCAGCGGACTGATTCTCGTCCTGTTCCCGCTCTGGGGCCTGGTCGATGCGGTGCTCGAGCCCGCGCACGCGGAGGTTTTCATCCGCCTGCGGCTATGGCTGCTGGTACCGGTCGCGGCCACCGCCTGGTGGCTGTGGGGCGCTGACGCCACCCGCGAGCGCTTCCATGCGCTGAGCGGCCTGATGATGCTGGTGCCGGCCGCCGCCATCGCCTGGATGGTGGCGCGGGTCGAGCACTACGAGGCCTACACCATCGGCTACTCGCTGCTGCTCTGGGGCGCCGGCACGCTGCTGGTGCTGCCGCTACGCTGGGTCGCCGGGTTGATTTTTGCCTTGCTGGCGCTGGTCGCGACAGCGCTGTCGCTGCATCCGCGACCACTCGTCGAGATGCTGGTCATTGCCGCCTATCTCAGCAGTGCGGCGGCCATCAGTTTCGTCATCAGCGTGGTCGTGCATCGTCTGCGCTATCGACAGTTCCGTGCGATCACCTCCCTGCAGCAGGAGCGCGCGCATGTCGCCGAGCTGATGCTGCGGCTGGAGAAGCTCTCGGTCGAAGACGACCTGACCGGACTGGCCAATCGCCGACGCTGGCGGCTGGCATTCGAAGACCCCTTGCAGCTGGCACGCGTGACGGCGATTGCAATCATCGATCTCGATCATTTCAAGCAGATCAACGACCGCTACGGCCATGACGCGGGCGACCGCGTGCTTGCCGAGCTCGGGCGCGTGGCCCGCGACAGCCTGACGGCGCATGCGCTCATCGCCCGTCTCGGCGGCGACGAGCTAGGCGTCATGGGCTTTCGCGTCGGGCTCGACGGTCAGCTCGAGACGCTGCGCGTGCGGGTCGCGTCCTTGCAGTGGCACGACTTTCCCGGCCTCGGGCTCACCTTGTCGATCGGCATTGCCGAGCGTGCGGCCGGCGAGGACGCGCGCTCGCTGCTGGTTCGCGCCGACCGCGCCCTCTACCGCGCCAAGCAAGTGCGCAACACCGTCCGCGTGGCCCGGGCAGGGGAGCAGTAGCCGAACAGAGGCAATCCGCAGATTTCGCAGACTGCGAAGCTACGACAGACGCCTTTATCTGCAGAAGTCTGCAGTTTGCTCTTGTGCGCGCATCCCACCCCATAGCCAACAGGGGTTCGAAAGCTGGACGCTCAAAGCTGGCTGCGGTCCAGGCCCCGCGTCTATTCAAGACCGAGGGGCGAGGGGACGGCCTGCAGAAGTTCGTGCAGGGCGTCGACGCTGGTCGGCTTGACCAGATGGTGATCGAATCCGGCTGCCAAGGCGCGCCGGCGGTCCTCTTGCTGTCCGTAGCCCGTGAGCGCCACCAGCATCGAGTGTTCGCCCAGGATGCGCCGAAGGCGTCCGGCGACTTCATAGCCGTCCATGCCCGGCATCGCGATGTCGACGAACACCACCTCAGGACGAAACTCCGCAGCCGCTGCAAGCGCCGAGATTCCATCGTAAACCGTGCGCGCCTGCTGCCCCAGGCTCTTCAGCATGAGCGCGAGGGTATTCGCCGACGGCTCGACGTCATCTACGACCAGCACCCGGTGGAGCGAAGGGATCGGCAATTGCCGTGGCTGCTGTGCCGGCGCGGCAGCAAACTGATCGTCGGACGCTGCGGGAAGCCGGACGATGAATTCGCTCCCGGAACCCTGTCCCTGGCTGTGTGCCGCGACCGTCCCGCCGTGCAGCTCGACCAGGTTTCTCACGAGCGTGAGCCCGATGCCCAGGCCGCCGTGCGAGCGCCCGAGCGACTGGTCGACCTGGGTGAACATCTCGAACACCGCCTCGTTCATCCCGTGCGGGATTCCGCAGCCATCATCACGGACGCTCACCACCGCGGTATTGCCGTCGAGCTCTACGGCCAGCCAGATGTGCCCGCCGGGCGGCGTGTACTTGGCCGCGTTGTGCAACAGGTTGCCGATGACCTGTACGAGCCGGCCCAGGTCCGCGTCGAGCTGCAGCGGAACATCAGGCAGCTTGACGGTGAGCTCGTGTTGGCGGCCCTCGATGAAGGGTTGCAGCGCTTCAATGGCGGCTGCGACCGCAGTTCCCAAGTCAATTCTCTCTTTCCGCAGCTCGATCCGGCCACGGGTGATCCGGGAGACATCGAGCAGGTCATCGATCAGGCGCACCATCTGTTTCACCTGCCGGCCCATCATGTCGCGCAGCCGGTTCGCCTCGTTTGGATCCGGTTCGACGAGCTGCCAGACCTGCAGCGCGTTCGAGATCGGGGCGAGCGGGTTGCGCAGCTCGTGGGCGAGGGTGGCTAGGAACTGGTCCTTGCGCTGATTGGCAGTCTCGAGCCCTTCTTCAGCCAGCTTGCGATCGTTGATGTCGAATACCGCCCCGACCATCCCGGCGTATGCGCCAGTCTCCGAAAACCATGGACGACCGACATCGATGGCCCACCGATAGGAACCGTCGACTGTGCGCAGGCGATACTCGGTCTGGAAAAAGGTTCTTGCCGCGTTGGCTTCTACGAACGCCTTGCCCGCAAGTTCCTTGTCATCTGGATGGGTGGCATTCGTCCACCCGAGTCCCAGCGCCTCTTCCTCGGTCTGTCCGGTGAACTCATACCATTGGCGCGACAGGAAGGTGCAATTGCCGTCAGGATCGGTCAGCCAGAGCGTCGCTGGCGAAGCGTCCGCCATCAGCCGGAAGCGCGCCTCATTTGCACGCAGCAGTTCGTCGGCCAGGCGCCGCTCGGTCACGTCAGCGACCGTCCCGACGAAGCTCGTGACCACCCGCGTTGCGCCGCGGCCCTCGAAGGAAGCGATGCCGCGGGCCTCCAGCCAGCGAACCGCGCCGTCAGGACGGTTGACCCGATATTCGACGACGTAGGGCTTCGGATGCGCCAGGTGGACCGCCGCCTCGACCGCGGCCCACACGCGTGCCGCGTCCTCGGGATGCAGCAGTTGGCTGATCTCATCCATCGACCGTGGCGTGCATCCCTTGAGCCCGTAGATATCGGCGTAGCGCTGATCGTGGGTAACCAGCCCGGTCGCTGGAGAAAACTGCCACCAGCCGAGCCGCGCCGCGTCAAGCGCGAGCTGCCGCTGTGCTGCGAGCGCGCCCTGATCCTCCTTGGCATCCCTCAGTTCGGAAATGTCGGCGACCAAGGCCGTAATGTAATGCAAGCGCCCGTCGAGTCCGCGCGTAGCCGAGACCGCGTTCTGCACCCAGACGGTCGATCCGTCCGGCCTGAGATAGCGCTTTTCGATCGTAAATGCCGAGCGCAGGCCCTGTGCGACTTCCTTGAAGGCGCTGACGTTGTGGGTGACGTCATCGGGGTGCGTGAGGTCCTGCATGCGCATGGTCAAGAGCTCGTTGCGGGAACGGCCGACGATCTCGCAATAGCGATCGTTGACCAGCACGAATCGGCCTTCGAGATCGACCTGGGCGATGCCACCCGTGGACTGCTCGAACACGGAGCGGAAGCGCTGCTCGCTTGCCCGCAGGGCCTCCTCGGCGCGCTTGGACGCGGTGATTTCCCGGGCCAGGCCGAGCCACTCGAGGATTTCGCCCTGAGCATCGAAGATCGGTACGGCACGGGAGTGCGTCCAGCCTTCAAGCCCATCAGGGCCGATCACCCGATGCTCCAGCTCGAAAACGGATCGCGTGGCTAAAGCATGGGCAATCGCGGCCGTCACCCGCGGGTGTTCGTCGGCAGGGATATTCCGCTGCATCCAGTCGCGAATGGGCACTTCATTGTCAATGACCAGTCCGTGGCCATCGAGCGCATACATTTCGCTCCAGTCAGCATTCATCAGGTAGACGACATCCGATGTCGCTTCAACGAGCGCGGCAAGCCGAGCTTCGGCCCGGTCGCGGGCGGACTCATCGATGGGAAGTCTGGTGCGCATGCAATAGGCCGTGTGTGGCGGTCGGGGAATGATTACAAACACGGGTCAGTCGTGTTGTCGACCCTGATGAACGCTCGCCGCGGGCAAGCGATAGAAGGGCCGAAGCTATAAGTGAAGAGCCGTGACGTGACGCTGAAAGTGATCAACGCGAACCGGTGGTCCAAGGCGTGGGTACTTGCCCAATAAGTGCGCCTAATGTGTATTATGTCAACTCATGGACATGAAACAATACGCGGGGTTTCGCGTTCGCTCGTCTATCCGCCCCACCACGGGCACGGCGACTTTGCGCCGTTGTAGCGTGGCACTGAGCGCGCGCAACGTTGCTTGGTGCCAAAGCGTCGATCGCGCCAGCGCCGCGTGTTGCTCCGGGGCGCGAACCTGAAGATGGGAATGAATCCGACGCGCTATGCAGCGCCTCGGCTTGG
>JANPJV010000150.1:0-2858 GCA_031425695.1 Rhodanobacteraceae bacterium | reverse complement strand
ATACCTGAAGCGATACAACGCGGACCCCAAGCCATTTGTCTGGCGAAAGAGCGCTGACCAGATCATAGAAAGCGTCGGCCGAGCGGCCGGAAAGCTTGTCTGACTTAATTATGCTTATTTCTGACACACCACACTAGCAGGGTGCTTCAAAACACCCTGCCAGGGGGCGTCGATTTTTGCGTGTGGGTCCGGATCTTGTCCGGACGCTGTTCGGGCACGCTGGGACGAAGAGCCTTCGGACAAGGTCCGAACCCACGCACCAAGGGCTTCACCCCACGCGAAACCCTGCCATCACCGTCAGCTCGACCGTCTCGACTTCGACACGGTCGACGCACGCCAGCGGCGGCCCGTGATTCAGGAACCGCTCCAAGGCCGCGAGCGCGGCGGGTGCGCCGCGAGCCACCACTTCGACCGACCCATCGGGCAGGTTGCGAGCGTGTCCGTCGAGGCCGAGTTCGCGCGCGCGCGAGCGGGTGGCAGCGCGAAAGGCGACTCCCTGCACCCGACCCTGCACCAGGAAGCGGCGCGTCGCGAGATCGCCTTGAACCGAGCTCATTTCGCGGCAGCAGCGACCGGTGCGTCGATCAGGCGCTCGATGTCGGCGCGGCTCACCGGCCCTAAGAAGCTCTTGGCGAGCTTGCCGTCGGTGCCGATGACATGTGTCGTCGGCAGCCCCTTGGGCACGCTGAACGTCGTCGGCGGCGCATAGGTGTCGACCAGCGCGATCGGATAGCTGACGACATGTTTCTTGAGGAAGCCCTTGAGGTCCTCCGGCGTGGTTTCTTCGAAAGCCAGGCCAATCACGACGACATCCTCGCGGGCGCGGTCGAGTGCGTCGAGCTCGGGCATCTCCTTGATGCAGGGGCCGCACCAGGTGGCCCAATAGTTGACCACCACCCAGCGCCCACGGTGTTCGGCGAGCTTGAATTGCTTACCGTCGAGGGTTGGCAGGTCGAGCTCCAGCACGGCGGCGGGCACGGCTGGCGTGGCGGCATGTACCGCGCCGACGAGCACCACACTTAGGAAAAATGAGCGCATGAGCATCTGCAAGTTCGTTGGCTCCGAAAGGATCGATGCATATTGGACCGGAATGGGGGTCCGCGGCTGACACTGGGGCTGTCCGCGTTCAGCTCGGAGCCGGTGGCAGTCCTTCGCGCGCCTTGGCGGGAACGTCGCCGCGCGGTTTCCTGAAGAGATCGGACAGGGCCTGGTCCATCGAACGCTCTGCTGCGGCCGCGGCGCTTTCGCACATCTGCTCGACGCGTGCCTCCAGCGTTCCCGGCGCCATCTCGGTGTGGCGGCCGGTCGAGAGCGGCAGCAGGAATGGATTCCCGCGATAGAGCGAGCGGACCCGCACCACCTCGGGATCGCGGCTCAGGATCCAGCTGCCGATGTCGGTGCGCTGGGCAATGCGCTCCATTTCCAGCAGCCCGAGCAGTTCGGCAATGGTGGCTTCGGGAACGTCCGGCAGTGCGGAAGCGAGCTCGTTGAGGCCGAGGCCCACGCCCTTGAGTTGTGCCTCGCGTAACCGGCCGAGCAGGCGCAGCAAGGCGGGGAAACGTTCGCGCGCGGGCAGGTCGAATTTGTTCGACTCGTGGATGAAGGCGCCCATCGCCGCCGTGAGCGACGCCCCGAGCAGCACAATCACCCAGCAGATGTAGATCCACAGCAGAAACACCGGGATGAAGGCCAGCGTGCCGTAGATCTGCTGGTAGGCCGCAAACTGGCTGACGAATTGCGCGAACGCCGTCTTGGCGATCTCGAAGGCGGCTGACGCGAACAGGCCGCCGAAGAGCGCGTGTCGCAGCCGGACGGGGCAGTGCGGAAGGATGAGGTAGGCGAGCGTCGCCGCCGCCAATGTGACCAGGAACGGCATCGCCATCAGCAGCCGGGCTTCGATCTGATAGCGCTCGGCGAGATCGGCGAACATCGGCATGCCCATCATCGCCGAGCTGATCGCAAGACCAGCACCGACCAGCACCGGCCCCAAGGTCAGCGTGGTCCAGAAGACGATGAAGCGCCCAAGCGCGCGGTGCGGCGTAACCACCCGCCAGATGCGGTTGAAGGCATGCTCGATCGAGGTCATCAGCAACAGGCCGGAGACGAACAGCGCAAGCGTGCCGACCGCGGTCAGGTGCGAGGCCTTGTCGACGAATTCCCTCATGTAGGTCTGGATCTCGACGCCCGATGCGGGCACGAAATGGCGAAAGACGAAGTTGGTGACGCCATCGCTGAAACGGCTGAACTCCTGGAAGGACGCGAACACGCTCAAGGCCACGGTGAACAGCGGCACCATCGCAAAGATCGTCGTGTAGGACAGCGCACCGGCCGCTTCGAAACACTGGTCGTCCGAAAAACGCTTGCCGATGAAGCGCGCGAACGCCAGCAGCCGCGCCAGGCGCGCTGTCAACTGGCGTTGGAGATGACGCATTGGCAATGGCGACCGTCCGTGCTTCATCTTCGCAAGGCTAGCAGGGTCGGAGTCAAGGGGAGGACTCGACCGGCGCGCGGCTCCGTCCGGACCTGGCGCGCGGGCACCTGCGGCATACTGGCCGGCCTTGCTCCGCTGGCCCCCCATGTCCGAAATCCTGGTGCTCTACTACAGCCGCCACGGCAGCACCGCGCAGTTGGCACGGCGGATTGCAGCAGGCGTCGAAGAGGTTGCCGGCATGCAGGCGCGCGTGCGCACGGTGCCCGAGGTGGTGGCTGCGGCTGGCGCGGTCGCCAGTCCGGAAGTGCCGGACCAGGGGCCGCCGTTCGTGAGCCTCGCAGACCTGCACGAGTGCCGCGGCCTGATCCTCGGCAGTCCGACACGCTTCGGCAACATGGCCGCAGCGCTCAAATTCTTCATCGATTCG
>JANPJV010000149.1:0-12172 GCA_031425695.1 Rhodanobacteraceae bacterium | reverse complement strand
AGCACGCTCAATCGGGATATCGACCGCTTGCTGCCGATGAACTGGACGTCGAAAGCGGTCTAACGCCGTCAGCTATCCAACCGTGTCAACTCCGGTTCGATATGGTCCCCATCGGACGCCTACAGCGCAAACGCGAAGCCGAAAAACAGCACACCGAGCAGCGCGAGCATGCGAAAGCCGAGCTTCATGGACGTCCTCGAGAACGGATTGCCAGCGCGATTGATGCAAGGGTCGGGCCGGGTCACTGGCCGGGTGTCGGTGCATTTGCCGGGTGGGTTCGGACCTTGTCCGAACGCTTTTCATGGTTCCCACAAAAGCGTCCGGACAAGGTCCGGACCCACCAAGGTCCGGGCTCACCAAGATCCGGGCCCAGGCGCGCCCTACGCCGCGAACTTGTCGGTCGCCAGGATCAGCTCGTGGGTGATGCCGGGCTCGAGGGCGGAGTGGCCTGAATCCGGGACGATCTTGAGTGTGGCTTCGGGCCAGGCTTGTGAGAGGTCCCAGGCCGAGCGCACCGGGCAAACGACATCGTAGCGCCCCTGCACGATCACGGCCGGGATGTCCTTGAGCCGATAGGCGTTGGCCAGGATCTGGTCATCGCGATCGAAGAAGCCGCCGTTCACGAAGTAGTGGCACTCGATGCGCGCGAACGCGAGCGCGAACAGGTCGGCAGACGACGCATCGACGTGGCGCTCGTCCGGGATCAGATAGCTCGTACGCGCCTCCCAGATCGACCAGGCCTTGGCGGCAGCGAGTTGCACCTCGGGATCGGTCGACGTCAGCCGCCGATGGTAGGCACTCATCAAGTCGCCATGCTCGACTGATGGGATCGCGGCCAGATAATCGTCCCAGGCATCGGGGAAGAGCGCGTCGGTGCCGGCCTGGTAGAACCACTCGAGCTCCGAGCGGCGCAGCATGAAGATGCCGCGCAGCACCAGCTCGGTCACCCGGCGCGGGTGGGTCTGGGCATAGGCAAGCGCCAGCGTCGAGCCCCAGGAACCGCCAAAAACCTGCCAGCGCTCGATCCCGAGGTGCGTGCGCAGCGCCTCGATATCGGCGACCAGATGCCAGGTTGTATTGGCCTCGAGGCTCGCGTGCGGCGTCGAGCGTCCACAGCCGCGCTGGTCGAACAGCACGATGCGGTACTTTTCGGGGTCGAAGAATCGCCGCGACTTTGGGTTGCAGCCGGCGCCCGGCCCACCATGCAGGAACACCGCCGGCTTGCCGGTCGGATTGCCGCACTGCTCGAAAAAGATGGTGTGGCCGTCACTGACGACGAGCTGGCCACTCGCGTACGGCTCGATCTCGGGGTACAGCGTGCGTCGATCCATGCTTGCTCCGATTCGCGGAACCTTAAAAATGCAAACGGCGACCCAGGTATGGCGTCGCCGTTGAAGTCTCTCGAATGGTCGGGGCGGAGAGATTCGAACTCTCGACCCCTACAACCCCATTGTAGTGCGCTACCAGGCTGCGCTACGCCCCGACCGGAGAGCCGGCAAGATTACACGAAAGGGGTGGCGATGTCAGCGGAGTGCGGTGGTGGGTCTACTTTTGGTGGATCTGCGCTGCGCGCGGACGCTCTGCTGCTTTTGGTGGGTCTGCGCTGCGCGCGGACGCTTTGCTGCTTTCGGTGGGTCTGCGCTGCGCGCGGGCGCTTTGCTGCTTTCGGTGGCCCTGCGCTGCGCGCGGACGCTTTGCTGCTTTTGGTGGGTCTGCGCTGTGCGCGGACGCTTTGCAGTTTTTGGTAGGTCTGCGCTGAGCGCGGACGCTTTGCTGCTGGTGGTAGGCCTGAGCGAGAGCAAGATCAAAAGCGTCCGCGCGCAGCGCAGACCCACCAACAGCGCCACGCCGCCACTCAATCAAGCCATCAGGATCTGCAACACTTCCTCGAGGTCCTCGCGAACCTGGCGGACGATCTGGTTGGAGACCTTGGTCTCGGTCTTGCCCGCGTCGCCGTCGAGGCGTTGGCGCGCGCCGCCGATGGTGAAGCCCTGTTCGTACAGGAGACTGCGGATCTGGCGAATCATGAGCACGTCGTGGCGCTGGTAGTACCGGCGATTGCCACGGCGCTTGACCGGCTTCAGGCTCGGAAATTCCTGTTCCCAATAGCGCAATACGTGCGGCTTGACGCCGCACAGCTCGCTCACCTCACCAATGGTGAAGTAGCGCTTCGCCGGGATCGGCGGGAGCTCGCTATTGCTGCCGGGATCCAGCATAAGCCTCCACTCGCGCCTTGAGCTTCTGCCCTGCCCTGAACGTCACGACGCGACGCGCGGAGATGGGAATTTCTTCACCGGTTTTCGGATTACGTCCTGGACGCTGGTTTTTCTGGCGCAGATCGAAATTGCCAAAACCGGACAGTTTGACGTTTTCACCGCGCTCGAGGGCTTCACGAATCACATCGAAGAAAATATCGACGAATTCCTTCGCCTCGCGCTTATTCAGCCCGACATCTTCGAACAAGCGTTGGGCCATCTCGGCCTTGGTCAGCGCCATCCCTAACTCCGCACCTGAGCCCCGAGTTGCATAGCCGTCTGTGTGATCACAGAAGCCACGATCTGGTCCACTACCGCATCACCTAGAGTGCGCGAATCGTCCTGGAAAATCAAGCCGATAGCGAAGCTTTTGCAGCCGGTTTCGATGCCCGCGCCGCGGTACACATCGAACAGCACGAGCTCGCGGAGCAATTCACCGGACGTATTTTTCACGACAGCGTGAAGTTCTTCGAATGCGAGCGATTCACGTACGATCAGCGCCAAATCCCTGCGAACGGAAGGAAATTTGGATAGTCCCTGCGCCTTCGGAAGCGAGCGCCCTCGGACCGCCGAAAGCACCAGCTCAGCCACCAGGATTTCCCCATCCAGCCCCAAGGTCTGCAGCAGGCGCGGATGCAACGCCCCGAAACTGCCAGAATCGATCCCGTCGACGATCAGCTGCGCGCTGCGCCCTGGGTGCAGCCAGGTTTGCGTAGCCGGCTTGAACTCGACCCGCACGCCATGGTCGAGCAGATCTTCGATTTCACCCTTGAGATCGTAAAAGTCTACAGAACAAGACTTTGCAGCCCATTGCTCAAGGGATTTGTCACCTGTGATCAGCATGCCGAGGCGCTCTTCTTCATGCGGAGCTGCACCCGCTCGCGCGACATAGGAACGACCAATCTCGAACAGACGCACGCGCTCGCGCTGGCGATTCTGGTTCCGCTGCAGCGCCGCGACCATGCCTGGCAACAGCGAAGTGCGCATCAGCGCAAGATCCGCCGACAACGGATTCGCGAGCCCGAGTGCATTCGCCTCCAGGCCCCATTGCGCAAGGCTCTCGGCACTCGAGAATGCCAGGTTGATGACCTCCGAATAATCGCGCGCCACCAGGCGCTCGCGCAGCCGTGATAACGGCAGGCTGGTTTCGGCCACCGGATAGACAATGATTTCGCCGCGCGGTGCCACCGTCGGAATGTGGTCATAGCCGTGGATGCGCGCGACTTCCTCAATCAGGTCCTCTTCGATCTCGATGTCGAAGCGCCAGGACGGCGGTGTCACCACCCAGCCCTCGGCGTCGGCCGCGCTTTCCATGCCGAGCGTGTCGAGGATGCGGCTCACGCTCGCGTCGTCGATGGAGATGCCAAGTACGCGTGCAATTCGATGGCGACGCAGGCGCACCGGGTTTCGACTCGGCAACTCGTCAGGCGAACACGCCTCGGTAATCGGGCCGGCCGAGCCGCCCGCAATATCGATGAGCAGGCGCGTAGCGCGCTCGACCGCGAGGCGCGGCAGCTCCGGATCAACGCCGCGCTCAAAACGATGCGAGGCATCGGTATGCAGGTTCAGCCGGCGTGCGCGACCGGCAATGGCCGTTACCGCGAAATGCGCGGCCTCGAGAAAAACCCGGCGCGTGGCGTCGGTGATGCGCGATCCGAAGCCACCCATGACGCCACCAAGCGCAACCGCACCGGTGTCATCGGCGATGACCAGGAACTCGGGATCGAGCTTGACCTCGCGGCCATCGAGCAGGCTGCAGTTTTCGTCAGTGAGAGCGCGCCGCACCTTGATGCCGCCAACGATGCGATCGGCATCGAAAGCGTGCAGCGGCTGACCGAGCTCCAGCATGACGTAATTGGTGACGTCGACCAGCGCGCTGATGGAGCGCAGGCCGGCACGGCGCAAGCGTTCCTGCATCCACTTGGGTGTCGGCGCGTTGGCGTCGAGTCCTTCGATGATGCGGCCGCAATAGCGCGGGCAGCCGGCTCCTGGCGTCAGTTCGATCGATAGCTCGGAGGCGTGCGTCGGCGCCACCGGTTTGATCTCCGGCAGGCGCGCCGTGCTCGCAAACTCGGCCGCGACTTCCATCGCCAGCCCGCGCATGCCGAGGCAATCGCTGCGATTGGGCGTGAGGCCGAGCTCGATGATCGCGTCTGGCAGGCCGATCCAGCTGGCGAAACTGCTGCCGACCGGCGCATCCGATGGCAGCTCCAGCAAACCGTTGGCATCGCTGTCGAGACCGAGCTCCTTGCCCGAGCACAACATGCCGAAAGAATCGACCCCGCGCAGCTTGGCGGCCTTGATGGCGAGCCCGCCCGGCAGCGTCGCGCCAACGACCGCCACCGGCGCCCGCAGCCCCACGCGCGCATTCGGCGCCCCGCAGACGATCTCCAGCGGCTCGGCGGCACCAACCGCAACCTTGCACACGCGCAGGCGGTCCGCGTTCGGATGCTGCTCCGCGGCGACGATCTCACCGATCACCACCTGCTCCAGCCCCGCCCCCAGCGCCTCGACGGATTCCACTTCCAGCCCGCACATCGTCAGTTGATGCGTGAGCTCAGCCCGCGTCGCCGTGATCCCCACCAGTTCGCGCAGCCAGTTCTCAGAAAACTTCATGCTTTTTCACGCCCTTTGTTTGTACGACCGCAAGACTGAACTGCTGTTTTTCGACGCAAATGAACGCAAAGGGAGCAAAGGGACGCAAATAAATCCGATTCGACTTCTGAAACGGCTTTTGATTTCTTTGCGTCCTTTTGCCCCCTTTGCGTTCCTTTGCGTCAAGGCTTTACCCAGCCATGGTTGAGCGAAAGGCTCAAGCGAACTGCAACAAAAAGCGCAAATCGTTTTCGAAGAAGGCGCGGAGGTCGGTGACGCCGTAGCGGAGCATGGCGAAGCGTTCGACGCCGAGGCCGAATGCGAAGCCGGTATAGCGTTCGGGGTCGATGCCGCAGTTGCGCAGGACGTTCGGGTGGACCATGCCGCAGCCGAGCACTTCGAGCATGCGCTCGCTGCCGTCGGGCAGTTCCCAGTTCATCAGCACGTCGGCGGACGGCTCGGTGAACGGGAAATAGGACGGGCGGAACAGCAGTTTCGGTTCGCGCTCGAAAAACGCACGGACGAAGTTGAGCAGTGTCCCTTTCAGGTCGGCGAAGTTGACGTCTTCACCGACCACCAGTCCTTCGACCTGATGGAACATCGGCGAATGGGTCTGATCGGAATCGCTGCGGTAGACCTTGCCCGGGATCAGCACGCGAATCGGCGGCTTGGTGTTCTGCATGACGCGGATCTGCACCGGCGAGGTGTGGGTGCGCAGCAGGCGGCCGTCCGGGAAATAGAAGGTGTCGTGCATCGCGCGCGCCGGATGGTGCGGCGGGAAATTCAGCGCTTCGAAGTTGTACCAGTCGTCCTCGATCTCGGGGCCGTCGGCGACGCTATAGCCCATGCGCTCGAAGATGCCGGTGATGCGCTCCATGGCCCGCGTGATCGGATGGATGCTGCCGCTGCCGATGCGTCGGCCCGGCAGGCTGATGTCGATGCGCTCGCCTTCCAGCTTGGCCGCTAGCGCCAGCGTGTCCAGGATCGACTTGCGCTCGGAAAGCAGCCCGGTGATCGCATCGCGCACACGATTGACTTCGGCGCCGCGCAGCTTGCGCTCTTCCGGCTGCATGCCGCCGAGCGCCTTGAGCGCCTCGGTCACACTGCCCTTGCGGCCGAGAAACTCGACACGCAGGGCTTCCAGGGTCGGCAGATCCGGACACGCCTCGACGCGCAAGCGCGCATCGGTCAGAAGGCTCATCAGCTCCATTCCCATCCCCATAAATAAAGACGGGGAAAAGCGTTGTGCTTTTCCCCGTGAGTACCAATCCGCCTGGGAGAGACCCGGACAGCGCGCAAGAAGCCGCGCGCAGTTCGGGCTACACCCGCTTCGCCGTAGCCCGATGTGCCGCGAAGCGGCTCACCGGGGGTCCGCCAGACCTTACGCGGCGAGCTTGGCTTTCGCCGATTCCGCAACGGCGCGGAAAGCCGGCATGTCGTTTACCGCGAGATCAGCCAGCATCTTGCGATCGATCCGGATCTCGGCCTTGTTGAGGCCGTTGATCAGGCGGCTGTAGCTCAGTCCGCACTCACGCGCTGCCGCGTTGATGCGCACGATCCACAACGAACGGAAATCGCGCTTCTTGAGCTTGCGGCCGATATAGGCGTACTGCAGCGCCTTGGTGACCGCCTGCTTGGCGACTCGATAGACCTTGCGGCGGGCGTTGTAATAGCCCTTCGCGCGGGACAACAGCTTCTTGTGGCGCCGACGCGCGGTTACACCTTTCTTGACACGTGCCATGACTGATCTCCCTTATGCGTACGGCAACATGCGATCGACTCGACCCTGGTCAACTGCCTTGACCTGGTTCGGACCCCGCAGACCGCGCTTACGCTTGGTGGATTTCTTGGTCAGGATGTGGCTCTTGAAAGCGTGACCACACTTGAAGTTACCGGACCCCGTCTTGCGGAAGCGCTTGGCCGCCGCACGGTTGGTTTTCATCTTAGGCATTGTATTTCCTTGCACTCTCTTGGTTGAGAAACCAGGTGACTTCGTGCACGACGAAGTACTTTCCAAATCCGTACCTGGACAATCTCGTGATGCCGTTTCCGGCAAGTAACCCGGCGTTGCCGCCGGGGGAGTTTCGTCGCTGGGGCAGCCGACTTCCAACACGCAGACCTCCGGTCCGCGCTTCGTGCTCTGCCGCAGCCCTCTCAGGCGACCGGCAGTTTCTTCTTCGGCGAGATCATCATGCTCATCACGCGTCCTTCGACGCGCGAGCGCTGCTCGATCACCGCCTCTTCCTGCAGCTCCTGCTGGATACGCGTCAGCATCGCGTCGCCAATGTCGATGTGAGCGAGCTCACGACCGCGGAAGCGCAGGTTGATCTTGACCTTGTCGCCTTCTTCCAGGAAGCGTCGGATCGCCCGCATCTTGACGTCGTAATCGCCGTCGTCGGTGCCGGGACGAAACTTCATTTCCTTGATTTCGATCTGCTTCTGCTTTTTCTTGGCGAGATTCGCCTTCTTCTGCAGTTCGAACTTGTACTTGCCAAAGTCCATGATGCGACACACGGGCGGATCGGCGTTCGGCACGATCTCGACCAGATCCAGCCCTGCATCCTGCGCCATGCGCAGCGCATCGAAGCGCGACAGCACTCCGACCTGCTCGCCATCGGGGCCGATTACACGGATCTGCGGGACACGGATCTCATCATTGCGACGCGTGGGACGTTCTAAGTTGGCTATGGCTGCTGCTCCAAAATTGCGACCGATGTATCAGCATCGGCACTGTTGACAGGTAGACCGAAGCTCGAGATCTCCGAGCGCAGGCGCTCGGCAAACTCGGCCACGGTCATGACCCCCAGATCTTCACCCGAGCGGCGGCGTACGGAGATGCTTGCATTTTCTCTTTCGCGCTCGCCGGCGACGAGAAGGTACGGAACCTTCTGCATCGTATGTTCGCGGATTTTATAGCCGACCTTCTCGTTCCTCAAGTCGGAAACCGCCCGAATGTCCTGCAAATTCAGGCTTTTCGCGACTTCTTGCACATAATCGTTCTGCGCGCCGGTGATTCCCATGACCGCGACCTGGACTGGCGCGAGCCAGGCCGGCAGCGCGCCCGAGTGATTTTCGATCAGGATTCCGATGAAACGCTCGAGCGAACCTAAGATCGCGCGGTGCAACATGACCGGGACCCGGCGGCTCGAATCCTCGGCCACGTACTCCGCGCCGAGGCGCGCAGGCATCGAGAAATCGACCTGGATGGTTCCGCATTGCCACAAGCGGCCGATCGCGTCCTTCAGCGTGAACTCGATCTTGGGGCCGTAGAAAGCGCCCTCTCCCGGCGACAGCTGGAAGTCGATCCCCTGCGCTTCCAGCGCCGTCTTCAGCGCGGCTTCGGAGCGATCCCAGATCTCATCGGAGCCAACGCGCTTTTCGGGGCGCAGCGACAGCTTGTAGAGAATCTCGCTGAAGCCAAAGTCGCGATAGACCTTGCGCAGCAGCACGATGAAGGCGGCGACTTCTGACTGGATCTGATCTTCGGTACAGAAGACGTGACCGTCGTCCTGGGTGAAGCCGCGCACACGCATGATCCCGTGCAACGCACCCGACGGCTCGTTGCGATGGCAGGCGCCGAACTCGCCGTAACGCAGCGGCAGCTCGCGATAACTGTGCAGGCCGTGGTTGTAGATCTGGATATGCCCAGGACAGTTCATCGGCTTGACCGCGTAGTCGCGGTTCTCCGAGTGCGTCGTGAACATGTTGTCCTTGAAGTTTTCCCAATGGCCGGACTTCTCCCAGAGCTGGCGCTCGAGGATCTGCGGGCCACGCACTTCCTGGTAACCGTTCTCGCGATAGACGCGGCGCATGTACTGCTCGACCTGCTGCCACAGCGCCCAGCCCTTCGGGTGCCAGAACACCAGGCCCGGCGCCTCTTCCTGCATGTGGAAGAGGTCCAGTTGCTTGCCGAGCCGGCGGTGATCGCGCTTGTCGGCTTCTTCCAGCTGCAGCAGATAAGCGGCGAGGTCTTTCTTGTTGAGCCAGGCCGTGCCGTAGATGCGCTGCAACTGCTGGTTCTTCGAATCGCCACGCCAGTAGGCGCCGGCGACCTTCATCAGCTTGAATGCACCGAGCTTGGACGTGTTCGGTACATGCGGGCCACGACAGAGATCGAGCCAGTCACCCTGCCCGTACAAGGAAATGTCCTCGCCCGGCGGAATGATGTCGTCAATGATCTCGGCCTTGAAATGCTCGCCCTTATCCTTGAACAGGGCGATCGCGTCATCCTTGGCCACCACGCGGCGCTCGACCGGCAAGGCCTGGGCGACGATCTTCTCCATCTCTTTTTCGATGGCAGCCAGATCTTCCGGCGTGAACGGCCGCTCGAATGCGAAGTCGTAGAAAAAGCCGTTGTCGACGACTGGACCGATGGTCACCTGCGCGTTCGGAAACAGCTGCTGCGTCGCGTGCGCGAGCAGATGCGCCGTCGAATGGCGGATCACATCGAGCGCGTCAGCGTGCTTGTCGGTGACGATCTCCAGCTTTGTGTCGTTCTCGATGCGGAAACTGGTGTCGACGAGCCGGCCGTCGACCTTGCCGGCGAGCGCGGCTTTTGCCAGGCCCGGGCCAATGCTCAGGGCGACTTCATGAATCGAGAGCGGGTTCTCGAAGGAGCGGATTGAACCGTCGGGGAGTTGGACGTTGACCATGATAATTACTCTGAATTCAGCTACTTGGGACGGCAACGAGGCCAGTCTGCGAGCACAAAAAAAGGCGCCGGGCGCCTTTGATTGAACAGCTGCGGACGGCTCATCGAACTTAAGGAGTTTGCAGTCCAGTAGTTGCCATGTGCCACCCCCGTCCTAGCTTTGGTGTTCTCTTGGTGGGCGTAACAGGGATCGAACCTGTGACCCCTTCGATGTCAACGAAGTGCTCTACCGCTGAGCTATACGCCCCAAGAGAGCCGCGAAGGATAGCAGCACGGGAGCCATGAAGCCAAGAGGGTTTCGGTTTCGGTTTTCGGTTTCGGATCGCAAATCGGCACCACTCTGGCTCTCAGGCGGGAAGAACAGTCAATGCGGCAACCGACACCGACAACCGAAACTGAAACCAGCGTCTACGCCATCAACCCCACCGCCTTCACCTTCTTGATCTCGTCGCGAATGCGCGCTGCGTCTTCGAACTCGAGGTTCTGGGCGTGCTGGTACATCTGCTCTTCGAGCTTCTTGAGCTTGGCGCCGAGCTGGCTGGCGGACATCGCGGCGTAGTCGATGCGCGGCTCGGCGACGCCGCCGGCGCGTTTCTTCGTGCGGGTGCCGCCGAAGCTCGAAGACGTCGTCGATTCCTCGTTCGCGGCCTCGCGTGCGCCTTCCATCACGTCGGCGACCGACTTGATGATGCCGCGCGGGGTGATGTTGTGGGCGAGGTTGTACTCGACCTGGACCTGGCGGCGGCGATCGGTTTCATCGAGCGCGCGGCGCATCGAGTCGGTGATCTTGTCGGCGTAGAGAATCGCCTTGCCGTTGAGATTGCGCGCCGCGCGGCCGATGGTCTGGATCAGGGAACCGGTCGAGCGCAGGAAGCCTTCCTTGTCGGCATCGAGGATCGCCACCAGCGACACCTCGGGCATGTCGAGACCTTCTCGCAGCAAGTTGATGCCGATCAGCGCGTCGAACTTGCCGAGGCGCAGGTCACGGATGATCTCGACGCGCTCGACCGTCTCGATGTCCGAGTGCAGGTAGCGCACCTTGACGCCGTGTTCGTCGAGATACTCGGTGAGGTTCTCGGCCATGCGCTTGGTCAGCGTGGTCACCAGCACGCGATCACCGGCGGCCGCGCGCTCCTTGATCTCCGACAAGAGATCGTCGACCTGGGTCGCGACCGGGCGGATCTCGACCACCGGATCGATGAGCCCGGTCGGGCGCACCAGCATCTCGACCATGCGCCCCTCGACCTTGTCGATCTCGTACGGCCCCGGCGTCGCCGAGACGAAAATGGTGCGCGGCGCGCGCATCTCCCACTCTTCAAAACGGAGTGGCCGATTGTCCATCGCAGATGGCAGGCGGAAGCCGAAATCGACCAGCGTTTCCTTGCGCGAGCGATCGCCTTTGAACATGGCGCCGAGCTGCGGAATGGTCACGTGGCTCTCGTCGACGACGAGCAGCGCGTCTGGCGGCAGGTAGTCGAACAAGGTCGGCGGCGCCTCGCCTTCCGCACGGCCAGTCAGGTGCCGTGAGTAATTCTCGATGCCCTGGCAATAGCCGATCTCGGCCATCATTTCGAGGTCGAACTGGGTGCGCTGCTTGAGCCGCTGTGCCTCCAGCAGCTTGTTATCGCGATAGAGCACTTCGAGCCGATCCTGCAGCTCCGGCTTGATCGCCTCGATCGCTTCGAGCACGGTGCGCCGCGAGGTCACGTAGTGCGATTTCGGGTAAATGGTGAAGCGCTGCACTTTGCGGATGATTTCGCCCGTCAGCGGGTCGAACAGCGAGAGATTCTCGATCTCGCCGTCGAAGAGCTCGATGCGCAGCGCCTCGCGCTCGCTTTCGGCCGGGTGCACGTCGATGACCTCGCCACGCACTCGATAGCTGCCACGGCGCAGTTCGTAATCGCCGCGTACGTACTGCAGATCGGTCAGGCGACGCACCAGTTCGCGATCTGGAATGCGATCGCCCCGCACGAGGTGCAGGACCATGCCGAAATACTCGTTCGGGTCGCCGAGGCCGTAAATCGCCGACACGGTCGCGACGATGATCGCGTCGCGGCGTTCCAGCAGCGACTTGGTCGCGGAGAGCCGCATCTGCTCGATGTGCTCGTTGATGCTGGCGTCTTTTTCGATGTACGTGTCCGACGAAGGCACGTAGGCCTCCGGCTGGTAGTAATCGTAGTAGGAGACGAAATATTCGACCGAGTTGTGCGGAAAAAACTCCTTGAACTCGCCGTAGAGCTGCGCCGCCAAGGTCTTGTTCGGGGCCAGCACCAAGGTAGGCCGCTGCACCTTCTGGATTACATTGGCGATCGCATAAGTCTTGCCGCTGCCGGTCACGCCCAGCAGGACCTGCTGCGCGAGCCCGCCATCGAAACCCTCGATCAGCTTCGCGATCGCCTGCGGTTGGTCGCCGGCCGGGTCGAATGCAGACTCCAGCCGGAAATTGGCGGCCGCCATCGGGCGCTTGTGCGGTGCGAAGCTCACGCATTTCTCCAGCTGGGGCGAGGCGCCCGCGGATAGTGTAGGTGCGGGAGCGAGCAACCGAAGTCAAGGTCGCGCGTACTGTGGCAGTCAGGGTGTCAGTGGGTTGAGTGTGCCCGCCAGGGCGCTTTTCCGCTGCCTTTGGTGGGTCTGCGCTGTGCGCGGACGCTTTTCCCAGGCGGTGGTGAAC
>JANPJV010000148.1:0-9721 GCA_031425695.1 Rhodanobacteraceae bacterium | reverse complement strand
TTTATTCAGAAATTCTGCCATCAATCAGACGGCCCGCCCCACCATCGTCAACCTTCAACTACTGGGCGATAATGCCATTGGTACGTTGTCGACCGAAGTGTTTGGTCGGGTGAGGGTGTCGCAGGGGGTAGGCATCAAGGTGGGCTACCAGTGGCTCAGCACGGAATACACTACATCGGTTAAAAACATTCCGCGCGCAGCGCAGACCCACCACGGGCGGGCGCCTGCCTACCGCCGCATGCTCCCGAAGATCCCGCGCAGGATCTGGCGGCCGAGTTGGCTGCCGACGGTGCGGGCGACGGATTTGGCGAGGGTTTCGCCGATCCCCTGGCGGTTGCTGGGTCGTGGTCCGGCCGGGGCGCGTGGAGCCGGGGCAGGGCGCGGGGCGGGTGCCGGACGCGGCGATGGAGCGCGTGGCGCACTGCGTGGTGCAGGCGCAGGTGCCGGCGCCGGAGCGGTCGGCGCAGGCTTGCCCCAGGGCCAATTCAAAGTCCAACCGCTATCGCCCTCGGCGGCCGCGGGCGGTGCCTGCGCGACCGGTGGCTCGGCACGGGCCTTGAGTACTTCGAACGCGGATTCGCGGTCGATCGGTTCGTCGTACTTGCTGCCGACGGGAGACTGCGCGCGCAGGGCAGCGCGCTCCTCGGCGCTGATGGTGCCGATGCGACAACCGGGCGTCATGATCCAGGCGCGCTCGACCATCGCCGGCCGGCCGCCCTCTTCGAGGAAAGAGACCAGCGCTTCGCCCACATTCAACTGGGTGATCGCATCGGCGACATCGAGCGCCGGATTGGCCACGAAGGTCTCGGCGGCGCTGCGCACCGCTTTCTGGTCGCGCGGGGTGAACGCGCGCAATGCATGCTGGATGCGGTGGCCGAGCTGGCCGAGGATGGTGTTGGGAACGTCGTCCGGATTCTGGCTGCAGAAATAGACGCCGACGCCTTTGGAGCGGATCAGGCGCACCACTTGTTCGATCCGCTGGACCAGTCCGCTCGGTGCATCGTGGAAGAGCAGATGTGCTTCGTCGAAGAAGAACACCAGGCGCGGCTTGTCGAGGTCGCCCACTTCCGGCAGCTGTTCGAACAGCTCCGACAGCAGCCACAGCAGGAAGCTCGAATACAGGCGCGGCTTCAGCACCAGCTGCTCGGCGCTCATCAGGTTGATCATGCCGCGCCCGTCGGGAGAGATGCGGAAGAACTCAGCCAGCTCGAACGCCGGCTCCCCGAAGAATTCACGCCCTCCAGCGTCTTCCAGCGTCAGCAGGGCGCGCTGAACCGCGGCGATCGATACGCTGGAAACCAGGCCGTACTGCTGCGAGATCTCCTTGGCGTTCTCGGCGACGTAGCTCAGCATCGCGCGCAGATCGGCCATGTCGAGGAGCAGCAGGCCCTCGTCGTCCGCCACCCGGAAGGCGATGTTGAGGACACCCTCCTGGACTTCGTTGAGCTCGAGCAGGCGTCCCAGCAGGATCGGCCCCATTTCCGACACCGTCGTGCGCAGCGGATGGCCGTTGACGCCATGGAGGTCCCAGAACACCACCGGGTTGGCGCCGGGCCGCCAGGTGTCCTGGATCCCGAGCATTTTCAACCGGTTGAGCAGCTTGTCGCTGGGTGCAGCGGCCTGTGAAAGACCCGCGAGATCGCCCTTGATATCGGCGACGAAGATCGGCACGCCTGCTTGTGAGAACTCCTCGGCGAGGACCATCAGCGAGACGCTCTTGCCAGTGCCGGTCGCGCCGGCAATCAGCCCGTGGCGATTGGCGTAGCGCAGCTGCACATCGAGCTCGCGCGTGCCGCGCGCCACATTGATCGAGGCTTTCTGGGTCATGGATTTTAGCTGCCGGGAGGATTGGCGCGATTGTAGCGGAGCGCATCGTGGCGCCCGCGTGGCTGGTGGAAGCCGGCGCCGCGGGATAAGGTGTCGGTCGTTTTGTCGGTGATGAGCGCATGCGAAGCAAAAATTCCCTCGGCCTGTACGCCGCAATTGCACTTCTTTGCGGCTCTTGCACTTCCACGCCGAAGCCCAGCGTGGCGACGAGCGTGCCAGACGCGGTCGCCGACGACAGTGCCACGGCAGCCCTTTACGAGCGCATCGGCAGCGCAACCTCGCGTTTCCAGGCGGGCCTCGAGCTGATCCGCGCCGGCAGCCCCCGCAGTGGTCGCGAAGGTCTCGTCGCCGCCTTGAGCGAGATCGAAACCGCCGCGAATGCGTGCGCGCAGACCAGCGGCTGCGAGAGCGAGCGCTTTATTGCCGCGCTCGCGGTCCTGATCCGTTTGCAGAGCGTCGCGGCCGGTTGGGACGCGCCGGCGGAGGAAGAGTCATCCGCGCCGGCGACCGACGCTGAGCTCGCCGAAGCGCCTGCCTTCGCCCTGACGAGCCCGCCAGCGCAGGTGAAGCTGTTGCGCGGCAAGGATCTGACCAAATTGATCACGCTCAACGAGCCAGTGCGCGCCGCGCTCGAGGATTGGCTGACCTGGATGCGTCCGCAGCTCATCGAGACCTGGGTGAACTACAGCTATCTGCGCGCCGAAATGTGGCCCGCATACGAGCGCGCCGGCCTGCCTGAAGCGCTGCTGTTCGGCATGCTCGCCAAGGAGTCGGCGGCGCGCGTGCATTCGTATTCGCGCGCGGGCGCCGCCGGGCCGCTGCAGTTCATGCCAGAGACCGCAAAACGCTTCGGCATCGGCAACATCAACGGCCGCGACGGCCGCCTGGATCCGGCCACCGCCGCCCGTGCCAACGTGGCATATCTGCGCGAGCAGCTGGGTGCGTTCGACAACAATCTCGAGCTCAGCCTGGCTGCGTACAACGGCGGCGAGAGCCGCATGCGCCGGTTGGTGAAGCAGCATCCGGGCAAGGGCTTCTGGTCGAACCAGATCCTGTTCGCGCTGCCTGCCGAAACGCGCGACTACGTGCCGAAGGTGCTCGCCGCCGCCTACCTGTTCCTGCACCCGGAGGAATACGGGCTGAGTTTTCCGAGCATCGAGCGGGAGCTGGCGCAACTGTCGCTGCAGTCATCCATGTCCCTGGGCGAGCTCAGCATCTGCCTCGGCCAGGAAGCCCGCGCCGAGGGCTGGTTCCGCACGCTGCGCAACCTCAATCCGCAGCTGCCCACCGACGAGCGCCTGCCGGCCGGCAGCCGCGTGCGCGTGCCGAGGCCCCTGGTCGCCATCCACGCGCAACGCTGCCGCGATCCCAAGCTGCTCGCCCGCATCGCCAAGCTGCAGGACGCGCGCCACCCCCAAGGGCCCACGCAGGTCGCCTACGCCGTCCGCCGCGGCGACACCCTGCACGCCATCGCGCGCCGCACGCGCTGCTCGAGCGCCGACGAAATCGGCCGCCTCAATGGCCTCAAGGGCCCAGGCTACACCTTGCGCGTGGGGCAGCAGATCCGGCTGCCTACGTGTAGCTGACGTGCGCGTGAGCTGAACCGTAGGCGACTGGGATGCGTCGTTCATCTGCGCGTGTGCTTTCAGATGGCTGCCATTAATTCGCATTGGCTCAGTCTCACCACACCAACCGGGAGACGACGAAGATGCGAATGAAATTGTGGAGTTCGATTGGCGTGATGGCGCTGTTGTTCGGATTCGCGTCCGGAGCCTCGGCCAAGGACACGGACAAGAGCTGGGAAGTGGATCTGTACGACGGCGATGCCGAAGTCACTTATGTGCCTGATGGCCGCGACGATGTGCACGTCTACGATCACAACAACCATTACAACGATCGCAGCTATATCGAGCAGCGGCCGAACTATGGTTACCACGGTGGCTACAACGATCGTGGCGTGAGCTTGCAGATCAACAGCGGCGGTTACGATCGCGATTACTACTACGACGATCGTCGCGCCTATCGGCCGCGCTACTATCGCCCGGCGCCGCGCTATCGGGTCGAGTATCACAACCGCTATCGCGGCTGGTAAGTCGACTTAGCTTAACTAGGTGAAAGAACGCCCGCGCATGCGGGCGTTCTTTTTTTGGGCGGCAGCTTCGCTGCTAGCATGGGTGGATGAACGAACATCACGACCTCGCGGCGCTGATACGCGCCGATACGCCGCTGCTGGCGGTCGAAACCCACGAAGAGCTCGAGGTCATCGCGGCTTTTCAGCGGGCGCTGCCGCAAGGGCTGCGACCGTTGTATGCGTGGAGCATCACCACCGGCCTGAAGCGTCTCGACATGGATGCCGAGGCCAAGCCGATGTCTTCGGGCGAGGTGCTGGACGCGATCCGGCAGACGCGCCAGAAATCGGTTTTCCTGCTGCTCGATTTCAGCCCATTCCTGCGCTACGTGGTGAGCCTTCGCCACCTGCGCGAGATCATCATCCGCCAGGGCGTGGCCGCCCATACGATTGCGCTGGTCGGCACCGCGCTCGAGCTGCCGAAAGATCTCGAAGCGCTCGCGGTGCGCTTCAGCCTGTCGCTGCCGAATGAGGTCGAGCTCGACAAGATCGTGCGCGAAGAGGCGGTTGCTTTTTCCCGCGAACATTCAGGGCGACGGGTGCAGATCCATGCGCAGGCGCTGAAAGCCGTCGTGCGCAACTTGAAGGGGCTTACCGCCAGCGATGCCCGGCGCATCGCCCAGCGCATCATCGCCACCGACGGCATGATCACCGATGCTGACCTGCCGGCGGTTGCCAAGGCAAAGTTCGAGCTTCTGAACCGCGCGGGCGTGCTCTCGTTCGAGTACGAGTCGATTGCGTTCAACGATGTCGCCGGCCTGCGCCGGCTCAAGAAGTGGATCGAGCAGCGACGTTCGGTTTTTCTCGGCGAGCCGACCCGCGTGCCGCTCGATCCGCCCAAGGGCATCCTGCTGCTGGGTGTGCAGGGCACCGGCAAGAGCCTCGCTGCCAAGGCTGTGGCCGGTGGCTTCCAGGTGCCGCTGCTGCGCCTCGACATGGCATCGATCTATAACAAGTACCACGGCGAAACCGAGCGCAACCTGCGCGAGTCGCTGGCCAACGCCGAAGTCATGGCGCCGTGCGTGCTGTGGATCGACGAGATCGAGAAAGCGTTTTCTTCGTCCGACAGCGATGAGGGTGTGTCGCGCCGGATCCTGGGTTATTTCCTCACCTGGATGGCTGAGCGCAAGAGCAAGATCTTCCTGGTCGCGACCGCCAACGCAATCGAGCACCTGCCGCCCGAGCTGCTGCGCAAGGGACGCTTCGACGAGATTTTCTTCGTCGACCTGCCGGTCGAAGACGTTCGCGTCGAATTGTTCCGCCTGCACTTCGCGCGCCGCAACATCGCCATCGACGGTTTCGACCTCGCCGAGCTCGCCGCTGCGAGCAATGGTTTCTCCGGCGCCGAGATCGAGCAGGGCGTGGTGTCCTCGCTCTATGCCGCCCACGGCGACAACGCCAACCTGAGCCAGCGCCACGTCCTCACCGAGCTCGCCACCACCCGCCCGCTGTCCGTCGTCATGTCTGAAAAAGTCGACCGCCTCCGCGCCTGGGCGCAGGACCGCACGGTGCCGGCGGATTGAGGGACTCGTCATAGGTCATGTTGCCCGCGCCAGCGGGCGTGTGACGCGGTGGTTCAGGGCCGTCAAGTAGCCGGCTGGCGCGGGCAACATGACCTACAAAAACGAATTCGAAAGAGCCTCCCCATGGAAAATCGCGCGCAGAAGCTGTTCCTGGTCCTGACGGCGATCTTCATCACGAATGCGCTGATGGCGGAGTTCGTGGGGGTGAAGATTTTTGCGTTCGAGGAGACCTTCGGGTTCGCGCCGCTGAACTGGAACCTGTTCGGGCAGCAGGGTTCGCTCAACTTCACGGCCGGGGTGATGCTGTGGCCGGTGGTGTTCATCCTGACCGACGTCATCAACGAATATTTCGGGCCGCGCGGAGTGCGCTTCATTTCGTGGCTCGCGGTTGCGCTGATCGTGTGGGGTTTCCTGTTTTCCTACCTGGCCATCGCGCTGGCGCCGGCGACCTGGTGGGTGACGGTCGGTGCCGAGCAGGGCGTGCCGGACATGCAGAAGGCCTTCGCGTCGATCTTCGGGCAGGGCATGTGGTCGATCGCCGGTTCGATCACCGCCTTCCTGCTCGCGCAATTGATCGACGTACGCATCTTCCAGTTCATCCGCCGACGCACCGGCGACAACAAGGTCTGGCTACGCGCAACCGGATCGACGCTCGTCTCGCAATTCGTCGACAGCTTCGTCGTGCTCTACATCGCCTTCGTGCTCGGCCCGCAGCAATGGTCGATGAGCCTTTTCCTCGCCATCGGCACCGTCAACTATCTGTACAAGGCACTGATGGCGATCGCACTCACACCGGTGATCTACGGCGTACGCCGCGGTCTGCGTCAGTACCTTGGCGCCGACGTGGCGGAAGAGCTCAAGCGCAAGGCGCTGGCGGGGTGAAGCGGGTTTCGGTTTCGGATGTAGGTGTCGGAGAGAAGCAGCAGCGGTTTCGGTTTCTGTCGGCGGAAGCCGGTCGCGGGTTTCGCTTGTGGGTCTCGGCGAGGAGCAAGGGCCATGCGTGGCGCCGCTCTTTTCCGAAACCGAAACCGAAAACCGATACCGCCGTTACATCCCTTGACCTTTGTAACCCTTCTGGGCACCCTACTCGGCCCGCTGACCCAGGGTGGTCATCTTGTGACCCGGTTGGCAATCCCCCGACGCGGTTGTCGGCAATCTAGCGTCACTTCCTCCGCTGCAAAAAACCAAAGAAGGCAACCGATGAAATTCGTCTTTCGTACCTTGGCTCTCGCGCGCTATCTCACGCTGCGCAATCAGCTGAAGGATCTGGAGCGTGCGATCGGTGGGCTGTCGATGGACCAGAAGCGCGCGCTGTTCACGCTCGCGCAGAAGGAGTTCGCCAACGCGGCGGCGGCTGCGGTTCCGCACCTCTATGCCAGCGAGAATCCGGAGCGGTACGCGCCCTGGGGCAATGGCACGGCGATCGCGCTCGATCGCGTGAAGTCTGACAACCTGCCGCTCAAGCTGCGCGGCATCGCGCTCTGGCTGGCAGTGACGTACCACGAGACCAAGGACCTGCCGTACAGCGAGATGCAGGACATGCATCGCATGGTCCAGCGCTGCGTGCGCCTGCTCAAGGAATCGGTGGGAAACGCGAATACCAGTGAGATTGCCTGGGGCGCGACCAAGGTCGCGTAGCGGCAGGTGCTGGGGGGCGTGTGGGTCCGGACCTCGTGGGTCCGGACCTTGTCCGGACGCTTTCCCTCAAGATTCGATGAAAAGCGTTCGGACAAGGTCCGAACCCACCAAGGTCCGAACCCACCAAGGTCGAACCCGCCAAGGTCGGACCCACCAAGGTCGAACTCACCAAGGTCCGAACCCACCAAGGTCCGAACTCACCAAGGTCCGAACCTACAGTTGAGACACGCCGCACCTTGACGTACAGTCCGGCGCCCCCTTGGCCGCCGTGACCTGCCCATGAATCGTCTTGCTTTCGCCGTCGCCCTTTGCCTCGCCTCGAACGCCCATGCAGTCGAAGGCATGTGGCAGCCGTCGCAACTGCCGGCCATCGAGGCGGATCTCAAGAAGGCCGGGATCGCGGTCGACCCGAAGCAGTTGGCCGACCTGACCAAGTACCCGATGAACGCAGTCGTGGGCCTCGGCTTCTGCACGGCTTCGTTCGTTTCTCCCATGGGCCTCGTGGTGACCAATCACCACTGCGCGTACGGCACCATCCAGATCAACTCAACCGCCGAGCGCAACCTGCTCAAGGATGGCTTTCTCGCCAAGGCCCTTGGCGAGGAACTGCCGGGTGAGCCGACCTTGCGCATCTACGTGACCGAATCGATCACCGATGTCACCGACAAGGTGCGCGGCGTGCTCAACGACCAGCAGAGCGGCCGCGAACGCTTCGACGCAATCGACAAGCAGCAGAAGGCGCTGGTTGCAGAGTGCGAGGCGGTTAAAGGCTACCGCTGCGATGTGTATGTCTTCCACGGCGGTGCGCAGTACAACCTGATCAAGCAGATGGAGATTCGCGACGTTCGCCTGGTGTATGCGCCGGCCGAGGCTGTCGGGAGTTTCGGCGGCGACGTCGACAACTGGATGTGGCCGCGTCATACCGGGGATTTCTCCTACTACCGTGCCTACGTCGGTCCCGACGGCAAGCCGGCCGATCACTCCGAGGCCAACGTTCCATATCGGCCGAAAGCGCACCTGAAAGTGCAGCCAGCGGGTGTCGCTGACGGTGATTTCGTGATGATCGCGGGCTACCCGGGCCGCACCAATCGCTACCGCCTTTCGGAAGAAGTCAACGACGCGATCAGCTGGCAATACCCGACGCTGATCAGCCGCTATCAAAAAATGCTCGGTCTGATTGCTGAGAACTCGAAGGAACGGCCGGATGCTGCGATCAAGTACGCCAGCACGGTGGCCAGTCTCGAGAACGGTCTGAAGAACTTCCAGGGCAATCTCGACGGCTTTGCCAAGATCGACGCCGTGGCGTCCAAGAGTGGCGAAGAGGCCGAGATCCTGGCCTGGGCCGAGAAAAACAAGCGGCCCGAGGCCACCGCCGGCTTCACCGCACTCAAGTCGCAACTGGCCGAGGCGCGCGCGCGCCGCGAACGCGACCAGATCCTGCAGTTGCTCGGATCGACCGGACTGTATGCGAGCGCCCGCGATCTCTACCGGCTTTCGGTGGAGCGGGAAAAGCCGAATGCGGCGCGTGAAGTGGGCTTCCAGGAACGCGACGAGGTGCGCATCGAGGGCCGTCTCAAGCAGTTCGATCGCCGCTTCGACGCGCAGGTGGACCGCGCCCTGGTGACTTACCTGCTGGAGAGCTATGTGGCGCTGCCGGACGCGCAGCGAGTGGCTGAGCTCGACACCTGGCTCGCATCCGGAAAGGGCAAGCCAGATGCGGCCGGCATCAAGTCGCGCCTCGATGAGCTGTATGCCGGCACCAAGCTGACCGACACCGAGCAGCGCCTCAAGTGGTTCAAGGCCGAGCGTTCCGCGATTGCCGCGTCGGATGACCCGGCACTCAAGTTCGCCGTGGCGATGCTGCCGGCGTGGCTCGCCATCGAGAACCAGAACAAGACCTACCAGGGCCAGGAAACCAAGAATCGCCCGGCCTGGATGAACGCGCGCATCGCCTACGCCAAGTCGCAGAACCGCGAGGTCTATGCCGACGCGAACAACTCGCTGCGCGTGACCTTCGGCAATGTCATGGGCTACAGCCCGCGCGACGCCATCAGCTATGCGCCGTTCACCAACATCGACGGCGTGGTCGAGAAGCACACCGGCAAAGATCCGTTCGATGCCACCAGCGAACAGCTGTCGGCAATTCGCGCGAAGAAATTCGGCCCCTATGCCGTCAACGGCAAAGTGCCGGTCAATTTCCTCTCCGATCTCGACATCACCGGCGGCAACTCCGGCTCCCCGGCACTCAACAAGCGCGGCGAGCTGGTCGGCCTCGCTTTCGATGGCAACTACGAAGCGATCAGCTCCGGCTGGCTATTCAACCCGGTCCTCACCCGTACCATCAACGTCGACGTGCGCTACATGCTGTGGATCATGGACGCCGTCGACGGCGCCCACCGCCTGCTCGAAGAGATGGGCGTGAAGCCGCAGTTCAAGAAGTAGGGCTGCAGGAATCCCGGCACGTTGCGCCTGCAAGGGCGCGACGTGACGGGTTTTCTGCCGGACTGCGCCGCGAACCGTAGGTCATGTTGTGCGCGCCGCGGGCGAAATTGAGCGGTTTTGGGGAGAATTACGGCGGGGAGTAGTGGGCGGGGGGGGCGCCCGG
>JANPJV010000147.1:0-29016 GCA_031425695.1 Rhodanobacteraceae bacterium | reverse complement strand
CGGATAGAGCTCCCAGATCGTTTGCCCGAGCAGCTCCGCGCGGCCACGCTCGAGCATCCTCTCGGCGGCGGCATTCACATAGGTGTAGCGCCATTCGCGGTCGTAGTGCACCACATGGTCTGCGATCGACTCGAGGATCGCCGCTTCCAACGGTGCCTGTCCTGCTGCTGGTTCCTGTTCCATGGGCCCGACGGAAACTCCCGGACTTCGCCGCAGAAAGCTGGCCTGCCGCCCGTGAAAAAGGGGTGAACTGATTGGTGCTTGATTATGAGTACTTGGCGCGCAGCCGTACTGACAAAAGCGCCCGACTTTCGAGATTATCGGGCAATCAGCCAAGGAGCCAAGGAGCCAAGGAGCCAAGGAGCCAAGGAGCCAAGGAGCCAAGGAGCCAAGGAGCCACCATGAGCGTGATCGACGAGTTGCAGGCCTACGCTCGCGGTGAGCGCTCCCTCGAAGCCATCACCCGGACCCTGATTGCGTGGGACGACTGGATCGTCCCGATTGCGGCCGCGATCACGGCGACCGGGCGCGACCGCTTCGAGCGTGCGCAGATCCTCAGCCAGGACGCGAACATGCCGCAGAACGAGCTTTGGATCTACAGCGACGATGCCGCGCTGCAGACCGCGCTCGATGCCGGCGTGCGCATCGGCACCGTCGTGCGGCCGGTCGCCGGCGACGAGCTATTCGGTGCGCTCGGCCAACTCAACATTCGCGCGCTCAAGGTCAACATGGGCGGACCGACCGAGCAGGCCTGGTTCATCGGCGCCGATTCGTTCCAGCTGATCGGCCTGTGGTCGCAGGCGCTCGCCGTAGAGCGCGCCCTGAGCGCGCCCGCCTCCCCCGAACGCAGCCAGGCGCTGAAGTCTTTTCCAGGCTACCTGCTGTTGTTCTTCCCGGAGCAGGACAACGTCGCTACCGTCCCCGGCGCCGGCGGCATCGCCAATCCCGCCATGCTGTTCACCGCACTCGATTGCT
Source organism: Rhodanobacteraceae bacterium (assembly GCA_031425695.1). Taxonomy (GTDB): domain Bacteria; phylum Pseudomonadota; class Gammaproteobacteria; order Xanthomonadales; family SZUA-5; genus JANPJV01. Next base: position 28,041 of record JANPJV010000147.1, on the reverse strand, counting down.
GCCAGCGCGTCCTCGACCGCTTCCCACAGCTGCAACGCCGCACCTGGTCCGGCAACGATCTCGCCCAACATCTCCCCGGCCTCGCCGTCGACGGCGTCATCATCAATCCCGTCGGGCCCGGCCCCACCCACGCGCTCGAGCTGCAAAGCTTCCTCGACATGCTCGGCTAGGCACTCGTAGCCCGGGTAAGCGCTGGTGCACCCAGGTGCGAATCGCGAGCTCACTCCCGGGTGCGCTGCGCTTACCCGGGCTACTGGAAGCGCCGATCCGGTCGCCGACTTCGCTAGAATCCGCGACCCGATGACATCCGGGCCTGCAGCTCAAACGTTGGAGCAGGGCCAGTCGGGTTTCGCGCGGCATGCCGCGCGCGGTGAGCGCCAAGCGCCATGGACGGCTGGTCACCTACAATTCCCCATGCGGGCCTATAGCTCAACGGTTAGAGCAGGAGACTCATAATCTCTTGGTTCCAGGTTCGAATCCTGGTGGGCCCACCATGAAATCAATTGGTTGGCCATAGCGGCGCGTGAATGTCGGCGCGCATAGCTGAACCAATGACCAGATTGACGACCAAATCGAAACTTGCAGGCCGCCAGAAACGACAAAGCCCGCACAAGGCGGGCCCGGTCGATGGTCGCGGCGACGGCTCAATCGGTGAGCGACAGTCTTTCGAGTAGCTCGTCAAACGACGGCACGCGCCGGCCTTTGGTGATGCCCAGCATCTTGCCCAGGCCGCGCAATGCTGCGGGTTCGCCGGCCTGCGCCAACTGCACCAGCGTACGCATCACTTCCACGTCGCGTTCGTGCTCGGTCATGTCGTCATAGTCTTTCATCGCTAGCCCCTCAGGTATGGCAGGCGCGCCAGTGGGCGATTCTTGGGGTCACTCCAGCCGACGCGCGCGGCCCAGTCCTTCGCGGACTCGCCACGCTGCGCATAGCCAAAGACGATGGTCGGCACGAAGTTGTGGCTCTTCCACGGTCGATCATCGCCAGGGTCGCGGTCTGCTTCGTCGAGAACGATCACGACACCGCGAGGGTGTCGCCGTTCGAGCGCAGCAAGTCGAGTGCGCAGGGTCATGACGCGGCCTCCGGTCGTGGCGTGCTCATGTCGACGGTCGTGATCACGACGCAGAACGCACCAGGCGGCACGCCAGCGCGTTGACGGGCATCGGCGGTGCTCTCGCCCTCGGCAGCGAACAGCACGGGTGTGGGTGCGATTGGCCTCGCATCCACGGCACGCTGGCGCAGCACTTCAAGCCGTTTGCGGAAAGTCTCAGGTCGCATTGATCTTCTCCAATTCGCCGGTTCCAGGATTTCGGCGCGTGCCGCCCATGCGGATTGCCAAGCTCGGGCCTTTGCCCTTGCGCACGGGGAACGGCTCATCCTCGGCGAGGAGCAGCAGCGGTTCGGGATTTTCGAGAGCGGACCGGCGCTCTACAGCGTCCAGCCGTTTGTGGGCTTCACGTTTCATCGTTGGTGTCTCCTGATTCCAGTGCGGTGAGTCGGCGCTCGATTTCATCCAGTTCGACCACGCGACCGACTGCGGCCACGGCATCGACCAGCGCGCGGCCCGTGTGAGGGTCGATCCGACCATCGGCGATTGCGGCCAGGATCGACCGCGCTTGATCGGCGAGACTGGCGCCCGGTTCCATGTCGAATGAAATCGGATCCGATGCCGGGCGAAGCGGCGCCACGCAGCGAGCCAGCAACAGCGACAGCGCGGCCGGGTCGCCGGCCTTCGCCAATTTGACCGCCATCGCGATCAGTTCGGGCGCCTCGGCTTGGATCAACGCCCGCAACTGCGAGCGCCGATCACGGGAACCGGGCTTGCGCCCGGTCGGGTTGCCGGATTCGCCCTTCTGCCATCTACCTTTGCGCGGCATGGTGGGTTGCTCCTACGTTGCAAACATCAAGCCGCGACGCCCGCGCTGGTCATGTGGCTGAGCGTTTCCGCCTCCGCATCCGACCAGAAGAGCGGGATCGCGGCGCCGTTGCCCTGCGCCGACACCAGATCGAACAGTTCAACCGGCTGAATCCCGCTGTCTTCCTTGAACGCCCGGCATGCGGCCTGCACAACGTTGCGAGCCCACGCCACGGCCTCACCCCTTGCATCCAAGTTGGCGGCGCCCTCTGCGTTCTCGTATCGCCGGAGCGTGTGCCACGCTTCGTTGAGCGCGTCCTCGAATTCGACGCGGAGCGGATACGCGGCAGCGCGCCAGGCGTAGACCAGTCGTCGCTGGCGCGCGTTGGGCATGCCCTGCGCCACTTCCGTGAGGATCGGCACCAGGTCCTTCGCATCGGCCCCGTTGACCCATGCGCGGGCCTCGGCGTCGAGCACGGCTTGTGTGGTGCTGCCGGGGATTGGCGGCTCGGTGTCGTAGAACCCAGCAACGGCCCGCTCGTGTGCGCTCTCAGTCGCGAGCACGGCTAGTGCGGCATTGGCGATCGGCTCGATGTAGCTAGGCGTGGCAAGTCGGTGCCGGCGCGCGCGTCCTTCCTGCGACAGCTCCACGTCCTGCTTGATCTTGTCGACCGCGCTGCTATGTGTCGCCACGGCGCCCACGACGCCCATGGTGATGCGCAACAGGTCGGGTTGTGCTTCCTCGGTTGGGGCGTCCATGCCCCACGAAAGGAAACGCCCGGTAGCGGTGCGGATAACGTCGCCGTTGGGCTTACATCCGAACTTGACCAGGTTATTGGCGAGGCTTTCAGGGATTGCGTTTTTCATCGGTGTCGTTCCTTCGTTTAGTGCCGGATGCCGTCCGGCGGCGGCTTTATGCGCTCGCTCGCTTTCGGTCGACATTCGGGCGCCGATTATTTCCAAGCCTTGAATCTGAGCTTGGAGCAGGGTCAAAAGCGCCTACAGGAGAGACCGCGGGACCATCAGCATCTAGAGCTCCACAGCTAGCAGCAGAGCCCACAGCGCCAACGGGGTATGGCATACCTTTAATACTGTTCACTGAGAGGTGTAAGGGACTCGGCGGAAAGTGGCTGACTGCACCGCTAGGAGGTGTAGTCGTAATTTGTTGCTCCACCAGGTGAACTAACTTTCTGCGGACTACACCTCTAGGAGGTGCAGGCTTCTCCACTGAGAGGTGCAAGGATTTTTCATCCGCGCCCTTTCTCTTGGGCGGCGGAACGAACGCCGGCACCTCGGTCAGCCATGCGTCGGTAGGACGCGAACACGTCACGCCGCAGTCGAGCGGCTTGCCTTTCTTCTCGGCGATAGAGCGCCAGGTGAAGCCGTAGTAGCTCGCACGGTTGCGCCCGCCCTGTCGGGTGAGGATCAGCAGCCGGTAGTGGCGAAGCTCGAGAATTGCGTTCCTGAGCGTGGTCTGCGACTTCCAGCCGCTCTTGCTCATGTGCTCCCAGCCGGCGAACAAGTAGCCGTTGTTGTGGCCGCCAAACTGTTTGCCGAGATCGAAGAGCAACTTGCACGCGTGCGGCGTGAGCCGCGTGAAGTTCGGGTGCTGAAGCATCGACCACGGCACGCTGAAGGTCTGACCGCCGTGGTACTCGTGCCAGCCGTTGTCTTTTGACTTAGCCATCGCTGTCGTCCTCGAACAGCCGCGCCATCATCCTCAGCCCCTCGCGCTCGGACTCCTCCGCCACCTTTGCGACCTGCAATGCGTTCGCCGGTAGCAACGCCTCGATGCGGCCGCGCAGGAGCGCACGCAGGATGCGGGCAGGCATAGCCTCAGCCTCGACGGTGAACTCGACTTCAGGCGAGCGCTTGTCGCCCTCCTTGCGGGGTTTCTGCGGTAGGTCGTATTGCTTGATCTGCTCAAGCGTGATGCCGATCCGCTCGAAGGTCATGTCGACGTCGGCGTCGAGGTGCGAGCGGATGCCCTGCTCGATCTTCTTGTCGATCAGCACGCCTGCGGGATCGTAATCGCCGATGTAGAAGATTCGCAGCGGCCGGCCGTCGTTCTCGGCGTTGATGCTCTTGGCAGCGTCGTAGATGAAGCTCAGCGAGGCGAACCCGCCAGACGGGTAGAGGTCGACCGCCAGTTCATTGCAGAGCGGTTGAATCACGCTGCCGAGACTTCGGCTTTCAACCCACACTTCGCAGCATGAATCAGCGTGCTGCCAAAGGTCCGCCCGGTAGAGACTTGCCATGCGTTCGACGAAGTTGCCGGCGCTCGAAAACGTGCTTACGAAGTAGCCGCGCCGGGTGGCATCCGCGATCCAGCCGTAAGGCACGCGGCCGGCCTCGCGCAGCTTCACCAGGCGCCCTTGCACGTGCCGATAACCGCGGTCCGATTTCTCGACGTGGCACGCAAGCCGGGGGTCGGTGAGCCGATAGAACACGTGTCGGACTGACTGGGGGTGATCCTCCTGCAGTACGGAAATGATCTGCTGATCGAGAGCCTCGACGTCCTGCCCGGTGCGCCGAAATCGTTTTATCGTGCGCGCACGATAAGATCGCTCGCGGACCGGCAGCGACGCCGGTCCTGAGCTTTTCGCAGCCGCATTACGCGGCATGGCGGTCACCGTCCTGTAGTCGCTGGTGGAGCGCCAGCATTGCCCCGGCGATGCGGCTGCGGTCATCTGCGCCCAACAGCTCAAGCCCAGGTGCATCAGCAGTGTCGGCCTGGATCAGGTGCAACGTGCCGTCTGGCGCAGCCAAGAACACGTTCAGGACTTTGCCCGATGGTCGGACATGGGCCAGGCGCGCGCGTGGCTCCTGAGCACGCTGTGCGGCCTGCTCTGCGAGCTTGCGCTCATGTTCGCTGGGGCTCGGAGCTTCGGTCATGACTTGGCCCTCTGCGCCAGCGCCACCAGTTCATGCGTCTTGGCCTTGATCTGAGCCGCCAAGTGCTCGCCCAGAAACGCGAGATCGCGAACCGTCGCCACCATCACGGTCGTCTCGGTCACGTGGATGACTTCGAGCGCATCGAAGATCGCCGCAATGAAGTTCGCGCCCTCGGTGATCGAGTCGGCAATGTTCAGCGGGCTGGTGTCACCTGCGGGGGAGAAGATCGAAGAGCGGTCGATGGTGTCCGGATTAGCGCGCATGGTTGCGGTCCTCCAACTTGCGCTGGCGCTCGGCGGCCTCGTTGTAGTCCGCTTCCAACTCGGCGTTGCGCTGGAACCGATCGGCATCGCCGGCCGCGCGTTCGGCCAAGAAGTCGCCCAGCTCGGCGAGGTGCTCAATCTGGAACTGGTTGGGCTGCTCGGTCTTGGCCTCGCTCTTGATCGCGGTAAATAGCGCACCGGACCAGCGTACGTAGTCGGCCATCACGCCGTAATTGAACGGGTGCTCGATCTCGGTTTTGTCGGGCTTCGGGGGCTGGACGCTCATGCGGCGGCCCTCACGCTTCCGCGCTGCGCCAACTCAGCCGCAAAGCGTTGGAGTTCGGCCTCGGCGATCAGGGTGCGCGTGCCGAGTTTGACAACGGTCAAGCGTTTGGCGCCGATCTCTCGGTAGAGGAAAGACCGCGACACGCCCAGGCGCGCGGCGCCATGTTCGATGCGGTTCAACAGGGGTTGAAGGTTGGGCTTTACCTTCTTTGCGGGAGTGCTCATTTGCTAGCCGTCCAGTGGTGACCACATGGTCGGCATGAATCATTTACCGCGAAAACGGGACAAAGTAGCCGGGTGGGGTTATGTCCCCTTCAAGAGTTCGTCTAGGGTCTTCCCGGCCATAGCCTTCCTTCGCTCGGCTCGCTCTTTGCCTTCTCGGCGGCTCTCCTCGATTTTGTCTAGCGTGGGTTTCATGCCTGCGCGTGCGCGCTGGTGCGCCTTCTTCACATTCGCAGCAGCCTTCGCCAGATCCTCGCCGCGCAACGGTCGCACGCCATCGCCACGCCACACTTGAGCTAGTTCCGTGTATGCCGCGGAGTAGCTTCCAAGCCGCTTTCGAGCGCGCTCTACTAGCACGTACGTTTCAACGTTGATGCGGTCTTTCGGCCGTCCCTTCTTCAGCACTTGGCCTAGGGTTTTCCCGTCCGCGATGCCAAGCAAGAGGGCGACCACTGCAGGCCCTTCCACATATTGCCCGCCGTGGCTGGATTCACCAAAAAGCAGCGGCTCGCCGGCCTTGATCTTCCTCGCCGCTTCGCGCAGCAGGTTCGCAATGTCGTGGTCATCCATCGCCCGCAACTTCACGCCGTCGCCCTCCCAAAATTGATCTTGACGACAACGCCGCCACCTTCGCCGCTGGCGATGCGGTCCAGCAACTTCGCCCACTGCACCAGCGCCCGCTTCATTTCGGTGTAGTAGTTCGCCCGGTTGTAGATGCCGGCCACGCCGGACTTGCTGCCGCTGGAATGGTTGAGCACGGCCTCGATGACATGCGGCAGCACGCCGGCCTCCGCCATCTTGGTAGCAGCGGTGCGGCGTAGGTCGTGCGACGTGAAGTGTTCAAGCTTGAGTTCGGATTGAACCTTGGCGACAACGTGCGCGAAATTGCTGGTGCTAACGGGTTTGTCGCGGGTCTTTTTGGCCCACGCCGGGAACACGTACGCGCTCGCTTGCTTGGGGTCCGCGTCGGGTGCCGGACGCTGCGCCTCGATCAGCGCCCACACTTGCGGCGCCAGGGGAACCAAGTGCTCCTTGCCGTTCTTGGCGATCTCAGCCGGCACAGTCCAAGTGCGCTCGCGATCCTGCTCCTTGACGTCTGACCAGCGCATCGCCAGGACTTCGCCGGCACGCTGCCCGGTCGCCAGTTGCACCTTCATCGCCGCCAACATGACGGGGCGGATACCTTCAACGGCGGTCTTGTCGTCGGGGTCTTTGGGGCCATCAACAGCCTTCGCCGCCCACACGGCCTTGATCTCGTCGCGGCTGAGAAAACGGTCACGCTGACCTGATGGTGTGACCTTCACTCCGATTGCCGGATTCACGTCAATCAGTCCATCGGACTTGGCGTGACTCAGCAACGCGCGCAGCACGGCCACGGCTTTACGCTTGCCCGACTCGCTCCTGATTTCGTTGCGCATCGCGGCCACGTCCCTGGTTTTGATGTTGCCGACCTTGAACGCGCCAAGACGCGGACTAACCTCGCGGTCATACACGGCCTGCTCGTAGTCTTTCCAGCGCTTGTCGCCGTTGGCCCGGCGCTTCTCGGCAACGTACACGCCGATGTACTGCTCGGCGATTTTGTCGAGAGTCGGGCGGAGCGCTTCCTCCTGCTCGCGCTGCCGCTGGCGGGCCTCGACCAGCAGGCGCGCACGGCGCTCGCTTTCCTTCCGCGCTCTTTCCTCGGCGCGCGCCACTTCAATGGGGTTGTCCTTGCCGCGCGCGCTCCGTCCCTGCTCGCGGATCACCTGCGCCAGTCGGTCAGCCTCGCCGAACTTCATCACGTTGGCGTTGCCGATATTCGCCCAGCGCAGCACGCCACCAACGCGCGAACGGTAGAGCCAGGTTCGACCGCCGGTAGATGCGACCTTGAGATACAGGCCCTTGTGGCCCTCGATTGAATGCAGTCCCTCGCCGGCAGCGTTCAGCGCGCTGTGAATCGGTTTGATACTTGCCTTCGCCATGACCAATGACCAAATTGACGACCAAATCAGATGGTACAGGCATGGATGTCAGGGGACAACATGAAACTTCAATGTCAGTAACTACAATAGGTTGCGATGGTCATTTCGGGGTCTCGCCAGTCCCCAGGAGCGCTCTAACGGGACTCATAATCTCTTGGTTCCAGGTTCGAATCCTGGTGGGCCCACCAATTCGCGTTTCCAACCGACTCTCCCCGCCAGCCAGAAAGCGCAACCGCTGCGCACGGCTGCGGGTTCCTGCGGGTCCAGCGCGTGGACATGGTTTTCATGTGCCAGGAGCGTGGACACCGACGTGAGCCGATTGTCGAAGCCGTTGGGTATTCGACCGCTGGCGACCAGCCGCTATCAGCTCAGATTAGTTGCAACTACCGAACAGCGTCCGCTCACACTTGGGCACAAACAACTACTTACGGCGCTGCATCGCCGACGCGCGACACAGTGAGCACGCGCATCAGTGCGGGCCGGCTGTTGCATCTCGACAGGACACCGCCCCTGTCAGCAATCCAATGCGACGTCCGGACAATGGGGTTGGGCCGTGTCGACCGACGAAGGAGCATCCTGCAACATTCGCTAGCCACCAAGGTCGGGACCTTAGACTTTCCGGATTGGCCCAGCGTATTTTGCGACGGTTTCGTCAGCCGTGACCAGGGTGATTCCCTCGACCTGGGCTTGGGCAACCAGAATCCGATCGAAAGGGTCTCGGTGGATCGATGGAAGTGCGTCGATTGCGACGGCGTGCTCGCTGGTGACCGGTAGTTCGCCGTAACCGTTGTCCAGCAGTCCTCTACGCAGAACGCGAGCATCGACCTGGAAATCGCTGCGCCCGAGCCCGCGCTTTATCGCGATCTCCCAGAGACTCGCTGCGCTGAACAGCAGCTCGTTGTCCGGGTCCTCGAACAGCGACCGCGCCGCTTCGGGCAACCGATCCGGCGAACCCGCCGCCCACAGCAACAAGTGGCTATCGAGCAGCAGCTTCATGCTGCGTCGCCAATCATCTCTTCGATGGCTTCAGCACCCATCCGATCGAAGTCGTCCGGTACCTTGATTTGACCTGCCAGAAAACCCAGCCGCCTGACCTGCTTGGATGTCGGCGCGTCTAATGCGGACACCTTGACCAAGGGCTTGCCGGCCTTAGCGATGACGAAAGACTCGCCCTTGGCTGCCTGTTCAATCAGGCGCGACAAGTGGGTCTTGGCTTCGTGGATGTTGACGGTGTGCATGGCGCCTCAATGACCTAAGTTCGATTAGTCTAGTCCATGGTACCAAATGGAATCGCGACTGGCCGCACTACTTGCGCCGTCCCAGCAAGTCGGAGCGACCAACGACCACTCGTTCCGGCTTGACCGGCGACGGGTCAGAGATGCCGTCGAAGGCGGTGTTCAGGTCGGGAGCGGGCAAGGAATAGACGCGCCGGTCGTGAAGACCGTCGATGCCCTGGCGCCAGGCGAGCAGCATCCGCTTCCCGATCTCGTGAAAGCCAGCATGCATGCTCATTGCATCGCGAACCTGGGGGGCGATGTCGGACATCGCACCGGCAATCTGACTGATGAGGTTGATTTGATCACGCAGAGGCACGCCAAAGGTTGCGGTGATGAAGGTGCCCAGGTGCTTGCCTGGGGCCCACGTCTTCTTGCCCATGAATGCGATACCGGGCGGGTTGTTCTGATAGGTCGGATAAGCTGCCGTGGTGATCACGTCAAACGCCGGTGCCAGGTGCACGTCGACTTGGTTGGTGTAGCGCAGCGCCAGATTCTTGGCGTGGCAGTCGGCATTGCGTAGTGCGTAGGTCAACAGCAACAGCGTCGCCATCTGGCGCAGGGTCTGAGGCCGCTGACTGATCGGCACATGATCGCGCACGGCTTTGGCGACGCGTTCCCACGTCGTCTCGTACTTCGCCGTAGGGCGCATTCCGAGCAGCGCGCAGAAATCTTCCAGGCCCCAATAGCGGGCGCCTTGTGCATCGACATCGAAGCGGTGAACGACCAGCGCCTGGCCATCCTGCGACACCTCGGTGACCGCGGCCGGCATCACGCGGCGCACCACCTGCATGCACAGATGCTCATTGAGCGACACGAAGGGCAGCAGCCTGGATGAGCCTTTGATGATGTGCCGGTGGGTAAACAGCGTGGACTTCTTGAAGCGAGGTGCGGTGATCGCCTGGTCACTGCTGTCGAGAAATTTCGGCACCACACCGGACACGCCGCTGGTGGCGTGCTGGCGAACCAACTCGGCAAAAGCCTCTTCGGAATTGTCGCCCTGCAGCAGCGCCGCGACGTCGACCGGCTGTGGTGGTTGGTCGACTTTCGCGCCAGGCGGTGCAACCTGGACGCGCCCGATCATGTTGCGCCCGATGACCGACAGCAGCGCCATCGGACTGGCGCCAATGTGCGGGCCAAACTGCTCCTGCAACACCTGCAGCAGATAGCCTTCCGGCAGATTCATCTGGAAGATCGGGTGGAGAACGTCGTCCCAAAGGTAGGGGTCGCGCCGTACTCGCATGGTCAGCGACACGAAGTCGTCGAGGGCGGTGGCTTCGTGGTAGATCAACGAGCTCTTGAAGTCGCCGATGGCCTGCAGACTGGCGACTTCGCGGCCCTGCACATAGACCGACAAGCTCACGCGCCACTCCGTTCGCGCCGCAGTTCATCGAGGGAGCCCGCTGCGCCGATTTCGGCCAAGCTCAATTCCATGCCGAGCACCGCGAGCACGGACAACAGCTTTCGGGATCCGAATTCGGCGACTTTGCCGCGCTCGAAACGCGACAGCGACGCTTGGCTCAAGCCCGTACGCGCTGCCACTTCACCTTGCTGCAGGCCGAGTGCACGGCGCCTTTCCGCGACGGAAGCGCCCAATTCCTGGAGGGTCTGCATTTGCTATATACGGCAAGATTTCGGACTTGATGGGCATTGTTTGCTGTATGTGGCAAAAATGCAAGTCAAGACTCGCCTGGAGTTCCCGGTATTTCACATGCAAGAGCTGTCTGCAGTGCTTTTCGGCGATCGTCGGATGATACCCGCACCCGTTCTCACCAGCCCAAACCTCACTGTTTGTCCCGTGGGCTGCGCTGCACCACCAATTCGCGTCTCTTCAGCGCGCCAAACCGCGGCGATTGCCGGCCCACAGCGCGCTCAGTCTCACGGATTGAGAGGACTGAGGTTCGACCCTAATCAGGTTATCCTGTTCGGCTCTGCAGGGATGACCGATGTCCAGAATTGCCTTGGTGCCGTTCCTGTTGTTCGCGTTTTCCGCGCATGCGACGACGTTCCTGGTTGACACAACCACCCCATCTCCCGCGCTGAATGCGTGTACCGCAGCGCCGGCGGACTGCTCCTTTGCCGGCGCGTTGTCGCTCGCCAATCAGGATGCCGGACAAGACACCATCGCGTTTGCCATTCCGTTTGCCCAAGCGGGTTGTGATGTGGCGTTGCAGCCTGTTTTCTGAGTCTGGTTTCAGTGCCGCCACTGGCCGTGACGCAACCGCTGATCATCGACGGTACGACGCAGCCAGGCCACGTTGCGAATACGATCGGCGCCGCCGATGGCGGACTCAATGGCCAGTGGTCGATCGAGCTCGGTGGCAATCGGACGAGCTACTTCAGCGGTGGCGCCGGACTGAAGATTTACGCGAGCACCTTGCTGCGCGGCCTGAAGTTTGTCGACAACCACGTGGCGCTTTCGCCGAGTGCGCCGAGTGGGAAGTCGATCGTGATCGAGGGCTGCGCCTTTGGCGGTAGCCGACTCGGAAAGGCAGAAAACGCGAGCAGTTATCGCCGTGAAAACTCGGGCACGATGGCAATGGGTGTGGATCAACTTCGTTTCGGCGGCCTGCTGCCGGCGCAGCGCAACTGGGTGCCCGATGGCTACGTGATAATCGGGGAAGCCGCTGACGCGCTGGTTGCGACCGTGCAAGGCAATCTGTTTGGACTGACGCAGGATGGCAGCGGCATTCCGGTCGTCGGCAACTTCGTCGCCGAGAAGGAGATCTTCTTCAACTCGGCAAATGTGCAGTCGAGCCTTCAGATTGGCGGTACCGAAGCGAACGCGCGCAACCTGATCGCGACCGGCTTCTATGCCGATGGCAAGGTCAACGATTTCCTGTCGGCGCCGCGCATGCAGGTGTTCGGCAACTGGTTCTACCTTGCCGCGGATGGCACTCCCTTGTCGCCAAGTTTCCGCGTGGAGCTCAATCTGGGCGGAATAATCTTTGGCGGAGACACGCCGGGGACCGCGAACCTGGTCCAAGGCGGCGTCATGAGTCGACAGGGTCGCAACCCGATTCGCGGCAATCGATTTGTCGGTAGTCGAGGTCGGCCGATCTGGCTGTTCTCGCCGCCCACGAACACCGAACTGAATGACGCGGGCGATGCCGATCAGGCGCCGCAGCTGTCGTTACAGAATTATCCGGAGATCCGTCAGGTGGTGCGCGCCGGAAACAGTCTCAGCGTGACCTATCGCGTGGACTCTACGACCGCCAACAGCGCCTATCCGCTGCGTATCGAGTTCTATCTGGGCGACAGCGACGACGGCGAAGTGCTGCTCGGCCAGGACCTGTACCTGGCCGCCGACGCGCAACAGCCGAAGACGGTCGATCTTATCGTGCCCGGGGATCATGTCTGGACCGCGAGGACACGCGTCATGGCGACGGCTACGACCAGCGAAGCTGCGCCGCAGACCAGCATGTTCAGCTTGTTTCCGGTGTCGCTGAGCCTGCTCGTAAACGCCAACTCGCGCTATCCCGACCGCGGCGCCTACACAGCCAGCGCCCAGGTGTCCCTCGTTTATCCGCCGGGTGCCGCCTATCCGGACTTCGCCTACGGTCGCGTCAAGTTCCGAAGCTCGGGCGCAGGGCAATCTGATTCGACGTGTTCGGCCCAACTCGTCCCGACTGCGACCACGGGTATTGCTGTTGCCAGTTGCACGCTGCCTGCGACCGCGGCGCCGCTCACAATTGGCCAGACACGCACACTGACGGCGCATTTCGATCCCGACGTGAACCCGAACATCGACCCTGAGAACCCGCTGATCGACGAACTGCGCGGACCGTACACCGGCAGCAATGGTCAACCCCATCCGCTGACCCAGGCCGCTCTCGTCGTCGTCGGCGACCGCCTGTTCTGCAATGGCTACGAAACCCTCGCGATTGGCGGCTGTGCGGTGCCGTGAAGCCGCCGCGCCGGTGAGGCGCGGCCCAGGACCTTGAGGTCAAAGCGGTGGTCGAAGCGCAATGCGGCCTCGGCCAAGTTGCGCCGAGCGTATTTTTGCTGATCCGGCGCGTGGCAGGACCCGGCAGCGAGCGCTTGTCTGCCAGCACCACGCTGACCCAGCGTGCGCCATTGCGCTCAGTCTGCGCGCGCTGCCATGGTCGACGATGACCGTGCGCGCATGGCCGTGCTCTTCCAGTGCGTTGCATGCGCCCAAACCGCGCCAATGCGTGCGTGGAAGTCGCCGCGCTTGGAAAGCCCATATGCCAAGGTCGCGCACCACCAGTTCTCGAAGGCGATGGCGCTGTTGACGCGTTGCCGGCATCGGTGCTGCGGCGGCGCCGATAGCGACGACATGATCGGGCGATCGCGCTATCGCCGTCTGGACGTCTAGACGTCTATACAGCGACACCGCAGCATGGCGGTGGCATCAGCCGGCCGGCCACCACGGCGGCGACGGCAGGTTGCGCGCCGCGAGAAATGCAGGATCAAACAGCTTGGAATCGTAACGGCTGGCCGAATCGCACAGCAGGGTGACGATGGTGTGGCCCGGACCCAGTTGCCGCGCTAGGCGGATGGCACCAGCGACGTTGATGCCGCTCGAGGTCCCCACGTACACGCCTTCCTTGCCGATCAGTTCCCAGAGCACCGGAAGCCATTCGCGATCCGGGATATTGAAGGCGTCGTCGATGCGCGCGCCCTCCAGGTTGCCGGTGATGCGGTTCTGGCCGATGCCCTCGGTGATGGAGCTTCCGGACGACGCAATCTACCCGTGCTTGACCCAATGGTAGATGCCGGCGCCGTCCGGATCGGCAACGGCCGTAACCACGCTCGCCTTTCGCCGCTTTAAGTATTCCGAGACGCCGGAAAGCGTGCCTCCGGTGCCGACCGCGGCGATGAAGGCGTCGACCTGGCCCTCTGTCTGCGCCCAGATCTCCGGACCGGTACCGTCGATATGGGCCTCGCGATTGGCCAGGTTATCCCATTGGTTGGCATAGAAGACGCCGTCCGGTTGACCCTCGAGATCGGCTGCCAGGCGCCGCGCCTGGTGCACGTAGTTGTCCGGATTCTTGAACGGGACCGCCGGGACCGGCCGCAGGTCGGCGCCCATTCCGCGCAGTGCCGCCAACTTCTCCGACGCCTGCGTGTTCGGAATCACGATGATGGTGCGCAGGCCAAGCGCGTTGCCCGCCAGCGTCAGCCCGATGCCGGTGTTGCCCGCGGTGCCTTCGACGACAATCCCGCCTGTGCGGATCACGCCGCGCCGCAGCGCGTCTAGCAGCATGTATTTCGCCGCCCGGTCCTTGACCGAACCGCCAGGATTCATGAACTCGGCCTTCCCCAGGATGCGACAGCCGGTGCGCTCGGAAGCAGCGCGCAGTTCGATCAGCGGTGTGTTGCCGATGCAGTCGAGCAAGGGAATGGGCAAGGCGACTCCAGGTCGTGGTCAGGCATGCGGCCGGCTCGTGGCGGAATTACCCCCGTCGTCCAGACGTCTGTGCTCGTACGCGGCAGACGATTGCGTACACCCGATATGCGCCTTTCGAAAATACCCGAATCTCACCCAGCAGGAAGCTGATCGGATTCCCAGGCTCGCCATTGCCAGCGCATGCAGTGACCAGCAGCAATCCTGGTCAGCGTCGCTCGTACCCCGCAGCATCAAGAATCTTTGCCGCCGCGGGCTCGCCGGCGCGCCGGTGCGCCCAGCACGCTGGCACAATGCCGCGTGCCCTTTTCCCAGATCTTCCTGTTGACCGCGCTGGCAATGCTCGCTTTCGCAGGCAACTCGCTTCTTTGCCGGATCGCGCTCGACCGGACCGGGATGGATCCGGCGAGCTTTACAACGGTGCGGCTTGCAAGCGGGGCGCTGGTGTTGTGGTGCCTGGTGCGGACGCGCGGCCCAACGGATCGCCAGTCCGGCAACTGGGGCTCGGCGCTGGCTCTGTTCGCCTACGCGGCGGCGTTTTCACACGCGTACCTCAAGCTGACAGCGGCCACGGGCGCGTTGCTTTTGTTTGGCGCGGTGCAGGTCACCATGATCGGTTACGGGCTGGCGAGCGGCGAACGCCTTAGCTGGCCACAACGGCTCGGCGTGGGGACGGCGGTGGCCGGGCTGGTCGGCTTGCTGTTGCCGGGGCTGTCGGCGCCGCCTTTGAACGCTGCCCTGTGGATGTTGATTGCCGGCGTCGCCTGGGGCGTGTACTCGCTGCGAGGGCGCGGAGCGGGCGATCCGGTGCGGGTGACGGCTGGCAACTTCATGCGGGCGGTCCCGTTGGCGCTGGCGCTGAATTTGCTCCTGCGAGACCAGGTGGCAGTGAGCGCAGTTGGCGGTGCCTGCGCGATTGCGTCCGGCGCCCTCGCGTCCGGGCTCGGCTACGCGGTCTGGTATCGCGTGCTGCCGCAGTTGCGGGCAAGCGCAGCGGCGACCGTGCAGCTCTGTGTGCCGCTGCTGACGGCAGTCGGCGGAGTGCTCCTGTTGGGCGAGCTGCCCGGCGCGCGGCTCGGCGTGGCTGCGATGGCCATCCTGGGCGGCGTGGCGCTGGTGTTGAAGCACAAGGCAGCCCGCTGATACCGCCGGGCAGCGCCCACCAGCTCGATGCCAGTGCCGCCAGCTAGAGCAGGCTCGCGGCGACCATGCCGCGCAAAGGAATGCTGAAGAAACAGGCCTTGCCGAGAAACCCATAGAAGCCGAGAAATAGGCAAGCTGGCCATGGGAATCTTTTGTCGCAAAGTTCCGTTGCCGCAGCATGCGCCGGTCATTGCGTCTTGCGGCGCCGGATTCTGCGGCAGATAGTGGGCTCTGCGGGCGCAACTCGCGATCTGCGCTCCTCACGGCCGACACGGTGGTACCTTGGCAGCAGCCTTTCGACTGATTCTCGGCTTTTGGCTCTGCGCACTCGCAAGCGCCGGGCAGGTCCGCGCCGACACGCTCGGGCAGCCGTATTTCGAGTCGATCGCGGGCACCGCGAACGTCGGCAACGGCGTCATCACCATCATTTCCCAGGACAACCGCGGCCTGCTCTGGTTCGGCACGCCGGAAGGCCTGTACAGCCACGACGGCCATCGCTTCCGGGTGTTCCGCAACCGCGCGAACGATCCCACGACGATCGGGGACGACTATGTCCGCGCGCTGCTGCCGCATTCGGATGGCACCCTGTGGGTGGCGACGCAGGGCGCCGGGCTATCGGTCTACGATCCGCGTACCGACCGCTTCACCAATCACCGGCCGCGTCCGGGCGACGCCAGCTCACTGCCCAGTGTCGCCACGCTGGCGCTCGCGGAAGGCAGCGACGGTGACGTCTGGGTCGGCTTCGGCAATCTCGGCATGGCGCGCTGGAATCGCGCCGCCCAGCGCTTCGAGGGGTTCCCGCCGGAGATTGGGAAGCCGGGCGCGTTGCAGCACGAGATCGTGCGCTGCCTGGTGCGCGCTCGCAACGGCGACCTTTGGATCGGCACCGGCAACGGTCTGCAGCGGCGCCGCGCGGGCTCCCAGGTCTTCGAGCGCATCGCCTCCGACCCGGCTGCGCCGGACAGCCTCGATGGCCACTATGTCTATGCGCTGCTCGAGGGCCACGACGGCCGTATCTGGATCGGCACGCAATCACATGGGGCCGCCGTGCTCGATCCGTCGTCGGGGCAGCTGCGTCGCCTGGACGCGGCGAACGCGCTCAGTCATCCGTGGGTCTCCGGCTTCGTCGAGCCGCGCCCGGGGCGGATCTGGGTGCACACCTACGGCGGCGGCATCGATGTAATCGACGCCGCCACGCTGGCAGTCGTCCAGCGCATCAAGAGCGATCTTTCCATTCCCGGGGGACTGGCGCTCGACCGCTTGACGGCGCCGTTCCAGGATCGCGCAGGATTGGTCTGGGTAGGTACCTGGGGATCCGGACTGCAACGCCACAATCCGGGCAATGGCGCCGCCTTCCGCACCCTGCGCCACAGTGCGCAGCAACCGAACGGGCTCAGCATCGGCAGTGTGCTGAGCACGCTGCCGATCGATGCACGCACCCTGATGGTCGGCACCGGGGGCAACGGCATCGACATCGTCGATCTCGACCGGGGCGTGATCGCTGGCCATCGGGCGCATCCGAGCACGCCTGGCAGCCTGCGCGACGGCACCATCCGCGCGCTGGTACGCGACGCCGAGGGCAGCATCTGGGTCGGCACCCAACAAGCCGGGCTGCAGCGCTACACCCCCGCCACATCGAGCTTTTCCGAACCAGTTCCGGGGATCAGCGGCGGTCCGATCCGCGCCCTGCTGCCGATTCGCGGCGGCCTGCTCGTGATTGGCACCCAGGCCGGCCTGCAGATCCTGGATCCGCGCAGTGGTGCCATACGCAGCGTGCGCCTCTCCGCCGAGCGCGCTTTCACTGATCCGATCTGGAGCCTTGCAGAAGATGCCGCCGGCCAGGTCTGGATCGGTACGCCGAACATGCTGGTGCGGCTGCCCGCTGGCGCTCAGTTCCCGGTGCGCGTGGAGAGCGCCGAGGTGGCGCTGCGGGCAATCACCGATCTGCACCTGCAAGCCGCCGACCAGCTGTATGCGATCGGGCCGCGCGGTATCGGGCGGCTGGTGCACTGGGCCCAGGGACAACCGGTGTTCGAGGATTTCGGGGCGACGCTCGGCCCGCAGCCGGCCGGCTTCGGGCAGCAGTTGCTGCCGGACGCGCGCGGACGCCTGTGGAGCGCACGCGCGCTGATCGATCCGGTGAGCCGCCAGGTGGAGCCGGTTGGGGTTGCCGACGGGGTCGATATCGGCAGCGTCGAAACCGGCTCCGGCAGCATTTCGCCGGATGGCCTGTTGTTCTTCGGCGGTACCCGCGGCCTGTTGATCATCGACCCCGAGCGCTTCATGCCCTGGCGCTTCTCGCCGCCGCTGCTGGTGACCTCGGTCGAGGTCGACGGCCAGGTGCTGCCGCATGGGGGGTTGACGGGCGGCATCGAGCTGCGGCCCGGTCAGCGCCGGCTGAACGTCGAATTTGCCGCGCTCGATTACTCGGCGCCCGACAGCGTGCGTTATGCCTTCCGCCTGGTGGGCCTCGACGAGGACTGGATCGAGACTGACGCTGCGCAGCGCATCGCCAGTTATCACAACCTGTGGCCAGGCGACTATCGGCTAGAGGTGCGTGCGCGTGCGCGCAATGGCCCCTGGGGCGTTACCCCGCTCGTGCTGCCGGTTACGGTAATCCCGACCTGGTGGCAGACACCGATGGCGCTGGGATTGGCCCTGCTCGGCCTGCTCCTCAGCGGGTACGGCGGCGTCCGCCTGCGCACACTGCAGATGCGCCGGCGTGCCCACGATCTGGAGGCGCTGGTGGAGCGGCGCACCAGCGAGCTCTCCCAGGCCAAAGTCAAGGCCGAAGGCGCACTGGCCGAGCTCAAGGGCACCCAGCGGCAACTGGTTGCGGCAGAAAAAATGGCCTCGCTGGGCCAACTCGTCGCCGGCGTCGCCCACGAGATCAATACGCCGGTTGGGATCGCAATCACGGCCGCATCGCACCTCGAGGAGCTTGCGCGCGAAGGCGCCGGCAAGCTCACCAACGACCGCCTGAGTGCCACGGATCTCAACCGCTGGAAGCTCGAGGTCGCGGAGTCTTCGCGCCTGATCCTGACCAGCTTGCTGCAGGCGGGCACGCTGATTGCGAGCTTCAAGCAGGTCTCGGTCGACCAGTCGAGTGACCAGCGCCGCCAGTTCGCGCTCAAGGCCTTCTTGAACGAAGTGCAGACAACGCTGACGCCGACCTTGCGGCGCACCCGCCATCAACTGGTGATCGAGTGCAGCGATGAGGTCGAGCTCGATTCCTATCCCGGCGCGCTGTTCCAGATCCTCACCAACCTGGTCAACAACGCACTGCTGCATGCGTTCGAAGGCGAGCGGCCGGGCACCATGCTGATCCGGGCGCGCGCCGAGGGCGAACTGCTCGAGTTGGTGTTCAGCGACGACGGTCGCGGCATGGATGCGGAAACTGCGCTGCGTGCGTTCGACCCCTTTTTCACCACGCGCCGCAGTGGTGGCGGCTCTGGCCTCGGCCTGCACATCGTGCACAACCTGGTGACACAGCTTCTCGCCGGGGATATCGAACTCGACACCGCCCCCGGACAGGGCACGCGCTTCACCCTGCGCTTCGCCCGCGTCACGCCCGAGGCGCGGGCAGGCGCGCGCTCGTGAAAGCTGGCGCTTGCGCCGCATCCGCGTGAGCCAGATCTATTCGGATTGCTCCCGCTGCGCACAGCTGCAGCGCAGCTGGGGCGGCGATCGCGTGTGGCTCGCGCGCAAGCTGTTGCGGCCGGCGCCACCCGACGAGGATGTCGAAGACTTCCTTTGTCGCTGCCCCGAGTGTGCCGCGATCCACGCATTCAACCGCAGCCGCGATGGCATGCATCTCAACGAGAGCCTCGCGCAGCTGTCGTGGCTCGATGCGCTTGCGTTGGTCGATGCCGAAGAGCGCGCAACGATGCTGGCAGGGCGCGAGCGCCAGTTGGGTGAGTGGACTGCGCAGCTCGCCCACGGCAGTGCCTGGCAGGCGCAGGAAGCCGCACGCAACCTCGCCGATATCGCCTGCGAGGAAGCTGATTGGGAGACTCTGCGGCGCCTGCTCGAGCATGCGAATCCCGACGCCGCCAAGCTCGCGGCAGAAATGCTGCATCGGAGAAGTCGCTGGCGCAGCGCACCGGAGTCGGTGGTGACTGCCCTGGTCACGGTCGATTCGCGCTCGGCGCGCTGGATTCTGATGGCCAACGAATTTCTGCGGGTGGGAATGGCCGATCTCATGTCCGGCGATCCGCTGCGGTTCGGCCCGCGTCTCGATGGTTTGGGCCGCCGCGTGGCGTGGCTCACCGATGGCGAACGCGCGCGGCTCGTACCGCTCCTGACGCATGCCGATGCGCGCCTGCGCGTGGGGGTGGCCGACAGTTTGTGTTGGGACGCCGATCCGCCCAGGCCGGCAGTCACCGCAGCGCTGCGCGACCTTGCCGAGATCCCGGACGACACGGCAGCGAGCGTGCGGCTGATCCTGGCGCGGTTGTGATTCTCGACGGCGCGATTTCGTAGTTCATGTTGCCCGCGGACGCGGGCTACTTGACGCGCTCGCCTGCAGGCCATGTCAGGTAGTCCGCTGGCGCGGACAACATGACCCACGTTTACTTCTGCAGGTCCGCGCGGGGTACCAACTGCGCCCTCTTTAGATCACCAGCAGCGCCGCCTTCACCGTCAACCCGATCAGCGGGATGGTAGACAGCGAGAACAGTGCGAAGCGCACGAGGATCTTGTTGCTCAAGGCCTGCCAGAGGCTGTGGACGATGCGCAGCAGCACGTAGCTCCAGGCCAGTACCAGCGTCGAGGTACTGTGGTCGCTCAAGGTCACCAGCGCGAGCACGATCGGGTAGAAAATCGTCGGCTGCTCCATCAAGTGATTGTAGTTGTCGGCCTTCCAGCGCACCGACGGCGGCAGCGTGCTCATCTGCTCGCCGCGTGGGGCGTTGCGATCGAGGCGCATGCGCGCGGCACGGATGGCCGGGATGCGAGTTGCGTACATCCATCCCCAGATCACCAGTGACCAGGCGACCAGCACGACGACGGTGGCCAGCAGCGGATGTTGCATCAAGTGCTCCTCCTGGATATGCGAACGCTGATGCTGCCGCGCGCGGGGTGCTCGCACCAGCGCCTGATCCGCCAACGGCGTGGCGACACACGCTATGGTGCGGCTTGAATAGTTATCCAAGGAGTTGCGAATGGCTGGCATGGATGGATTACGGCATTCGCCGCTGTGGCTCGTCGGTGTGTTGTCCTTGGGTCTCAGTGCCTGCTTGCAGACGCCCGAGCGCGCAGCGCCGGCGCCGGCATTGGCCGCCCCGGGACTGCCGTTACCGGCACTGGCGCCGCCCGTCGCCAAGCGCATCGATCACCGCATGACCGAACACGGCAACGAGCGCAACGATCCCTACTTCTGGATGCGCGACGACACCCGCACCCAGCCCGCGGTGCTCGATCACCTGCGCGCCGAGCACGCCTACTTCGAGGCCGGCTTCGCGCCCTTGCGGCCGCTGCAGCAGCGTCTCACCGCCGAGCTCCGCGCGCGGGTCAAGGAGGACGATTCCTCGGTGCCCGTGTTCGAAGACGGCTGGTGGTACTACACGCGCTTCGAGAACGGTCGGCAATATCCGATCGAGGCGCGCCGCAAGGGCTCCATGGATGCCCCGGAAGAGATCCTGATCGATGGCAACGAGCGCGCCGTCGGCCACAACTTCTACCAGCTCGCCAACACTGCGGTGAGTGAGGACGGCCGCATCCTCGGGGTTGCCGAGGACATCGTCGGCCGACGCGAATACACGGTCCGTTTCAAGGACCTGGCCAGCGGTCAATGGCTCGCGGACGAGATTCCGGCGGTCGGCCCCGCCATCGTCTTCGCCGACGACAACCGCACGGTCTACGTGGTGGAGGAGGACAAGACGACCTTGCTGCCGTACCAGATCAAGCGCCATGTGCTCGGCCGCCCGTACGCGCAGGCAGAGCTCGTCTACGAGGAGAAGGACAACACCTTCGGCGTCGGCGTGCAGCGCAGCAAGTCCGACCGCTACATCATGATCTACGTCGGCAGTACGCTGACAACGGAATTGCGTTTGGGCTCGGCGGCTGATCCGCGGGCCAACTTCCAGGTGTACCTGCCGCGCGAGCGCGGTCATGAATACGAGGTCGACGATGCCGGCGACCGCTTCGTCATCAAGAGCAACAAGGGCGCGCCCAATTTCCAGCTATTGACGGCGCCAGTGAAGGTCCCGGGAGATCCGGCGAGCTTCAAGCCACTGCTCGCCCACCGCGACGACGCATTCATCCAGGGCTATGAAGTGTTCGCGGGCCGCGTTGCCGTCAACGAGCGCTCCGGCGGCTTGCGCAAGATCCGCCTGGTGCCGCTCGACGGCGCCAAGAGCGAGCTGCTCGATCAGGCGGATGCTGCCTATGTGATGCAACTGCAGTCGACACCTGACCTCGCCAGCGGCAAGTTGCGCTATGGCTACACCTCGATGACTACACCGCCCAGCGTGTACGAGCTCGATTTCGCAACCGGCGAGCGCAAGCTGCTCAAGCGCGAGCCGGTGCTCGGTGGGTACGATGCGGCCAACTACACGAGCGAGTTTCGCTTCGCGACGGCGCGCGACGGTGCGCAGGTGCCAGTGTGGCTGGCCTATCGAAAAGGGACTCCGCGCGACGGCACCGCCCCGCTTTACCAGTACGCCTACGGCTCCTACGGCGCGAGCGCTGATCCGGCCTTCAACGGCAACGTCATCTCGCTGCTCGATCGCGGCTTCGTCTATGCGATCGCCGCCATTCGTGGTGGCCAGGAGATGGGCCGGCAGTGGTACGAGGACGGCAAGCTGCTCAAGAAAAAGAACACCTTCAACGACTTCGTCGACGTCACCGATTTTCTGGTCAAGGAAGGCTACGCGGCCAAGGACAAGGTCTTTGCGATGGGCGGCAGTGCCGGCGGACTGCTCATGGGTGCAGTGGTCAACCAGGCCCCAGATCGCTATCGCGGCGTCATCGCCCACGTGCCTTTCGTCGACGTGATCAGCACCATGCTCGACGAGACGATCCCGCTCACCACCGGCGAATTCGACGAATGGGGCAATCCCAAGGACGCCGAGTACCACGCCTACATGCTGTCCTACTCGCCGTACGACCAGGTGCGTGCACAGGCCTATCCCGCCATGCTGGTAACCACCGGCCTGCACGACAGCCAGGTCCAGTACTTCGAGCCCGCCAAGTGGGTTGCCCGCCTGCGCGAGCTCAAGACTGACGCCAATCCGCTGCTGTTCAAGGTCAACATGGAAGCCGGCCACGGCGGCCGCTCGGGGCGCTTCAACCGCCTGGAGGAAACCGCCGAGGACTATGCATTCATGCTCGGGTTGCTGGGCGAGCGGTGAAGTTGGTTGTTGGTTGCTGGTTGTTGGTCGTAGAGTGAGCTTGTACTGCTGCCGTTTGCTTTTTCCAAGAACCAGCAACCAGGAACCAGCAACCGCTTTCCGGGGCGAGCCCGCACGTGTCGGAGCAAAAAACTGTAGGCGACACGACCGAACGCTTGCAGCGCTGGTTCGGCGAACTGCAGCTTTTGACCGAAGATTCGCGGCGCTCGCGCATTGGCGCGCTGGCGCAGGATGACCCGGAGCTGGCCAAGGAGCTGGCGGGGTTGTTCTCGCAGTCGACGATCAACGATCTCGAGAACACGCTCGAGCGCCTGATCGAGCATGGCGGCGCTCCGCTGCCGGTGGAAATTGCCGGCTTCCGAATCTTGAGCGTGCTCGGCCGCGGCGGCATGGGCGTGGTTTATCTCGCCGAGCGCAGCATGGCCGAAACCGTGCAGCGGGTCGCGCTCAAGGTGCTCGCCGGCACCACGCTGTCGCCGGAAACGCTGGCGCATTTCTACGCCGAACGGCGGATCCTGGCGGCGCTCAATCATCCCCATATCGCGACCCTCATCGAGGCCGGCACAGCGCGCGATGGCACCCCGTACCTGGCGATGGAATACATCGACGGGCTGCCTATCGACGCGCATGCGCAGACGCGCAATCTCGACCGGGTGAGCCGCGTGCGCTTGGGCGTCAGGGTGCTCTCGGCGGTCGCCTATGCGCACCGCAACCTGATCGTCCATCGCGACCTCAAGCCCAGCAACATCCTGGTCACCGCCGACGACGTACCCAAGCTGGTCGATTTCGGGATCGCCAAGCTGATCCAGAACGGGCAGGCGCTGACCACGCGCAGTCGCATGTACACGCCCGAGTACGCGAGCCCCGAGCAGATGCTGGACCAGCCAGTGACCACGTCGGCCGATATCTACGCCTTCGGCATCGTCCTGCATGAGCTGTTGACGGGCAGCCGCCCGGGACGTTCGCCGGCGGGTGAGCGGGCGATCGATGCGAGCCTTCCGCGCGACTTGAAGCGCATCCTCGCACGCATGCTCGAGGTCGATCCGCAGGCGCGCTATGAGTCAGCCGCGGCGGTTGCCGACGATCTCACCTCGCATCTGGCCGGCGCTCCGCTCAAGCACGCCCATGAGTCGCCGCGCGAGCGCTTCTACAAGCATCTGCAGCGCCATCGTTTTGCCTGGACGGCGGGCGGCCTGACACTCGCTGCGGTGGTCGCGATCGCCGCCAACATCAGCCTGTCGGCGGAGCGCCTGGCGCAGGAACGTGATCGCGCACTGGCGGCGCAGGAAAGCGCGCAGCAGGTGTCCGAATTCTTGGTGTCGGTCTTCGAGCAGGCCGACCCCGATGTCAACCGCGGCAACACGATTACTGCGCGTGACCTGCTCGACAGCGGCGCGCGGCGAATTGACGGCCTCGCTGGCGCCGACGCCAGCGCCCAGGCACAGCTCTACGAGGCGCTCGGGCGCGTGTACGACAACCTCGGCCTCACTGACCCGGCGATCGGGCTCTTCCAGCGGGCGCTGAGTGCGCACGAACGGCTCGCTGAGCCGCAGTTGTCGCGACGCCTCGGGGTCCTGCGCCGGCTGGCTGACGCCCATGAGGACAAAGGCGAAATGGATGTGGCGCAGGGCTTCCTCGATCAGGCGCAGAGGCTTGCAGACAGCAATCCGCAACTTCCCCGGCGCGAACTGGCCCTGCTGATTCGCGCTCGCGCCAACCATCTGCAACAGCGCGGGAATGCACCGGCGGCAGCAAAAGAGCTCGATCGCGTGTTCGCGATTTTCGAGGCGATCGGTGAAACCGACACCGAGAACTACGCCCAGACCCTGCAACTGCGCTCGGCGAATCTGCTCGAATCGGGCAAGCCGCGCGAAGCCCTCGGCGTGCTCGAGCGCGCCTACGCGATCCGTCGCAAGGTGCTTGGAGAGGAGCACTCGCAGACCGCGTTTACGCTCGGGCAGATCGGGCGGACCCAGCGCGATCTGGGCGACCGCAAGGCGGCGTTGGCCACCTTGAACAAGGTCATGGAAATGCGCGTGCGCGTATTGGGCCCGCGCCACCCCGACATCGGCCTGAGCGCCAACGAGTTGGCGAATCTCTTCCATGACGAGGGCAACGTCCCGGAGGCAGAGCGTTATTACCGGCAGGCTCTGGAGCTGGATCGTGCCAATGGCGGCGATTCGTCGGTCGGAGTCGCCTTCGTGTTGAACAACCTGGCGATCCTGCTCGAAAGCGCCGGGCGCTTCGAGGAGGCCGAACCGCTCTATCGCGAATCGATCGCGATTCGGCGCAAGCACGCCGGCAAGGATGACGGCCTGCGCGTGGTCAAGGCCGAGCAGAACTACGCGGTGCTGCTGTCGAAACTGTCGCGCTACGAGGAGGCCATCCCGTTGCTGGAGAACGCGCTCGCACTGCGTATGGCCGAGCTTGGTCCTGACCATCTGGACACGCGCATCACCCGCGCCAACCTCGACACCATCCACTACCAGCGCGCGCCGAACGCTGCCGCCGCCGAGACCGCCCGGCAGTCCTGGCAGGCGCTGATTGCGATGCTCGGGGATCAGCCGCCGATGCGAGCGCTGTTCGAAGTCAAGCTGGGCGGACTCTTGCTCGACAGTAATCGCCTGCCGGAAGCGGAAGCTGCATTTCGTACCGCGCTGACCTCCTTCGCGAGCCAGGACTCGGCCGCGAGCATCAGCGTCGCCTTGGCCGAGCTCGGCCTTGGCCTGACGCTCGTCGGTCTCAACCGGGTTGACGAGGCACGACCGCTGATCGAGCGCGCCCGTGTACTCGCCGAACCGACCTTGACGCCCAACAGCGCGTACCGAAGGGAGCTTCAGAAGTACGACCAGCGGTGATGGGTTGGTGTGAGCTTGTGGGTCCGGATCTTGGTGGGTCCGGACCTTGTCCGGACGCTCTTTCTCAACCCTGCCCAGAAGCGTTCGGACAAGGTCCGAACCCACGAAGCAGCAGTCCCGCCCGCAGCTGAACGGCCTTCACACCGCTTACACGTTTTTTACAACCGTTCGTCGCCAGCTCACTAGCCTCCAACTCATCCTTACTGCTGGAGTTGTTGCATGCGCCTGGTCCTGGTTGCGACCCTGCTGGTCTCGTTTTGCAATGTTGCGCCGGCACAGGAGGCACCGGAGACACCCGCCGCCGGGGCGCAGGTGATGGATGCGGTCGTGGTCAGCGGCGAGCAGCCCGGTCCCGGGCTCTGGCGCGTGTCGAAGGACGACGACCATGTGATGTACATCCTGGGCACGCTCAGCCCGTTGCCGAAGAAAATGACCTGGTTGTCGAAGGAAGTCGAAGCGACCGTCGCGCAGTCACAGGAGCTGCTGCACGGGCCCGGCATGCAGGTCAGTGTCGACCGCAACATGTTTCGCATCATGCTGCTGGTGCCGGCGCTGCTCGGCACACGCAATAATCCCGACAAGCAGCGGCTGATCGATGTGTTGCCGCCGGACTTGTATGCGCGTTGGCTGGAATTGAAAAAGAAGTACATCGGTCGCAGCTGGTCGATCGACCGCCGCCGACCCATCCTGGCCGCGCAGAAGCTGTATTCGGAGGCGATGGACGACGCCGGCCTGGCCGATCGCTCGCAGATCGCGCCGATCGTGCTGAAGGCAGCCAAGAAGCACAAACTGGTGGAGACGAGCCCGACCATCAAGATCACCATCGAGCACCCGCGCGCCATGCTCAAGGATCTGTCCAAGACGTCGCTCGACGACATTGCCTGTTTCACCAAGACGCTCGAACACGTCGAGAGTGATGTCAGCACCATGAAGCTGCGGGCAAATGCGTGGGCGACCGGCGATGTCGACGAGCTGCGGGCGCTGCCGATCACCGATCCAGGTGCTGCCTGTGTCGATGCGGTGCTCGACAATCCGGCCATCCGCGCACTCGGCTTTTCCGACCTGGAAGAACGCGCTCGCCAGGCTTGGCTCGACGCTGCCGTTGCGGCACTGGCGAAAAACGCGTCGACCTTCGCCATGCTGCCGATGCGCGAGCTGCTCAAGCCGGACGGTTATCTCGAGGCCTTGCGTGGACTGGGGTATGAGATCGAGGCGCCTTGAGGTCCGCTGCGGATTGCGAAGCTGACGTGGTCATGTTGCTCGCGCAGCGAGCTACTTGACGCCTTTTCGTTCGCAAGCGCTGTCAAGTAGGCCGCTCGCGCGGCCAACATGACCTACGAAAGCCTGAGCCTGAACGTGATCGTGACCACGTTCGCGATGGTGCCAGGATCGGCCCAATCCCCGCTGCCGACGCCGAACTGGCTGCGGTCAAGGATGGCCTTGCCTTCGATCACGCGGCCGTCGGCGGATGGCGTGATCTCCAGGGCAACTGGCTTGGTGACGCCGCGCAGCGTCAACGCTCCCGGGCAGCTCAGCTTGCCGCCTGCGGCCGTGCAATCCCCACTCGATACGTAGCTGGCCTTGGGAAACTTGGCGGTATCGAAAAACTCCTCGCCGCGCAGCGTTTCATCGCGATCGCTGTAGTCGGTGTCGAGGCTGGCGACGTCGATTTCGGTGGAAAAGCGCGTAGCCATCGGCTTGGCGAGATCAAGATCGACCGTTCCCGAAAAGGTCTTGAACTTGCCCGGCACCGGCTCGCCGCCATAGTCGCCAGTAAAGCCGAGCGCGCTGCTCGACCCGTCGAACTTGAGGCTCGCGGCCGACAGCGGCGTGACCGCGCAGATCAACATCAACGACAAGAATCTCATTGCGGTCTCCTGGGTCGGATCAAGGGCAACATGCGCGTCAGCACTTCGTCGCGATAGACCCAATAGTGTTTCAAGGCAGCAGCCACGTGCAGCAAGATGAGCCCGATCAGCACGCGCGACAGGATCTCGTGCGTCTCTTCCCAGAATTCGAACGCGTCGCGGCTCTTCGAGATCAAGGCCGGCACCTTGAACAGCCCAAACCAGGTCAGCGGAAATCCCGCGGCCGAATTCATCAGCCATCCGGTCAGCGGCATGGCGAAGAGCAGACCGTACAGCAGATAGTGTGAACCGTCAGCTGCCAACTCCTGCCAGCGCGGCATCGGCGGCAGCGGCGGCGGCGGCCGGTGCACCCGCCAGAGCACGCGCACGATCGCCAGCACGAGGATGGTCAGGCCCGTCCATTTGTGCCAGGTGTAGATCTCGATCTTGAACGGCGAGTTCTTGAGCTCATGCATCCACAACCCGACCCCGAGCATGCCGATCACCGCGATCGCCATCAGCCAGTGCAGCGCAATCGCGACCGAGGTATAGCGCGCCACCGGGCGTGGCGGCGGCGTTGGCTCGATCATGGGTTCGAGGGTGAGCTCTGGCATGGAGTGGCCTCGAATCGCTGTCGTAGGTCAAGTTTCCCCGCCCCGGCGGCGACGAGACGGGGTTAGGGGGAGAACGGCAAGTAGGCCCCGGGGGGCGG
>JANPJV010000146.1:0-26489 GCA_031425695.1 Rhodanobacteraceae bacterium | reverse complement strand
CCGACGCGGGCCTGCTCCGGGGCGTCGGGGTTGGCGTTCATGCGCTTGGCTTGTGGGGGGTCTGCACTGTGTCCGCACTCTTTTTTTTTTCCGGAAAGGAAAGCGTCCGCACACAGTGCAGACCCACCAAAAGCAAGGAATCGCCGCTCACGCCGCACTCTTCCTCGCATCGATCGCGGCCTCGGCTTTCAACGCCCAGCGCGCCGCATTCGCCTTCAGGCGTTCAATGTCGACGCCGAGCAATTCGCCATTGCGCACGCGCGCCTGGCCCGCCACGAAGACATCGCTGACATCCCGGCGCGAGACCACGTAGACCAGGTGCGACAGCGGGTTGAACACCGGCGTCAGCTCCAGCCGGTTGAAATCGACGGCAACCAAGTCTGCAAACTTGCCGGCCTCGATGGTGCCGATGCAGTCCTCGAGGCCCATCGCGCGGGCACCGCCCAAGGTCGCCGCTTCGAGCGCGGTGGCCGCGTCCATCACCGCCGGGTCCTGGGACACGCCCTTGGCCAGCAGCGCCGCCGTGCGCATTTCGCCGAAGACATCGAGATCGTTGTTGCTGGCGCTGCCATCGGTGCCGATGGCAACGCTGACACCCGCCTTCAGCAGGTCGCCGACCGGACAGAAGCCGCTGGCGAGCTTGAGATTGCTTTCCGGGCAATGGACGACGACTACGCGGTGATGGGCGAGATCCTCGATCTCCCCCGGCGTGAGCTGGGTCATGTGCACTGCGGTCAGCTCCGGGCCAAGAAAGCCCAATCGCTTGAGGCGCGCGAGCGGACGCTCATTGTGCAGCCGCCGCGCTTCGTCGACCTCGAACGCCGTCTCATGCACGTGGATATGCACACGCAGGTTGAGCTGGTCGGCGTAGATGCGAATCCGCTCGAAGCTCTCGTCGGAAACCGTGTACGGCGCGTGCGGCGCGAAGCACACATGGATCAGCTCGTCGCCCTTGACGGCGTCGGCGAGTGCCAGCGCCTTGCTCAGGTACTCATCGGCATTGCGCGCATACGGCGTCGGGAATTCCATCACGATCAGGCCGACGGCGGCACGCATCCCGGCGCGCCGATAAACCTCGATGGCGACCTCCGGGAAAAAGTACATATCGTTGACCGCGGTGACCCCGCCCGCGAGCATTTCCGCCGCAGCGATCTCGACCCCTTCGGCCACGAACTCGGCCGAGACCAGTGCGTTCTCGGTCGGCCAGATGTGTTCCTCCAGCCAGGTCATCAGCGGCAGGTCATCGGCAATTCCGCGCATGACGCTCATGGCGGCGTGGCAGTGAGCGTTGACGAGTCCTGGGATCAACGCGTGCGTCGGCAGCGAAATGCGCTCGCGCGGGGAAAAGCGCGCGTCCACTTCGGTGCGCGGCAGCACAGCGAGGATGCGCCCGCTGTCGACCACCACTGCGTGGTCCGCCAGCACCAGGCCACGCGGCGACACCGGCACCACCCAGCGCGCTTCGATGACCTTGTCGACGGCCTGCATGGGCTTACTTGCTCGCCCGCGAAACGTATTCGCCGCTGCGGGTATCGCACTTGACGGTTTCACCGTTCTCGATGAACAACGGCACGCGTACGACTGCCCCGGTCTCGAGCTTGGCCGGCTTGCCGCCACCCTGCGCGGTATCACCGCGCACGCCCGGATCACATTCGACGATCTTGAGCTCGACGAAGTTCGGCGGCGTGACCGCCAGTGGCGCACCGTTCCACAGGGTCACGATGCACATGTCCTGCTCCCGCAGCCACTTCGCTGCGGTGCCGGCCGCGGCCTTGTCGGCCTGGAACTGCTCGAAGCTTTCCAATTGCATGAAGTGCCAGAACTCGCCATCGCTGTACAGGAACTGCATGTCCGTATCCATGATGTCGGCGCCCTCGATCATGTCGCTGCCCTTGAGCGTGCGCTCCACGGTGCGGTCATTCTTGAGATTGCGAATGCGCATGCGCGTAAACGCCTGGCCCTTGCCGGGCTTGATGAAATCGATATCGACGATGGTGTACGGATCTCCGTCCATCATGATCTTGAGTCCGTTGCGAACATCGTTCATGCCATACAGGGCCATGCGAATCTCCAGGCGTACGCCGCGCAGTTGCGCCGCTATCATTAGGTGGATTAATCGCGCTTGTCTGCGCGACTGGGTAAGTTAACCGCCGAATGATAACTGCTGCAGCCCTGCCCGCGCAGCCGCCTTCCTGGAAGCGCGCGCTGCGCGAAGCCTTCCGCGATCTCGACGCCTTGCTCGATCATCTCGGCCTGACCCGCGCCGAGCTCGATCTCGATGCCGGCGCGCAGGCGCAATTCCCGTTGCTGGTGCCACGCGGATTTGCCGCGCGCATGCGCCGTGGCGATCGCCGTGACCCGCTGCTCCTGCAGGTGTTGCCGCAGGCGGCGGAAGTCCTCGAGGTGGCCGGCTTTGTCGCTGATCCCGTCAGCGACCTGAAGCAGACGCGCGCGCGGGGCCTGATCCAGAAGTACGCGCACCGTGTACTTCTGGTGACCACGGGCAGCTGCGCGGTGCATTGTCGCTACTGCTTTCGCCGCCATTTTCCCTACGCCGAGGAGCTGGCGGCAGTCGATGAATGGCGCGAGGTGGTGGCCGCGATTGCGGCCGATCCGGATATCCACGAGGTGATCCTGAGTGGAGGCGATCCGTTATCGCTGGCCACCCACAAGCTGCGCGCGTTGACCGATCAGCTGGCGCGTTTACCGCAGATTCGCCGCTTGCGCGTGCACACGCGCTGGCCGATCGTGCTGCCCGAACGCGTCGACGACGAGCTTTGCGGATGGTTGCAGGGTCTGGCATGGCCGACAGTTTTCGTGGTCCATGCAAACCATGCGCAGGAGATCGACGCGTCCGTGCATGCCGCGATCGAGCGCCTGCGTGGCGCACGCGTGAGCGTGCTCAACCAGGCAGTGTTACTGCGCTCGATCAATGATTCGGCGGACGCACAGGGCAGGCTCAGCGAAGCGCTGCTCGCGGCCGGCATACTTCCCTACTACCTGCACCTGCTGGATCCGGTCGCCGGGGCCGCACATTTCTCCGTCGACGAGCACGCTGCGCGCGAAATCGTCACGCAGATGCGGGCAAAGTTGCCGGGTTACCTGGTCCCGCGCCTGGCGCGCGAGGTCCCCGGTGAATCTTCGAAGACCGTGCTGTTGTGATCACGGCAGGAGCGAAACCTGCCAGCCGCGTCCGCTGATCACGATCAGGCCATTTTTTATGCCGCTTGCGTCCGCTCTTCTGGCAATTCGGACCGCCTTTCGGTCAAAATCCAACGCTCATCGACAAGGTACTTGCCAGACCCATGGCTAAAGCTGACAAGGTCCTGCGCGTCCTGCTGGTGGAAGATTCGGTGGAGGACGCCGAACAGGTCATCAGCTTGCTGCGCAATGCAGGCATCGCCGTGCGCCCCAATCGCGTCGAGGATGCCGAGCAGCTGAAAGCTGCGCTCGAGTCCGGCACCACCGACGTGGTGCTGCTGAGCCCCAAGGCCAAGCGCATCACGCTCACCGAGACCGCGACCATCGTCAACCGCAGCGGCAAGGACATCTCGCTCTTGCAACTGGTGGACAGCGTGACCCAGGACTCCGTGCTGAAGGCGCTGCGCGAGGGTGCGCGCGATGTTGCCCTGCGCACGGTACCGGATCACCTGCAGACGGTGGTGCTGCGCGAGTTTGAAAACCTGACGACGCGCCGAAACCTGCGGCGCATGGAAGCCTCCTGGCGCGAAAGCGAGCGCCGGGCGCATTCGTTGCTCGACAGCTCGCGCGACCCGATCGCCTACGTGCACGAGGGCATGCACGTCTATGCCAATCGCGCTTACCTCGAAATCTTCGACTTCGCCGATTTTGAAGAGATCGAGAGCTTGGCCATCCTCGATCTGATTGCCAGCGAAGACGCTGAGAAGCTGCGCAGCGTGCTGAAGACGCTGAGCAAAGGCGAGAAGCCGCCGGAACGACTCAACGTAAAGGCCCAGCGCTCGGACGGCAGCACCTTCGACGCGGTGATGGAGCTGTCCGAGGCCAGCATCGAGGGTGAGCCGGCCACGCAGATCGTGTTCCGCCAGCAGACCGTGAGCGCCGAGCTCACCGAGCAGCTCGACGCGCTCAAGCGCCAGGACCTGGTCACCGGCCTCTATAATCGCCAGTTCTTCATGGGCGAGCTCGACAAGGCGGTCGCCGCGGCAACCAGCGGCAAGATTGACCAAGCGGTCATGTATGTCGAGATCGACAACTACCGCAAGCTGCTCGACCAGGTCGGTGTCGGTGGCGCCGATCTGCTGCTCGGTGATGTCGGGCAACTTTTGAAGACCTTGATGGTCGACGGTGACGTGGTCGCACGCTTTGCGGACCATGCGTTTACCGGCGTCCTCACCGGGCGCACGCACGAAACCTGCATCCAGTTTGCAGAAGTCCTGCGCAAGCGTTTCGAAGAACGCATCTTCGATGTGGGCAAGCAGTCGGTGAGCCTCACCGTCAGCGTCGGCGTCTGCCTCCTCACCGAGAAGATCCCCGGCTCGCAGTTCGTGCTCGAAAAGGCCAACGAAGCCTGCCGGCGCGCGCAGACCGATGGCGGCAACAAGGTCGAGAGCTTTGACCCTGCAGCGCAGGAAAAGGTCGATGCCGCCAAGGATCGCGAGTGGCTGGACCTGATCAAGAACGCCATCGAGAAAGATGGCTTCATCCTGTTCTATCAGCCGATCGTTTCCCTCCAGGGCGCCGAAGGCGAGTACTACGAAGTGGTGCTGCGCATGCAGGGCGCCAAGGGTGAGATCCCGCCCGGGCAGTTCCTGCCGATCGCCGCGCGCTTCGGCCTGCTGCCGCAGATCGATCGCTGGGTGATCGAACACGTGTTGCGGATCTTGCTGGAGCGTACCAAGCAGGGCCGCAACACCACCTTCTTCGTGAAGCTCACGCCGCAGGCCATCGACGACGGCTCATTGCTGCCGTGGCTCGCCCAGCAGCTCAAAAATGTGCGCGTTCCGGGCGATCGCTTGGTGTTCGAGATGCCTGAAAGCAAGGTCGTCACCCATCTCAAGCAGGCCAAGTTCTTCCAGAAAGGCCTGGAGCAATTGAAGTGCGGCTTCGCGCTCGAGCAGTTCGGCAGCGGCTTGAACTCATTCCAGTTGCTCAAGCACGTCGGCGCCGCCTACGTGAAGCTCGATCGAACCTTCATGGCAGAACTGCCCAAGAGCGCCGAAAACCAGGCCAAGATCCGCGAGATGTGCGAGCAGGCACGCACCCTCGGGCGCATGACCGTGGCCGAATTCGTCGAAGACGCCGCCAGCATGTCCATCCTGTTCTCCTGCGGCGTCAACTTCGTGCAGGGCAACTTCCTGCAGGAACCCGAGAAGGTGATGAGCTACGACTTCGGTTCGTGACGTTTGGGGGGAAAGCACAAAGGCGCAGCAAGAGCGTTGGAACCACAGATTACGCAGATTGACGCAGATTAAGAGCGAATTCGAACAACCACTCGCGTGGCGCCAATCTGCGAAATCTGCGTAATCTGTGGTTAAAACGCTCCTGCAATGCTTTTGTGCTGTCCAAAGCTCACCCCGCCGCCCGCAGCGCCTGGATGCGCACTTCCAGCGGCGGGTGGCTCATGAACAGCGCCTTGAGTCCCTTTTTTACCTGGCCGGAAATACCGAAGGCCTGGACCTCTTCCGGTAGTGCGGTCTGGTTGCGGTTGAGTTGCAGGCGCGAGAGCGCGCCGATCATCTTTTCGCGTCCGGCGAGAGTGGCGCCGCCAGCGTCGGCACGAAATTCGCGCTGGCGCGAGAACCACATCGCGATGATGGTCGCGAGCACGCCAAACAGGATTTCGAGCACCATCACCACCATGAAATAGCCAATGCCGTGGCTACCGCCTTCGCGACGGAAGATGGCCTGGTCGATGACTTGACCAAGGATGCGCGAGAGGAAGATCACGAAGGTATTGAGCACGCCCTGGAGCAGCGCGAGCGTGACCATGTCGCCATTGGCCACATGGCTGATCTCATGGGCCAGCACGGCTTCGACCTCGTCCCGGGACATGTTCGCGATCAGCCCCGTGCTCACCGCGACCAATGCCTTGTTGCGGTTCATGCCGGTGGCAAAGGCATTGAGGTCGGGCGCGTTGTAGATCGCCACTTCGGGCGTACGGATTCCGGCGGCTTGGGCCTGGCGTCCAACAGTCTCGAGCAACCACCGTTCCTCGGCCGTGCGCGGTGATTCGATGACGATCGCACCGGTACTGCGCTTGGCCATTGATTTGGACATCGCCAGCGAGATGAACGAGCCGACGAAACCGATGATCGCGGCCATGATGAGGATGCCGACTGCGCCGCGCGGATCGATGCCGAACATCGGCCCGAGTACGCGCATGACGATGCCGAGCACCACCAGGACTGCCAGATTGGTGCCCAGAAACAGCAGAATGCGTGACATGGAAGCTCTCCACCCAGAATCAGAAAATCCGGCTCTGCCGGTTATTGCGGCCGGGTGGCGTTGGCTTCGAACGACGCCGGCCTACACTCAGCCGGCGCGATCTTGCCTGCGCCGATGTGACAGGCTTGCAATCGAGTTACGCGGGTGAGCCCGCATTACCGCGGTCGCTTTGCGCCATCTCCGAGCGGAGCGCTGCACCAGGGCTCGGTGCTCGCCGCCTTCGCCAGCTGGGCCGATGCGCAGCATGCAGGTGGGACCTGGCTGGTGCGGATGGAAGACATCGACCCACCGCGCGAGCCGGCAGGCGCGGCCCAGGCGATCCTCCGCGATCTCGACGCGCTCGGACTGCGCTCGCCCGAGCCGGTGCTCTGGCAAAGCCGGCAGCGGGAGTTACATGAGCAGGTCATCGAGCAGTTGCTGACCCGCGGCGAAGCGTTTGAATGCCGCTGCAGTCGCAGTGATCTCTTGGCAGTGAGCGGCATCCATCGGGGACCGTGTCACCTTTCAGGCCGGCGCCCGGCGGCCATACGTCTGCGCGTGCCGGAGCACGACATCGAGTTCGAAGATCGCATTCGCGGGCCGCAGTCGCAGAATCTGGCTCGCGACGTCGGCGATTTCGTGCTCCGTCGCCGCGACGGGTTGATCGCCTATCAACTGGCAGTCGTGGTGGACGATGCAGCCCAAGGGATCACCGATGTCGTGCGTGGTTGCGACCTCCTGGATTCGACCGCGCGACAGGTCCATCTGCAGCGTGTGCTCGGATTGCCGGCCCCGCGCTATGCGCACATCCCGCTGTTGGTGGACGCGACAGGCGCCAAGCTCAGCAAGCAAAACCTCGCGCCTGGCGCTCAGGTCGGCGCGCCGGTGCAGACCCTGGCCCAGGCCGCCCGGCTGCTCGGCCAGCAGGTTCCAGATATCGGGCTCGAGCTGTCAGCGTGGCTGCGCGCAGCCGCCGATCGGTGGAACATCGCGCGCGTTCCGCGGCAGCCGAATGTCAGCGTGCCGAGCCATGAAGCCATGCGAATGGCCTGACGCCCATCGGCCAACCGGTCAAACCCAAATTGGTGCAGTGGCGCCTGCCGATCATGTATGCGCTCTGTGTACAATTCGCGCCATTCTGGGAGGAGAGCAACTATGACAAGCCGCGTAGCGCTGGTCACGGGTGGTACTGGCGGGATCGGCACGGCAATGATCCAGCGCCTGGCCCGGGCCGGTCATCGTGTCGCCACCAATTATCGGAGCGAGGACAAGGCCCGCGCTTGGCAGGAAAAGCTGCGTGCAGACGGCATCGAATGCCTGATCGTACCGGGCGATGTCGCCGATTTCGCGTCCAGCCAGAACATGGTCAAGGAGATCGAAGGCCAGCTGGGACCCATCGATATCCTGGTCAACAACGCCGGCATCACCCGGGACACCACTTTTCACCGCATGTCCGCTGGGCAATGGTCGGATGTCATCGATACCAATCTCACCGGCTGCTACAACGTGACACGCAATGTGATCGAAGGCATGCGCGCGCGCATGTGGGGTCGCATCGTGCAGATCTCGTCGATCAACGGCCAGAAGGGCCAGTACGGCCAAGCAAACTACGCGGCTTCCAAGGCCGGCATGCATGGCTTCACCATCTCGCTGGCGCAGGAAAGCGCCAAGTTTGGAATCACCGTCAACACGGTTTCGCCAGGCTATGTCGGGACGGAAATGGTGATGGCGGTGCCTGAAGACGTGCGCGCCAAGATCGTCGCGCAGATCCCGACCGGGCGCCTCGGCACGCCCGACGAGATCGCGTATGCGGTCTCGTTCTTCATCGCGGACGAGGCTGCATGGATCACCGGCGCCAATCTTTCGATTAATGGCGGTCACTACATGGGGTGGTAAAGTGCCGGGCGCACCGACCCTGGGCGCCCGTCCACTCATCGACTTGATCGGGATCGCTGGCGCGCATGTCAACAAAGTGCGCCGGCGCGCTTTGCTGGGGCGCGCTTGAGGTACGCTCCCGCGGCCAGGTCCCACGCACGCAAAGGCTCCGATGTCCCGTCTGCGCATCATCAAGAAATATCCCAACCGGCGGCTCTACGACACCGAAATTTCTTCGTACGTGACGCTGGAGGACATTCGCCAGTTAGTGCAGGACAGCGAGATCTTCGAGGTCCACGACGCCAAGACCAACCAAGACCTGACCCGGCAGGTGCTGCTGCAGATCATCACCGAGCGCGAGGAGCACGGGCAACCGCTCCTGAGCGCCAACCTGCTGTCCCAGCTGATCCGCTTCTACGGCGACTCGCTGCAGGGCTTCATGGGCAGCTATCTCGAACGCAGCATGCAGACTTTTCTGGACCAACAGCAGCAGTTCCGCCAGCAGCTCAACACCCTGCTCGGACAGTCGCCATGGACGGTGATGAGCGACCTGACCGAACGCAATATCGAGCTCTGGCGGCAATTGCAGCAGGGCTTCGGAAAGGGCATCCCGGGTTCGCCTGGCGTACCCGGGGCGGCGCCGGCCGCAAGTGCTGCGCCTGGGCAAGAGAAGCCACGATCGACGCCAACGCCTACGCCGTCACCGGGCGCTGCAGCAAGCAGCCGTACGCGCGGCAAGCCCTGATTCCGCCTGTGGTTCCTGCCTTTTCGGACGATTGACGCTCGC
Organism: Rhodanobacteraceae bacterium; assembly: GCA_031425695.1. Classification (GTDB taxonomy): domain Bacteria; phylum Pseudomonadota; class Gammaproteobacteria; order Xanthomonadales; family SZUA-5; genus JANPJV01. Next base: position 17,422 of record JANPJV010000146.1, on the reverse strand, counting down.
TGCAGGCACTCCTAGCATGCGCCGCTTGCTGCATCGCAGCAGTCGATGGAGTCGGGCGTGAGCGCAGGTCTGGAAAGGTTGGCAGTGGTCACTGGCGGGATCGGTGGGCTGGGATCGGAAATCTGCAGGCAGCTCGCGCATTCGGGCCGACGGGTGATTGCGGCGGATCTCGACACCCGCAGCGAGCGCGTCGACGACTTCCGCCAGGCCATGGCCGATCTCGATGGGCAGGTCCAGTTCGAAGCCTTGAACGTCGCCGACTTCGATCAATGCGTGGCCTTTGCGGACCGCGTGCGCGGCCACCACGGTGAGGTCGACATCCTGGTCAACGCAGCCGGAATCACCCGCGATACCACGCTGCGCAAGATGGATGTGCGGCAATGGTCCGACGTGATTCGGGTCAACCTCGACGGGGTCTTCAATCTCACCCGGCAATTCGTCGATGGCATGTGCGACCGTGGCTTCGGCCGCATCGTCAACATCAGTTCTGTCAACGGGCAAACCGGCCAGTTCGGGCAGACCAATAACTCTGCCGCCAAGGCGGGGATGCACGGCTTCACCATGGCGCTCGCCCGTGAAGTCGCCCGCAAGGGCGTCACCGTCAACTCCGTCTCGCCCGGCTACTGTCGCACCCAGTTGGTCATGCAGATGAGCGAGAAGATCCGCGAAGAAATCATCGCCAAGATCCCCGTTGGCCGACTCGGCGAACCCCATGAGATCGCCCGCACCGTCGACTTCCTCACCGCCGAGACCGCCGGCTTCATCACCGGCGCCAACATCCCGGTGAACGGCGGCTACTTCATGGATTGAGGATGCGAACTGCGGCAAAAGCCGAAAGCCTTTATCCGCAGATTTCGCAGATTTACGCAGAGTTACGCAGATTAGGAGCGCAGGCGCAGGGAGGTCCGAGGCGTCAGAGTGCTTGCTTCCAATCTGCGCTAATCGGCTCTTAATCTGCGGATAAAAGCTTCTCGCTTTCTGCTCGTGTGCTCTTTGCCAGACCTCACATCGCGTCGGTCACCCGAGCGCCCTGTTTGCGGACGATGAGCATGGCGATTTCGAGCGCCTGTTCGTAGTTGAGGCGCGGGTCGACGGTGGAGGTGTAGGCGCGTTGCAGGTCGATCTCGGTGAGGTCGCGGGCGCCGCCCATGCACTCGGTGACGTTTTCGCCGGTAAGCTCGAGGTGGGCGCCGCCGAGGCGGGAGCCGGATTGGGCGTGGATGTCGAAGGCGAGGTCGAGCTCGGCGCGGATGTTTTCGAAGCGACGTGTCTTGACGCCGTTGGCGACGCTCTCGGTGTTGCCGTGCATCGGATCGCAGCACCAGAGCACGCGCTTGCCGTGCGAACGCACCGATTCGATCAGGCGCGGCAGGTGCTCGGCAATCTTGGTTGCCCCCATGCGGTGGATCAGGGTCAGGCGACCGCTCTCGTTGTCGGGGTTGAGCGTGTCGATCAGGCGCAGCAACTGGTCAGAGCTGGTCGACGGTCCGATCTTGATGCCGATCGGATTGCGAATGCCGCGGCAATATTCGACGTGGGCACCATCGAGCGCGGCGGTGCGCATGCCGATCCACGGGAAATGCGTCGACAGGTTGAACCAGCCCCATTGGCGCGGAACCTGGCGGGTGACGGCTTCCTCGTAGTGCAGCAGCAGTGCTTCGTGTGAAGTATAGAAATCCACCCGGCGCAGACTGCCGATCGGCGCCCCGCCGACGCTTTCCATGAAGCGCACGGCATCACCGATGGAGCGCACCATGTCGCGGTACTCGCGCTCGAAAGGCGAGTGCTGGACCCAGTCGAGATTCCAGTATTCGGGATGGTGCAGATCAGCAAAGCCGCCATCGATCAGCGCACGCACGAAGTTCATGGTCATGGCCGAGCGCGAATGCGCTTCGACCAGGCGCTTGGGATCGGGCAGGCGCGCTTCCGGGGTGAACTCCGGCGCGTTGACCAGGTCACCGCGGTAGCTCGGCAGGGTGATGCCATCGCGCGTCTCGCTGTCGGTTGAGCGCGGCTTGGCGTACTGTCCGGCAAAGCGGCCGATGCGCACGATGGGCTGCTTGAGTCCGTGCACGAGCACCAGGCTCATCTGCAGCAAGACCTTCAGCCGATTGGCGATGTGCGGGCTGTTGCAGTCGGCAAAATTCTCAGCGCAATCGCCGCCCTGCAGCAGAAAACGGCGGCCCTCGGCGGCGTCGGCGATCTCCTGCTTGAGCTGCAGGATCTCCCAGGAGGTCACCAGTGGCGGCAGCTGACGCAGCTCGCGCAGTTGCGTCTCGAGGGCGTCAGGATCGAGGTAATGGGGCTGCTGGAGCGCGGTGCGTTGCGCCCAGGACTTGGGGCTCCAGTTCTTGGCCTCGCGGATGGGCTCCAGCACGCGCTCTTTCCTCAACATCGGTCAACGCCTCTTCAAGTGTACCTACGCTCGGCCAGAACGGCGCGCTTCGGCGCGCCTGGGAACACCAGCAACCACAACATCAACATTCCCAGCGCCACGAAAGCCATCAGTGTCCAGAACGGCATGCTCAAGCCAAGGAACTGCCAGTCGATGTTGGCGCACTCGCCCGAGGTCATCATCACCGTCCGCATCAGGTCCCCGAACGGCATGTTGTCCCACATATAGTCGAGCGGCGGCGCACACGACGGCAATTGGTCCTTCGGCAGCGACTGCAACCAGACGTGGCGCCCGGCGATCGCCGCCCCCAGGCCTGCTGCCAGGAAGCCGAATAATGCATAAGCCCGCGTACCGCCGCGGCCAGGATCATGCAATGCTGCAATCAGGGCAATTGCGCCAAGCAGGCCCATGGCCACACGCTGGAACATACACAAGGGGCACGGCACCAGCTTGAGTACGTACTCAGCGTAAAAGGCGTAGCCGAGCGCGAGCGCACAGATGAGCGCAACGAGCGCAAACAGCGAGCGGGAACTGAGTCGTTGGGTCACCAGTCGTCTCCTCTGAAACTTTAAGAACGCCAATGGACCGCAAGGAGCGCTTGCGGTTCACCGGGCTGCGCCAAGCCGGGGCTCTCGCACGCCGGACAAGCAAAAAGGCCGCCCAAGGGCGGCCTTTTTGTACACGACATCGTCGACGATCAGGAAGCGCTGGCGCTCGGACCATTCGGGCGATCGACCAGTTCGACATACGCCATCGGCGCATTGTCACCGTCGCGAAAGCCACACTTCAGGATGCGCAGATAGCCACCCGGACGCGTGCGATAGCGCGGACCGAGCTCGACAAACAGCTTGCCGACGGTCGCCTTGTCACGCAGGCGACTGAAAGCCAGGCGACGGTTGGACAGGCCATCTTCCTTCGCCAGGGTCAGCAGCGGCTCGGCGAACCGGCGCAGCTCCTTGGCTTTCGGCAAGGTGGTCTTGATCAGCTCGTGTTGAATCAACGAGTTGGTCATGTTGCGGAACATGGCTTGGCGGTGCGCGCTGGTGCGTGCAAAGGCGCGGCCGGCATTACGGTGACGCATGGCAATTCTCCTTGATCAGCCGCCAAAGCCGCTGGTTGCGAGTCCCGGCGGCGGCCAGTTTTCGAGCTTCATGCCGAGCGAAAGACCGCGTGCGGCAAGCACATCCTTGATTTCGGTGAGCGACTTCTTGCCGAGATTCGGCGTCTTCAGCAGCTCGACTTCGGTACGCTGGATCAGGTCACCGATGTAATAGATGCTCTCGGCCTTGAGGCAGTTAGCCGAGCGCACGGTGAGCTCCAGATCATCGATCGGGCGCAGCAGGATCGGATCGACTTCCGCGCGGCCGGCAACCGGACGCTCGGCTTCACGACGACTCACGTCGACGAACGCACCCAGCTGGTCGACCAGGATTCCGGCCGCCTGCTTGACTGCATCAACCGCATCCACGGTGCCATCGGTCTCGACATCCAGTACCAGCTTGTCGAGATCGGTGCGCTGCTCGACGCGCGCACTGTCGACCGTGTAGGCGACGCGGCGAATCGGCGAATATGTCGCATCGATCTGCAGACGGCCGATCGGGCGTGCCTCGTCTTCCGGCAGGCGCCGCGAGCTGGCCGCTTCATAGCCAACGCCACGCGCAATGCGCAGGCGCATCGACAGCGAGACGTCCTTGGTCAAGGTGCAGATGATCAGGTCCGGGTTCACGATTTCGACGTTATGGTCGACCGTGATATCCCCGGCCGTGACCGGACCGCGACCCTTGCGGGTCAACTGCACGGTCGTCTGTTCGACGTTATGCAGGCGCACCGCAACTTCCTTCAGGTTGAGAAGGATCTCGACCACATCTTCTTGCACACCTTCAATGGTGCTGTACTCGTGCAGGACGCCATCGACTTCAACTTCAGTGATGGCCGCGCCCGGAATCGAGGACAGCAACACGCGCCGCAGCGCGTTACCCAACGTGTGGCCGAACCCGCGCTCCAACGGTTCAAGCACGACTCTTGCGCGCTTGTCCCCGGCGTTTTCAACGACCAGGTTGTTGGGACGCAGCAAACTGGTTGCAGACGCCATGAACATTCCTCAAAAGACTTACTTGGAGTAGAGCTCGACGATCAAATTCTCATTGATCTCGGCTGACAGATCGCTACGGTCGGGAAGCTGCTTGAAGACGCCAGCACCCTTGCCGGCATCAACCTCGAGCCAACTCGGCGCGAGATCCATTTCCTGACTGACTGTCATGGCTTCCTTGACGCGCAGCTGTTCACGGGCGCGGTCGGCCAGCGTGATCGCCTCACCCACCTTGACCTGGTAGGAAGGCAGGTTCACGGTCTTGCCGTTGATCTTGATCGCGCGATGCGAAACCAGCTGGCGAGCCTGGGCGCGGGTGACCGCGAAACCAAGCCGGTAAACGATATTGTCCAGGCGCGACTCGAGCAGCTGCAGCAGGTTTTCGCCGGTGGCGCCCTTGCGACGGCTGGCTTCGGCATAGTAGCGGCGGAACTGACGTTCCAGCACGCCATAGATGCGCTTGACCTTTTGCTTCTCGCGCAACTGCACGGAGTAGTTTGAGGTCTTCGCCTTCTTGGCAGCGCCATGCTGACCAGGCTTCTGTTCGAGCTTGCACTTCTTGTCGAGCGGACGCGCCGGCGACTTCAGGAACAGATCCGTTCCTTCGCGACGCGCCAATTTGCAGGTAGGACCGAGATAACGGGCCATGACGTAAATCCTCCTTGATTACACGCGACGGCGCTTGGGCGGACGGCAGCCGTTATGCGGAATCGGCGTCACATCCAGAATGTTGGTGACCTTGAGACCCAAGGCATTGAGCGCACGGACTGCCGACTCACGACCCGGACCCGGGCCCTTGATGCGAACTTCGAGCGCCTTCACTCCGTACTCGAGCGCGACCCGGCCAGCCTTTTCAGCTGCGACCTGCGCTGCGAACGGCGTGCTCTTGCGCGAACCGCGGAAACCCGCGCCGCCCGAGGTAGCCCAGCTGAGCGCATTGCCCTGCCGGTCAGTGATCGTAATCACCGTGTTGTTGAACGACGCTTGGACATGGGCAATGCCGTCCGAAACCGAGCGTTTGATCTTCTTCTTGGCCTTTCCAGCCGGCGCAGCCGCCTTGCTCATGATCGAATTCCGTTAAGGAACCTCTGACGAGTCAGGGGTTCCGGTACATGGACGTGCCACCATTTTTGATGACGAGAGTCAGCGAAAATGAAGCGAAACAAAAATGACACTTTTTGTGGAGCGCGTCTGAAAGGCCAGGAATGGACGTTTCAGACTCTTAGAGCTACTTCTTGATCTGCTTACGAGGGCCCTTACGCGTCCGCGCATTGGTGCGCGTGCGTTGACCACGAATGGGCAGCCCTTTGCGATGACGCAGACCGCGGTAGCAACCGAGATCGATCAGGCGCTTGACGCTGACAGCCACCTCGCGGCGCAAATCACCCTCGACCGTGTAGCGACCCACTTCGGCACGCAGTTTTTCAACTTCGGCTTCAGTCAGGGCCTTGACCTTGGTGCTGGGGACGACGCCGGCAGCCGCGCAGATCTTCCGCGCGCTGCTTTTTCCCACACCATAAATACTGGTCAATCCGATCCAGGCATGCTTGCCGACCGGAATGTTCACTCCCGCGATACGGGCCATCAGAGATCTCCACTCTAAGAGCGCGGCTGGTTGAACCGCCTATTGTAGCAGTACCTAACCAGTTACGCGCAACCATCAACAGTTACAGATGCAACGGTCAGCCTTATTTCAGCAAACCGCCACGTCCAACGTTCTTCAGATTTGCCTTCTTCAACAGGCTGTCGTACTGATGCGACATCAGATGCGCCTGGATCTGCGCCATGAAATCCATCACCACCACCACCACGATCAACAACGAGGTGCCACCAAAATAGAACGGAACGTCGAAGTAGATGCGCATGAACTCGGGCAACAGACACACCGCTACCAGGTAACACGCACCAACGGCAGTCAGTCGGGTGAGCACGCCATCGATGTATTCGGCGGTAGCCTTCCCCGGACGGATTCCCGGAATCAGGGCGCCCGATTTCTTCAGGTTGTCCGCCGTTTCCTGAGCATTGAAAACCAGCGCCGTGTAGAAGAAAGCGAAGAAGAAGATCAGCGCCGCGTACAGCAGCATGTGCAGCGGCTGTTCCGGACCCAGCATGGCGGCCAGGCGCTGCAACCAGCGCGTCGATTCGCCCGTACCGAACCAGGTTGCTGCAGTCGCCGGGAACAGGATCAGGCTAGAGGCAAAGATCGGCGGAATGACGCCCGACATGTTGAGCTTGAGCGGCAGGTGCGAGGCTTGGTTCTGATAGGCCTGGCGACCGGACATGCGACGTGCGTAATTGACCGTGATGCGTCTCTGCGCGCGCTCCATGAACACCACGAAGGCCGTGACCACGGTGACGATGCCAAGAATCAGGATGATCGACAGGAACGCCAGCTGCCCGGTGTTGGCGAGGGTGAGCGTTTCCACGATCGCCGACGGGAAGCCCGCGACGATACCGGCGAAGATGATCAACGAGATACCGTTGCCGATGCCACGCTCAGTCACCTGCTCACCAAGCCACATGAGATACATGGTGCCCGCAGTCAGGCTGATCACCGCGGTGACCAGGAAGCCGGCCCCAGGGGAAATCACCACGGCGCCGCCCTGCTGCTGCAATGCATAGGCAACACCAAAACCCTGGAACAACGACAGCCCGAGCGTGCCCCAGCGGGTGTACTTGCTGAGCGTGCGTCGGCCGGCTTCGCCTTCCTTGCGGAGGGCCTGAAGAGACGGCAACGCGGTCGCGAGAATCTGCACGACGATTGACGCCGAGATGTATGGCATCACGCCGAGCGCGAAGATCGAGAAGCGCGCGAGCGCACCACCCGAGAACATGTTGAACACATCGATGATGGTGCCCTTCTGGGACTCCATCAGCTGCAGCATCGCTTCCGGGTTGACGCCCGGAACCGGAATGAAGCTGCCCGCGCGGAACACGATCAACGCGCCGAGCACGAACAGGAGACGAGACCGGAGCTCGGTCAGACGACCGAGCCCACCGAGCTGGGAGGCAGCTTTGGACGCGTTGGCCAAGGCTTACTCCACCGTCCCGCCAGCTGCTTCGATCGCAGCCTTCGCGCCGGCCGTGCAGAGCACGCCGCGGCAGGTCAGTGCACGCGTAACTTCGCCCTTGTTGACGATCTTCACGCGCTTGACGTTGGGACCGATCAGGTTGAGCGCACGCAGCGCGGCGATATCAACCACATCCCCTTCGATGCGAGCCAGGCTGTACATCATCACTTCGCCGCTGTCGAAGGACTTCTTGGAGCGGAAGCCCACTTTCGGCAGGCGACGCTGCAGCGGCATCTGGCCGCCTTCAAAGCCGGCCTTGACCTTGCCCTGACCGGCGCGCGCGAACTGACCCTTGTGGCCACGGCCCGCGGTCTTGCCGAGCGTGCTGCCGATACCACGGCCACGACGCTTGCGGTCTTTCTTGCTGCCCTCAGCGGGCTTGATCGTATTCATTCTCATGACTACTGCTCCGGCGATCGAAAGGCGTTCAGCCTTCGACGCGCACCAAATAATTCACTTTGTAGATGAGGCCGCGGACGCTCGGGCTGTCCTTGAGCTCCACCACATGATTCATGCGCTTGAGACCGAGGGCCTTGACGCACAACCGATGACGCGCCGGCGTGCTGTTTGGGCTCTTGATCAGGCGAACCTTGACCGTCCCTGCCTCAGTGCTCATTGCTCTTCCCCGTCAGATCGTCGAGTCGCTTGCCACGCTTGGCGGCATATTCGGTCGGCGCGGCCATGCGCGACAGACCCTTGACCGTCGCACGCACCAGGTTGATCGGATTGCGCGAGCCGAAAGCCTTGGCGAGCACGTTCTGTACGCCGACGACTTCGAACACCGCACGCATCGCGCCACCGGCAATCACGCCAGTACCTTCCGACGCCGGAGCGATGTAGACCTTCGCGGCACCATGGTTGCCCTGCGTCGGATACCAGACAGTACCGGCATTCAAGCTGACCTTGACCATTGCGCGACGCGCACGCTCCATCGCCTTTGCGATCGCGGCCGGCACTTCACGCGCCTTGCCGTAACCAATGCCGACGCGGCCATTGCCGTCGCCAACCACCGTCAGAGCGGTAAAACCAAACTGGCGACCACCTTTTACGACTTTGGCCACTCGGTTGACTGCGACCAGCTTCTCTAGGAGGCCGTCGCTGCTTTCGTTGTCATTCGCCATGCTGCTCACCTGAAAGAAAGGGTCTTAGGCTTTTGGCCGACCTTAGAACTGGAGACCACCCTCGCGGGCGGCGTCGGCCAGGGCCTGGATGCGACCGTGGTACTTGAAGCCCGAGCGGTCGAACGCGACCTTCTCGACGCCGGCGGCGCGAGCTTTCTGCGCGATCTCGCGGCCAACGGCTGCGGCAGCGGCTTTATTCTTGGTGCCCGTGAGTCCATCACGTACACCCTTCTGCACCGTCGATGCGGAAGCCAGCACGCCGGCGCCGCCGGGTGCCAGAACCTGCGCATAGATGTGCTGTCCACTGCGATGGACGGTCAGCCGAGCGACCATGAGCCCCCGAATCCGATGCCGTGTCGTCTGCGCGCGGCGCAAACGAGCTTCTCTCTTGTCGACTTTAGCCATGACTTCAATTTGTCCTTGACAGATAAGAACCCCGACTCGCGTCAGGCCTTCTTCGCTTCCTTGATCGTGATCTTCTCGCCGCCATAACGCACACCCTTGCCCTTGTAGGGTTCGGGCGGACGGAACGCGCGAATCTTAGCCGCGACCTGACCCACGCTCTGCTTGTCGTTACCCTTGATGCGGATTTCGGTTTGCGTCGGGGTTTCGATGGTGATGTCGGCCGGGGTCTTGAACAGAATCGGGTGCGAAAAGCCCAGGGTCAGGTTCAGATCCTTGCCGGCCATCGAGGCGCGGTAGCCGACGCCCACCAGCTCGAGCTTGCGCTCGTAGCCATTGGAGACGCCGGTGATCATGTTGGCGAGCAGCGCACGGACCGTTCCGGCCATTGCCCAGTTGGGCTCGCCGACGGTACCGATCGTCACTTCGCTGCCATTCACCGTGACCGATACATTGGCCGGCTGCGGCATGCTGAGACTGCCCTTGGCGCCCTTGACGACCAGGGTTCCATCCTTGTTCGACAGCTCGACACCTTTCGGCAGAGCGATCAGTTTCTTAGCAACGCGTGACATTTAGCTCGCTCCTAGCTCTAAGACGACGCGCACTTAAGCGACGACGCACAGGACTTCGCCACCCAGACCTTCAGACCGCGCCTTGGCATCGGTCATCAGTCCCTTGGACGTCGACACGATGGCAATACCGAGGCCGCCGAGCACCTTGGGGAGCTCGTCCTTGCCACGGTAGGTGCGCAGGCCCGGACGGCTGACGCGTTGTACTTTCTCGATGACAGGCTTGCCATGGAAGTACTTGAGCTTGAGGCTCATTACGCGTTTGCCAGGACCGGTCTCGCTGACGGCGACGTCTTCGAGATATCCCTCTTCCTTCAACAACTGCGCGATCGCGAGCTTCTTGCTCGAGGCCGGCATCTGAACGCTGGGCTTCGCCATCGCTTGTGCATTGCGAATGCGGGTCAGCATGTCGGCAATTGGATCGGTCATGCTCATGACAAATACCTATTCTTTTGATTCTTACCAGCTGGCCTTACGCAGGCCCGGGACGTCGCCGCGCATCGTGGCTTCGCGCAACTTGTTTCGGCCGAGACCGAATTTCCTGTAGACGCCACGCGGGCGGCCCGACAGGGCGCAGCGATTGCGCTGGCGAGAAGGACTGGAATCGCGCGGCAACTTCTGCAGCTTGGCCTGCGCTTCCATTTTCTCTTCGTAGCCGGCAGTCGGACTGCTGATGACTTTCTTCAATTCGATGCGCTTGGCGCCGTGACGCTTCGCGAGCTTTTTGCGCTTGACCTCGCGGTTGACCATTGACGTTTTTGCCATGGGAATCTCCTAGACCGCGCGGTCAGTTACGGAACGGGAAACCGAAAGCTTCGAGGAGCGCACGCGCTTCCTGGTCAGTCTTCGCGGTGGTGGTGACGCAGATATCCATGCCGCGGATCGCGTCGACCTGGTCGAAATCGATTTCCGGAAAGATAATCTGTTCCTTGATACCGAAGTTGTAATTGCCCCGGCCATCGAACGCGCGACCGGACAGACCGCGGAAATCGCGAACGCGCGGCAGCGCGACGTTCACCAGACGATCGAGAAACTCGAACATGTGCGCGCGGCGCAAGGTCACCTTGCAACCAATCGGCCAACCATCGCGAATCTTGAAGGTCGCAATGGAGCGGCGCGCGAGCGTCGCAATCGGCTTCTGACCAGATATCTTGGTCATGTCCTCGATCGCATTCTCGAGAATCTTCTTGTTGCCCACCGCCTCGCCCACGCCCATGTTCAGCGTGATCTTGGACAGACGCGGCGCCTGCATGGGGTTCGCATAAGCGAACTTCTCCATCAGTCCCGGCGCCACGGTGTCGCGGTAGAAATCATGCAGTCTTGCGGTCACGGCCAGCCCCTCACACGGTATCGATGACTTCGCCCGTAGAGCGGTACACGCGTACCTTGTGCTCCACGCCAGCGTCGTTCTTGATGGTCTTGAAACTGACCCGTTCGCCCTTCTTTGTCGCCGGATTCACCAGCATCACGTTCGACTTGTCGATGGAAGCCTCGCGCTCGACGATGCCGCCAGCCTGGTTGGCCTGCGGGTTCGCCTTGGTGTGGCGCTTGACCACATTGACGTTGTCGACGAACACGCGACCTTCGGTCACGCGCGTCACCGCGCCAGTGCGACCCTTGTCCTTGCCGGCGATGACGATCACCTGATCGCCCTTGCGGATACGGTTCATACCTAGATCCTTTAAAGCACTTCGGGAGCCAGCGACACGATCTTCATGAAGCGCTCGGAACGCAGTTCACGCGTTACCGGCCCGAAGATGCGCGTGCCAATCGGCTCGAGTTTGTTGTTCAGCAGCACCGCGGCATTGGTATCGAAGCGGATCAGCGAGCCATCCGAGCGACGCACACCCTTGCGGGTCCGTACGACGACGGCATCGTAAACCTCACCCTTCTTGACCTTGCCACGCGGAATCGCGTCTTTCACAGTAACCTTGATGACGTCACCAATGTGCGCGTAGCGGCGTTTGGAACCGCCCAGCACCTTGATGCACATCAGTTCTTTCGCACCGCTGTTGTCCGCCGCGGATAGCGTGCTCTGCATCTGAATCATGACGCGCTCCTAGTGAACTTATTCGCCGGCACGGCGGACGATCGCGATGACCGTGTAGCTCTTGGTCTTCGAAACCGGGCGGCAAGAAGTGATGGAAACCGTATCACCCTGCTTCGCGCCGAGTTCGTCGTGCGCATGGAACTTGGTCGAGCGACGGATGTACTTGCCATAGACGCCGTGACGCACCTGGCGCTCGATCATCACCGTCACCGTCTTCAGCATCTTGTCGCTGACGACAACGCCGACGAGAGGACGCGCTTTCTTGCTGTTTTCGATCTGCTGCTCGCTCATGACTTGCGTTCCATCTCGGCGATCACGGTCTTGACGCGCGCAACATCGCGGCGAACACGCTTGATCTGGTGCATCTGGGCCTGCTGGCCCTGGGCGCGCTGCATGCGCAGGTTGAATTGCTCCTGGCGGAGCTCCAGCAGCTGAGTGGTGAGCTCGGCGACGGACTTGCTTCGAAGGTCACTGGCATTCATCACAGCACCGAGCGCGTTACAAAAATGGTTTTGACGGAGAGCTTGGCGGCTGCGAGCTGGAAGGCTTCACGAGCCTGCACTTCGGTCACGCCTTCCATCTCGTAGATCATCCGACCGGGCTGGATTTGGGCGACGTAATACTCGACGCTGCCCTTGCCGTTACCCATGCGGACTTCGATCGGCTTCTTGGTGATCGGCTTGTCCGGGAACACGCGGATCCACAACTTTCCACCACGCTTGACGTAGCGGGAAATGGTGCGGCGCGCGGATTCGATCTGGCGTGCGGTCAGCTGACCGTGCTCGATCGACTTCAAGCCGTATTCGCCGAAGCTCACTTCATTGGCCACGAACGCGAGACCGCGGTTCCGACCCTTGTGGAGCTTTCGATATTTGGTACGTGCAGGTTGCAGCATGATTGCTTTCGCTCCTTACTTCGCCTGCGGGCGATCGTTTTTGACGTCAGGCGCCGGGATCGCATGCAGATCGAAAACATCGCCGCGATAGATCCAGACCTTGACACCGATGATGCCGTAGGTGGTTTTTGCCTCTGCGAATCCGTAGTCGATGTCGGCGCGCAACGTATGCAGCGGCACGCGACCTTCGCGGTACCACTCCGAACGCGCGATTTCCGCACCATTCAGACGACCCGAAACATGTACCTTGACGCCGAGGGCGCCGAGGCGCAGCGCATTCTGGACCGCGCGCTTCATGGCACGACGGAACATGATGCGGCGCTCGAGCTGCTGGGTGATCGATTCGGCCACCAGCTGCGCATCGAGCTCTGGCTTCCTGATCTCGGCCACATTGACGTGCGTCGGCACGCCCATGAGGTCGGACAGCTCCTTGCGCAGCTTCTCGATGTCCTCGCCCTTCTTGCCGATCACCACACCCGGACGCGCCGTGAAGATGGTGATGCGGGCGGTCTTGGCCGGGCGCTCGATCAGGATCTTGCTGATCCCGGCCTGGCTCAGACGCTCGCGCAGGAAAATGCGAGCTTTCAGATCAGCCTGCAGGTAGTCGGCGAATTCCTTCTTGCCGGCGTACCACTTCGAATTCCAGTCTCGGGAAATGCCGAGACGGATACCGATTGGATTGACTTTATGACCCATTGCTTATTCCTCAATCCGCTCGGCCGTCGCCAACGACGACAGTGATGTGGCTGGTGCGCTTGACGATCCGGTTCGCGCGACCCTTGGCTCGGGCGTGCAGACGCTTGAGCGTCGGACCCTCGTCGACATGGATCTTGGTGACCTTGAGCTCGTCGATGTCGGCGCCGAGATTGTTCTCGGCATTCGACACGGCCGAGATCAGCACCTTGCGAATGAGACCGGCTGCCTTCTTCGGGCTGAAAGTCAGCACCTGATCCGCCTTGTTGACCTTGAGGCCACGCACCTGGTCAGCAACCAGGCGGGCCTTCTGCGGCGAAATGCGGACCGTGCGTAAAATTGCGCGCGCTTCCATGATTACCTTCCTGCCTTTTTGTCACCCGAGTGACCCTTGAAGGTCCGGGTGGGCGCGAACTCGCCCAGTTTGTGGCCGACCATGTTCTCGTTGACCATGACTGGCACATGGAGGCGGCCGTTGTGGACGGCGATCGTCAATCCGACCATTTCCGGCAGGATCATCGAACGACGCGACCAGGTCTTGATCGGCTTCTTGCTGTTGCCGGCGGACGCGATCTCGACCTTTTTGAGGAGGTGCAGATCGGCGAACGGGCCCTTCTTCAATGAACGCGACATGATCTCTTAACCTCAGCCGTTGCGACGACGCACGATGAAGACACTGGTGCGCTTGTTCTTGCGCGTCTTGTAACCCTTGGCCGGCGTGCCCCACGGGGACACCGGATGCGGATTGCCCTGTCCAGAGCGACCCTCACCACCACCGTGCGGATGATCGACCGGGTTCATCGCCACACCGCGGACGGTCGGGCGAATACCGCGCCAGCGCTTGGCGCCAGCCTTGCCCAGCGACTCGAGGTTGTGCTCGGAGTTGGAAACCTCACCGACACAGCCGCGGCAATCCGCCGGAACCTTGCGCATCTCGCCGGAGCGCAGACGCAGGGTTGCATAGCCTTGTTCGCGCGCCACCAGCTGCGCCGAGGCGCCGGCGGAGCGTGCAATCTGCGCACCCTTGCCCGGCTTCATCTCGATGCAATGCACGGTGCTGCCGATCGGCATATTGCGCAGCGGCAGGCAGTTGCCGTTCTTGATCGGAGCGTCGCGGCCGGAGAGCAGCTCGTCGCCGACCTTCACACCCTTCGGCGCGATGATGTAGCGGCGCTCGCCGTCGATGTACAGCAGCAGCGCGATGTGCGCAGTGCGGTTCGGATCGTATTCGACGCGCTCGACCGTGGAGGCGATGCCGTCCTTGTCGCGCTTGAAATCGATCAGACGGTAATGCTGGCGCGAGCCACCACCGCGATGACGCGTGGTGATGCGGCCGTGGTGGTTACGACCACCCGTCTTGTCCTGCGGCTCCACCAGCGGCTTGTAGGGGCCACCCTTGTGCAACTCGGGGGTGACCACGCGGACTACACCGCGGCGGCCAGGAGACGTGGGTTTTACTTTGAGCAGTGGCATGAGTCGCTATTCCTCAGGGCTGCTGACCAAATTCGATGGACTGGCCGTCGGCCAGCGTGACATAGGCTTTACGCCAGTCACTGCGCTTGCCGGAACGACCGCGAAAACCTTTGGTCTTGCCCTTGACGTTCAAAACCTGCACGCCATCAACTTTGACCTTGAACAGCTGCTCGACGGCAGCCTTGATTTCCGGCTTGGTCGCGTCGGTGGCAACCTGGAATACATACTGATTGTGATCAGCCTGGATTCGTGCGGTTTTCTCTGAGATGCGCGGTGCGATCAACACCGACAACAAACGCTCGGTGCTCATGCCAGCCACTCCTCGATTTTCTTGACCGCATTGACGGTCAGCACCAGGTTGTTGGTGCGCAGCAGGCTGGCCGGATCCAGGCCGTGGACATCGATGATGTTCACGTACGGGATGTTGCGCGAGCCGAGATACGCGTTTTCGCTGACTTCGTCGCTGACGATGGTCGCGCGGGTCATGCCGAGACCGGCAAGCTTGGCGACGAAGGTCTTGGTCTTGCCGTCGGCGAGATCGAAGCTCGCAACCACCTTCAGGCGATCCTGGCGGATCAGCTCGGAAAGGATCGCCTGCATCGCGCCGCGATACATTTTGCGGTTGACCTTCTGCGCGAAGTTACGCGGCTTGGCAGCGAAAGTGACGCCACCGCCGACAAAGATGGGGGCGCGATAGTCACCGTGACGCGCACCGCCGCCTTTCTGCTTCTTGAACTTCTTGGTCGTTCCGGTCACTTCCGAGCGCGTCTTTTGCGCCTTGGTGCCGGCGCGTCCCGCGTTGCGGTAGGCGGTCACGACCTGGTGGACCAGAGCTTCTGAATACGGGCGATTGAACACCGTTTCGTTGAGCTCGATTGGGCTTCCGCCCTGGACTTGGATTTCCATGATTTATCCGCCTCAGCGCGACTTCGCAGCCGGCCGCACGACGACATCACCGCCGGGAGCACCGGGGATCGCGCCGCGCACCAGAATCAGGTTCCGTTCCGCATCGACGCGAATCACCCGAAGGTTCTGCGTCGTTTCGTTGACGTTGCCCATATGACCCGCCATCTTCTTGCCCTTGAACACGCGGCCCGGCGTCTGCCGTTGACCGATCGAGCCCGGGGAGCGATGACTGAGCGAGTTACCGTGGGTGGCATCACCCATCTTGAAATTCCAGCGCTTGATCGTGCCTTGGAAACCCTTGCCGCGGGTCACGCCGCACACATCCACGATCTGGCCGACCGTAAAGATGTCCGCCTTGATCTCGGCACCGACTTCGAACTTGCCGACTTCGGCTTCGTTCAAGCGGAATTCCCAGAGACCACGACCGGGGCCGGTCTTCGCCTTGGCGAAGATGCCCGCTTTGGGTTTGCTGACGAGCGCTGCGCGCTTGGTGCCAGTGGTCACCTGCACGGCATCGTAGCCGTCAGTGTCTTTCGACTTGACCTGGGTCACTCGGTTGGCTTCAACCTCGATGACCGACACCGGGACAGATTCGCCGTTTTCAGTGAAAACGCGCGACATCCCGCATTTGCGACCTACTAATCCGATAGTCATGACTTGGCCTCGCCCGCTCAGTAGAGCTTGATCTGAACGTCGACGCCCGCCGCGAGATCGAGCTTCATCAGCGCGTCTACGGTCTTGTCATTCGGGTCGACGATATCCATGACGCGCTTGTGCGTGCGCGTCTCGTACTGATCACGCGCGTCTTTATCGACGTGCGGGGAGGTCAGGATCGTGTAACGCTCGATCTTGGTGGGCAGAGGAATAGGACCGCGAACCTGCGCGCCGGTGCGCTTTGCAGTTTCGACGATCTCGCTGGCGGACCGGTCGATCAAACGATGATCGAACGCCTTCAGCCGAATACGAATTCGCTGTTGTTGAGCCATGTTTCTCTCCGTAGCGGTGTTCACGCCGCGCATTTCGCGCGATCGCCACATCCGTGAGCTAACGCCCCACCGCCGATGTTTATTCCGGGCAACCAAAGTCGCCTGGAGGGCCGCGGACTATACTCGACGGCTCCAGGCTTGCCAATGGTTTTTTCACTTCGTTTAGGCGAGGTTTAGACTCGCCGCGTGAAGCCGGCCATTCTGGCTGGCATCAAGCGCTCGGTCAAGCGGCATGCGCAGGCGATGGTCGCCGACATCCCGCTTCGCCATCGTCGCGCACGCCAGCCAGCCAGAGTGGCTGGCCGACATGCGCCCTTGCCACTTACTTGATGATCTTCGCCACCACGCCGGCGCCGACGGTGCGGCCGCCTTCGCGGATCGCGAAGCGCAGGCCGTCTTCCATCGCGATCGGCACGATCAGCGTGACCACCATCTTCACGTTGTCGCCCGGCATCACCATGTCGACGCCTTCCGGCAGCTCACAGTTGCCAGTCACGTCGGTCGTGCGGAAGTAGAACTGCGGGCGGTACCCCTTGAAGAACGGCGTGTGACGGCCGCCCTCGTCCTTGCTCAGCACGTACACTTCCGCTTCAAAGGTCGTGTGCGGATTGATCGAGCCCGGCTTGCAGATCACCTGGCCGCGCTCGACGTCGTCGCGCTTGGTGCCGCGCAGCAGCAGGCCCACGTTGTCGCCCGCCTGGCCCTGGTCCAGCAGCTTGCGGAACATCTCGACGCCGGTGACGATCGTCTTGATGGTCGGCTTCAAGCCAAC
>JANPJV010000145.1:0-34431 GCA_031425695.1 Rhodanobacteraceae bacterium | reverse complement strand
GGTGCTCAGCACCGGTGCGCCGCGGGTCTGGTCCTCGGCCATCTGGTCGATCAGTGCCGGCGAAAGCCACTGCGTAGTCCCGACGACGCCGCGTTCCAGGATCGCCTGCATCAAGCGGCCGTAATCAGCGAGCGTCGAGCGAGCGCCACCGGCGATGCGCGGGTTGGACACCGTGATCAGCCCCGGCTGCGTGCTGAAGAAGCCGTAATCGGTGGCCGTCATTCCGAGCGGCGTCGCCACCTCGGCGCGAAACAGATCGTCCCAGCGCTGGCTGCTGGCAATCTCGGCCAGGCGGCCGGCCACGTGCATCGAATTACCGCCATAGGCAAACCGGGTCCCGGGCGCGTACGTGAGCGGCATCGCCAGGATCAAGTCGACGCACGCCTGGAAGTTCGCCTGTGCGTCGCCGATGCAGCCCACCTCGCCGGCCTGTATGCCAGAGCTGTGCGAGAACAGCTGACGCAACGTGATCGCGCGCTTGTCGACCGGCGCATTCGGCAGATAACGCCCGATGGGATCGTCCCAGCGCATCACCCCACGGTCGACCAGGCGCGCAAGTACGGCGCCCGACAACCACTTGGTCGCCGAAGCAATCGGCACGCGGCGATCCAGCGCATAGCCGCCAAACGCCTGGTTGTAGATGGTCTCACCCTTGCGGACGATCAGGAGTGACGCACCGGGAAGTTGGGCGCTGCTCACCAGCGCCTGCATGCGCGTCGTGACCGGCGTCAGGTCAGGTGCCTGTGCCGCCAGCGCGAGTGGTGCGAGCAGGGCCAGCGAGAGCAAGCAGCCGATAACTCGACTCATCGTTGAGAAGCTTTTGGGGAGCATCTTTTCAGCAACGCATAAAACCTCGTTCGGTTGACTCCATGTGGCTCCGACGAAGGATCTTTTGTCACGGTACTGCCAACTCGACCATCGCCTCATTGCGACGCAAGGGCGGCAATACCCAGGGCGCGTTGTAGCGGGCAGTCCAGGGATCGCCCAAGGTCGGAATTCCTTCTGCGGCCAGGGCGGCGAGCATCTGCGCAGTCCGCTCGGCAAACTGCTCGTCGGTGCCGCTCCCGGAGAACCGCAGCGCGGCCACCCGACGAGGTGGCTCGACACCCAACGAGACCGCTGGGTCATCGGGGATCGGCAACGTCTCGAGGCTGTACCCGGCGGGCATGTAGAAGGACATGCGCCAGCCACCGCCCGGCACCGGCTTCCTTGCAACCGGCGCGGTCATCGCAATCCGCTCGCCTTGTTCCGGCGCCATCGCGACAGGCGCCGTCATCGCGATCTTCTGGCGGCTGCGATTGGCCCCGAAAATATAGCCGGCCAGGCGCTTGAAGCCGGAGTCGCCAGCCTCGCGGAATGACTGCGCATCGACCTGGGTTTCGGCTACCACCAGCAAGCCGTAGTCGCGAATTTCGACACCAGAATCCAGCGTGCGGACAACGCTATAGGGAATCTGCTCGCTCGCCATCGCCACCTCCCATTGAGCGCAAGCCAAGACCAGGATGGTGCAGATGAAGCATTTGATGCCCATTGGCATGCTACCTGTGGATACTAGCCAGCATTTTCATTCAACGTGAGTCGTTGTGACAAATGCTTCGAATTGCGCGCTGACACGCAGGTATCCCTGCCGCTGAGCGCGCTTCGGCGCGACGGGCATCTCCGAACGGCAGCCATCGCAAATATTGCGTCCACGAATCCCCGCCTCGGCAACCCGACCAACCAAAGCCGGACGTGTTGAGCATGACATGCGAACCGGCGCCGGTTCTCCAAGCTTTACCGCGCCATTTGGCCGGCACCACTTGCAGGTACCATTCGCGCCCAGGTTCGACGACGGCATATTGATGAAACTCCCGCTCCTCCTGCTCACGTTGATCTCGCCGCTAGCCGCCGCCGACGTGCTCACCGTGGTGGATATCACGCACGCCGACGGGAAGCAGGTCGATCAGTTGAAACAGATTCCGGGAGGCCGCTGGCTGGAAATGGGGCTGCAACTGGCGATCATCGGGCCACGCGACACCGTGAGCGCCAAGGCCAGTCCAGGCAGCGTCCTGGCGACCTTTGACGACGTCGATCCGGACCGCCTGATGCTGCGCGCCCGCGGCTGCAGCGAACATTCCCCAGAGGCTGGCAGGGTGCTCGCCAAGGGCGGTCGCTGGGAGCTGCGCGACGTCTCAGCCGAGCAGGCGCAGGCGCTGCGACTGGCCGATTCCCATTCCTGGGCTGCGTTCACGGCCAACACCTCAGTGGCGCGGCAGTATCGGCTGGAGCCTCACGCGATGACAAAGGCGGTCAGCCCGGGCGTGCAGCAAGTCGTCAATCGCATCGACGCCGAGCGCTGGTTCGCCGATGTGCAGACGCTGGCATCCTGGGATCGGTCGAGCTATGGCACCACCTCGCTGAACGCTGCGCGTGATTGGATCAGTGCAAGATTCGACTCGCTGGGGCTGGCCGATGGCCTGCAAGCGTTTTCCATGAGCGGCGCAGCCGGCGGGTCGATCACTCGTTACAACGTCACCGGCGCATGGATCGGCAGCAGTCAGCCGGATCGTTGGCTGATCGTGGGAGCGCATTACGACGCGCGCAACACCAGCGGCAGTTCGACTGTCGGTGTCCCCGGCGCCGAGGACAATGCCAGCGGTTGTGCCGGCGTCATCGAGCTGGCGCGCGCGCTGTTGCCCTCTCGGCCCTCCCGCAGCATCCTGTTCATGTGCTACGCAGGGGAAGAACAGGGCCTCAGGGGCAGCGCCGCGCACGTGCAGTCATTGATCCAGGCTGGGCAATTGGGGAGCGTGGATGCGGTAGTGATCATGGACATGATTGGCTACAGCGCGGATGCCAATCTGGAAGCGCTATATGAGAGCTCGGCCACTCACAGCGCCTACCTCATGCAATTTGGCGCAGCCGCCACCAATTACGTGCCGGAACTGGCGGTGATCACCAGCACCAACCCTTTTGGCTCCGACCACGTCCCCTATCTCAATGCCGGCGTGCGCACTGCGCTTGCGATCGAGAACGACTGGGATATCTACCCTCACTACCACCGCAGTACCGATCTGCCGGCCAACATGGGCCCGAATGCGCGGCGCATGGGCGCAGCGATCCTGAAGACCAACGCCGCCGTGATCGCCCAGATTGCGGGGTTGGACGAGGCCGGGATGCCGCTGTTTACCGACGGGTTCGAAGCGCGGTGATTGGCGGTAGTTGTGGGAGCGGCCATTGTGGGAGCGGCCATGGCCGCGAGGCTCTTGAGCTTCTCGATCTGCGTGGGTTCGGACCTTGTCCGAACGCTTTTCGGTGGGCAGTACGTGGCGCGGGCGATTCTCGGACGAAACGTGACGTGCCGCACACATCCTCCTGCCCCATTGTCCCCGCTGCCGACGTATCGCGTTAACCATTTAGACGATCGCAAGGGAGCAGGCAAAAATGGGCAAAGCGCTTAGATCCGCCTTGCTGGCGATGGTCCTCGCGTGGACGGGCTCACCCGCGCACGCGAAAGTCGAAAGCCTGACGGATTGCTTCGGCCGCGACGACGTCGCGTCGAGCGCCTGCCGGCTGCATGTACTGGCGATCTATCAGGCGATACGGTTTGCGCAAAGCCGACACGGTGTTACGCAGACCACCTGTCAACTCGGCGCCGACATCGACCAGGATCGGCTCGCCGAAACCTTGCAGGACGATCTCGTCGGTGCGAGCGGGCGTTACCCGGATCTACCGCCAATCGGGGTTGCGATCACGGTGCTGTCGACCTCCCGCGCCTGTCCACGCGCGCTCGCAACGGATGTCGGCGGGCCGACCGCTGGCTGGCTGTTGGCGCGTTGCAAAGCTGGCTTGAAGGACAAAGACGAGATGTCGCTGTGTGCGGCCTATCTCGGTGGTCTTTTCGAAGCATTGAACCTGACGTCGGGATGGCGCGACGGCGACGAGTTTCTGTGCCCTCCTAAAAAGGGCGTGCAGGGCAAGTCGCTGTTGAAACTGCTCATCGATGAAGCCGCCCGCGACCTTGCGGCGCAACGCGAACCTGCCGTGGCAGTACTGGCAGCCGCGCTGACACGCAAGTATCCCTGCCGTTGAGTGTGTGCAGGGCAATCCCCCGCCGGCGAGCAAGGCATCACAACCCACCCTCAAAGCCATTGGCAAACAGCGCATCCACGGCGAGCACGTCCGAAAATTCGCTGGTATTGCCCGCAGCGTCGGTGGCCAGTGCGACGACGAATCCCAAGGCCAACCCGGGTGGCAGGGGAATGACGACGTCCTGCTCGAGTTGCGGCGTGTTGTAAACCTGCTGGCCCAGGTAAAAGTCGCCGCTGCCGCCGCGGCTGCGATAGAAGTGGACCGTCAGGGGATAGCTGGCGTTGCTGACCGCGCTATCGACCCGGTAACGTGCCGCGATCTGATCACCCTGGCGGCTGCCGGAAACAAACACCGGAAAGTTCTGGCGGCGATTGACGCCCTCATCCACATCGCCAGGATCATTGGTACGCCCCGCCGTGGCGATGCCGCGCGTCCCGTTGCCGAAAATCTGGTTGCCCAGCATCACTAGCGTACCGTGCCCATTCGTATATCCATGGTCGATGCCGAAGCTCGAGTTGTAGGCGATCGTATTGCCTGCGCCTGGCGCAAAACCGCCGATTTGCACGCGCGTGGGGCTGTTCGAAACCTGATAGAAGCTGATTCCCGGACGCGCTGATTCACTGCCATTTCCGAGGGCACCGATGCCGTCAGCGCGGGTACCAATGTAGTTGCCCAGGATGAGCGTGCCTTGGGCACAGCTGACGGCGCCGGTGCTGGCGCAGCTCATGTCAATGCCGGCACGCAAGTTGCCGGATATGACGTTGCGGGCGGCACTGCTGACGCCGCCGATCACGAGGCCCGTGGTACCGAGCGGCACTTCGCTGAAACCGAGGACGATGCCGTTGCGATTGGCCAGCGCGAAGTTGCCGGTGCGATCGGTGCCGATCAGGTTGCCCTGGATCACGCTGCTGCAGTTAGCGCCGATCACGGTATTGATCGCCGCCGAAGACAGGCCCGCGGCTGCACCCGATATCAGGTTGCGTTGTTCGGGCAACGTGCCGCCGATCCGGTCGCTCACGGTCAACTGCAACTCCACAGCCAGATCCACTGGGCTCGGCACCGTTGCACCGGCAACATCGGTACCGAGGTAACAACCCTCGACGTTGAGACTGCCGCCACCTTGTTTGGCGATCAGCGTAGCGAATCGGTTGATCACCAGGCCGCGCAGTGTCAGCGCGCTTCCACTTTGCCCAGCGAACACGATCCCCGAACCACCGACACCGCTGCGTGATATCTCGACCAGCGGATTGCCATTCAGCCCGCCCTGATCCGGCGTATTGGTATTCGCGAATGCGCCGGTCTGGCTGTAGCCGTCGATCAGCACGCTGCTGTTGATGCTCAGCGCCGACGCCAAGGAAATCTGATGCGGGCCAGTGCCCGGCAGCGCAAAGCGAATCTCGTCAGCGCCGGCCAGCGCGTCCGCGGCCGCCGCCGCGGCCCGCAGCGACCCGCTGCCGGCGTCGGCGGTATTCGTCACCGTGAACACCGCGGCAGTCGCGGAAGTCTGCAGTGCTGCGCACAGCGCGCATCCAGCCAACCACCGCCTGATCCATGCTGGCGATTCATTCCGGTGACCCAACGGCCGAGTGACCATCACTGATTCCCCTCAAATCCGTTGCCAAACAACGGCGCTTCGCGACACGCTCCGTATTCGCTGCTGTCCGCGAGGACCACGGCGCCATTGAAGACAGATCGACGCACCGCCTGTGCCGTCAACAGGCGCCCGGCAATCTCCGCGGCGGCGACGTCAACCGAAAATTCAATGGATCCGTTGCTGCCCACCGGTGCGTTTTCGATCGTCACGGTGCGTACTGCCAGCTCTGCACTGCCTTCACAGCGGGGCGACAGTCCCGAACTCACCCGGCGTTCGCTGGCATAGATGTGCACCCGATAGATGCCATTGATCGACTGCAAAAAGCCGTCGACCGTGACCATTCCCGGATTGGCAGATGGGCGTGCACTGAGCAGCAGCGGATAGTTGATGCCGCGATTGCCGGCCGGTGGGTTGGGCACGCCGTCGTTGTCGTTGGTGGAGAAACCGACATCTCCGACGTCGATCGGCGGCGCACCAAATGGGCCTCCGTAGACCAGCGTGCTCGATATCGAATTGTCGTTGCCGGTGACGCGGATGCCGGCCGTGTTGTAGGCAAACTCATTGCTCCCGGTGCGGTTGAACTGACCGTCGATCTGCATCGCGCGGGCATTGGCCGAGGTCGCCGGGCAGGTGCCGATACAGAACACCGGCAAGCCGACACGGGAGCGGGTGACGAGGTTGCTCGTGGCACTGCTGCGCAACCAGATCGCGATTTCGGTGGAGTTGGCGATCAGATTTTCGGTAAAGGTTCCATCGTTGCCGTCGCTGACGATGCCGTAGTCGTTGTCGCCCGCGGTCACGCCGTTGGGCTGGGTGCCGAAGAAGTTGTTGATCACCTCGGTGCGCAACGAGCCCTGGCCAATCAACACGCCAGCGGAGATGAACGTGCCACCCTGGTTTTGCAGCGCAAAGACATTGCGCTCGTTGGGATCGGTGCCTCCGATCTGCACGTCGTCAGGGCCGCTGACAAAGATGCCGCCGCCACCGGCATTGCTGCCGGCGCCGAGCGTCACGCCAAAGTGACTGCCGACGATTCGATGGTCGCTGCCGCCCTGCAGAAAGATGCCGTAGGCGAAATTGCCGAACACCACGGAGTCCACCGTGAGCGCGGTACTGGCGGGAGCCGAGCTCGGCACCTGCAGGCCGAACAGCCCGCTGCTGCCCTTCAGCAAAATGCAGCGCTGGCCGTTGTAGCCGAGGTCGAGCGTGTTGCCCAGCGAGCCCGGCTGCGACGCGCCGTTGATGACCAATGACTCGGTGATCTCAGGTAGCGCGCTGGAAAGCGTAATGACCTTCGGGCAACCGGCGCCGGCAATGTTGAACAGGATTCCGTTGAGTCCGGGTGTCGCGTTCGCCTGGGTGATCGCTTCCCGCAGCGTTCCCGCGCCCGAATTTGCGGTCGAGGTCACGGTCAGCACGAACAGGCCCGTATTCGAACTCTCGTTCGCGCCGCGATCGATGGTCAAACCCTGGACGCGATTGACGCCGACGAGATCCACGCTGCCGCTGCCGAACGGGATGCTGGCGAATCCCGAGTTGACCGCCGTCGATGCGGCCTGCAGGCGCAGATCGCCGGACGGATAGTCAACGAACATCGGATCGGTCGAGCTGTTGTTTTCATCGATCGCGAACGTCAGGCCGCTGGTCGACTGGTGCACGTTGTTGCGCGCCACGGCGAATCCGGTGTTCCCCAAACCGCGCAGATCGTCTCCCGGGTTCACGTAAAGGACGTTGTTGTAGAACTCCGGCAGCTCGATCTGGCTCACGCACATCGCGTGGCCGCCGCCGATATTCCCGGCCAGCGTGTTGTTCGCCGCAACCAGGCGCACCATAGTGCCCGGTCCGCTGTCGCCCTGGAATCGAACCAGGCAATCGCCGTCGGTGCTGCGCGCAAAGAACTGGTTGTTCTTGAACAGGATCAACGACGTGTCGTTGCCCGCTTCAGCCTGCAGCCGAAGCTCGCCATTGCCCAGCGTGAAGCGGTTGTTGCTGAGTTCAATGCGCTGCTGCGTCTCGTCGACGGCGAACTGCGAAAACGAGATCGCGTTGTTGAAGCTCGAAAAGTGAAAGCCCTGCAGCGTAAAGTCACGGGACGGGGTCAGCCGGAGCTGTTCACTGCCAAGGTTGGTGAGCACCGTGTTGTTGGCATTGATCGCGCGACCGGCACAGTTGTTCGTATACCCGCCGAGGATCGACACCGATTCACGCAGGACCAGGCTCGATTGCCCGGCCGCGCGCATCAGGTCGCTGGTGCTCATGTCGTAGGTGCCCTGCTCGACACGCACGAGCACCCGTGAAATCGTTGGGTTCTGGAAGCTTGCGACGGCAACCGCATCGTCAAACTCGCCGACGGTATCGACACAGAACTCGACGTCCTGAGCGAGAACGCATCCACTGGCGGCGAAAAGAACCAGGCCCAGCAAGTTTCGAATCCACATGTCGCACTCCCTTTGAACGGTCAAGGCAGACGTTCAAGGGAATGCCGGAACTGGCAGAAAACGAACAGGCTGCAGCGACGAATGCTGCCGTGCGGTCACGCAAGCCTCTTGCCAACAGCAGCGTGTTCGCTCGAGTCGCCTGCCGCCGTTCACCTGATCATGTTTCCCTGCAAAACGCCGCCCATGACCTGCGTTGCCGGAATTCGCCTGGTTGCGCGCGTGACGAGACAGCGATCGCGGCCGCTATGCTTTGAGCGTCGCTCCGTTCACGGCGAGTCCGCTTCCATGAGCCCTGCATCGCCGCACACCACGCAGTTGCTGTTGCAGCGCATCCGTGCCGGCGACAGACAGGCGCGGGCGGCACTGGTTGCGCACGTCGAGCCGCTGCTGCGGCGCTTTGCCCACGGGCGATTGCCGCAGCTGCTGCGGCACCAGCAGGACACCGCCGACCTGGTGCAGATCACCTGGTTGAAGGTGCTGGACAAGCTCGACACCATCGTCCTGGCCGCGCCGGGCGATTTCTTCAGCTACCTTCGCACGGTGCTGTTGAACGCCTTGCGCGAGGCACTGCGGCAACATGGGCGCTCGCCGGTCGATGCCCGCGTCGACGCCGAGACCGTCGTGGTGCCGGCGGAGAACGTCGCCCTGGATGACTGGCTGGCCTACGAGCAGGCACTCGCAAGCCTGCCGCCGGAGCAACGCGTCCTGGTATTGATGCGCTTCGAGTTCGGCATGAGTTTCTCCGAAATCGCCGATGAATTTGGCGACACCCCGGACGCGATGCGCATGCGCGTCAACCGTGCGATTGCCCGCATCGCCGGCGGCGCCGATGGCTGACACCGTCGAGACCTTGCTCGGCGACCTCGCCGCCCGGATTGCCGCCGGGGAGACCATTCTGTCCGCCGATCTGCCCGAAGCCTTGCTCGCCCGACCGGACGTTCAACGCCTGTTGCGCTTTGCTCGAGTCGCGCGGACCTTCGCCGACAACTCCGGCGGCACGCCGACTGAACCCGTCGCTCCCGATCGCATCGGTCCGTGGAAACTGCTGCACCTGCTGGGATCAGGCGGGATGGGCGATGTCTGGCTTGGCGAGCGCGCCGATGGCACGGTGGAACACCGGGTGGCGATCAAGCGCGTACGCGGGGCCTCCCCGACTTTTACGCAGCGGCTCGAGGCCGAACGCCGGATTCTCGCCCGACTCTCCCACCCGAACATCGCCCGCTTCATCGATGCCGGGGTGGATGCGGCGGGCGCGCCTTGGCTGGCGCTGGAATACGTCGAGGGCGTCGATCTCGTCCAATGGTGCAACCAACGCCAGCCTTCACTGCGGCAACGCCTGCAGTTGTTCGTGCAGCTGTGTGCCGCCGTTTCGCATGCGCATCGACACCTGGTCATCCATCGCGACATCAAGCCCGGCAACGTCCTGGTCGACGCCCAGGATCAGCCGCACCTGCTCGACTTCGGCATTGCCAAGCTGCTCGACGGCAGCGGCGGCGAAGTGACCGCGGCCGCGCTGACGCCGGCTTACGCGGCCCCGGAACAGTTGCGCGGTGGCGAGGTCTCCACGGCGACGGACGAGTACGCGCTGGGGCTGCTGCTGCATCGCCTGCTGGCCGGTTCGTTGCCGAAAACGCGCCAGCACACGAGCATTGGCGCGGTGCTCGCGGGTCTGGACGCGGAGGAGACCCAACAGCCGAGCAAGTCCGACGCCGCGGCGGCTTCGGGCTTGCCCTACCCGCTGGCGCAACTCCGCGGCGATCTCGATGCGATCGTGTCGAAGGCGCTGCGGGCGCGTCCGGAAGCGCGCTACGGGACAGTTCAGGAATTCGCCGCGGACATTCAGCGACACCTCGAGCGGCGACCGGTCGAGGCGCGGCCGCCGACGCGCTGGTACCTGGCCTCCCGGTTCGCCAGCCGCCATCGCGGCGCGATGAACGTGGCCATTGCCGCCATCCTCAGCGTGCTGCTGAGCCTCGCACTGGCGCTGTGGCAGGCCCAGCGCGCCGATGCAGAGGCGGTCAGCGCCCGCGCGCAGGCGCAGCGAGCGCAGGACGCGGCAAACTTTCTAGCCTCGATGTTTCGCCAGATCGATCCGTTCCGACGCGATGCCCGCGGCAAGATCACGCTGGAACAGGCCTTCGAAGACGCGTTGGCCCGCATCGATCGCGAGTTCGTGGATCGCCCGCAGCTGGCTATCGATCTGAACGACGATTTTGGCGAAATCCTGGCCAACCTCGGCCGCTTCGAGGAAGCACGTAAGCGGCTGGCGCGCGCACGCTTGCTGGCGGACGCCCATCTGCCGGCGAGCGATCCACGGCTGGCCGAGATCATGCTCAACCAGGCCGCACTGGTCGCCATGACCGGGCAGGCCAGCAGCGCCCGAGCCGAGGTCGAGGCCGCACTCGCCGCGCTCGAGGCACACGCGGAAGCCGAGCCGGTGCGCCTCGCCCAGGCCAAATTCGCAATGGCGCACATCCTGCTCGATCTCAACCAGGCCAGCGCCGCCGAGCCACTGATGCGCGCTGCGATCGCGCTGACCAAAGCCCATTTGCCCGACCAGGATCCTCGTCAGGCGCAGGCCGTGTTCAGCCTCGCCAAGTTGCTGCGTCACCAGCGTCGGGAGGCGGACGCGAAGCCGCTGATCGACGAGGCGATCAGCCGTGCCGAAACACTGCAGGGTGCGCAGGCGGCGACACTGATCGAATTCCTGGATGCGATGCGCGGCAATGGCAACGCGTTGATGGACCAAAAACGCGAGCGTGCCGCCGTCGACCGCATGCTGGCCGTGGCGCAGCGCAATTTCCCCGGCGATCATCCATTACACGCGCGCGGGCTGATCGCCGTCGGCACCATCCTGCTGCGCGACCATGGCGACGACGCTGGCGAGCGCATGCTGCGCGAGGCTGCGGCGATACTGCGTCGACTGGACGATCCCGGCGAGGCGCGCGCGTGGCGGATGATCGGCTGGACCCGCAATTACTGGGAGCGCTACGACCTCGCGCTCGCCGCGCTCGAGGAAGGCCAGCAGCGTTGCCGATCGACCGATCCGACCGAGGCCGAGTGCCTGGCCATCGCGGCCGAGCGGATTGGCAGCCTGGTACACCTCAAGCGCGGCACTGAGGCCATCGCCGCGAGCGCCGAGCTCGACGCGGTGATCGCGGCGAACGGCGCGCTTGGCATGGACACCCGCGAAATGGCCGATGAAGCACGCGCCGAGGCGCTCGTCGCCGGCGGTCGCCACGACGCGGCGCTGGAGATTTACCGGCGTCTGATCCAGACCTATTCGGAGCGCTACGGCGCCGACAGCAACATCGTCGAGCGTTTGCGCGAGCGCACCCAGCAGATCGAAGCCGCGGCGGCTGGCGAGAGTTGAGCCGAATGGTGCGGATTTCGTGGCTAGTGGGCTTCGGATCACATTCCAGCCCGACGCAGCTGAGCTATCGTGTGAATGAATGAGTGAGGCTCCCAGGTTGAAAGCGCCACTGCTCGGAATAGCCGGCGCCACGCGGGCTGGCCGACAATGATTGATCCCGCTGTCGTTCAAATCGCACTGGCACGCCTGCTGGCGATGAATCCGGCCGATCGTGCACAAGCGCTGGCCGCGATCGATGACCTCGCCTTGCGCGACGCGCTCGCGGCCTTGCTTGCCGGCGAAGCCGAATCGGAAGCACCAACCCATCCCGACACCTCGCACGAGGGCGCAGCGACTCGCGCGATCCCCTACGAGCCCGTGAAACCGGCCCCGCCCTTGGCAGTCCACTCCACCGGCCTGCAGGGCAAGCAGATTGGTCCTTACACGCTGGACGCGTGGATTGGCGACGGCGGTTCGGCATCGGTGTATCGCGCGCATCGGCTGGTCGAGGGCGTGCGCCAGACGGTGGCGATCAAGGTTCTGCATCGCGGCTTGCAGGCGCCCGAGGCGCGTCAGCAGTTCGATCGCGAGCGGCGGGTGCTGTCGGTGCTCGAGCATGCCTCCATCGCGCGCTGGATCGATGGTGGGGTGACGGCCGATGGCGCGGCTTATCTGGTGTTGGAGTTCGTCGACGGGCAAAGCATCACCAGCTTTGCCCGCGCCCGGAAGTTGTCGCTGCGGGCACGCATCCAGTTGATGATCGAGGTCGCCAATGCGGTCGACGCCGCGCACCGCGCGTTGATCGTGCACCGTGATCTCAAGCCCGGCAATTTGCTGGTCAACGAGTCGGGGCAGATCAAATTGCTCGACTTCGGTATCGCCAAGCTGCTGGAGAGCGATGGCGAACAGCAGACGCAAGTCCACATGTACACGCCCGCCTACGCTGCGCCCGAACAACGTGCGGGCGGAACGATTACCACCGCAACCGACGTCTATGCGATGGGCGTGATCCTGGGCGAGCTGCTGACCGGCAAGCGCTTCAACAGCGACATCACCACGACACCTTCCCTGCAGATCGATGAGGCCACCGAGGAAGGTGAACTGCCGGCACCGCCTGCCAAGCTGCGCCAGCTGATCAAGGGCGATCTCGACAATATCCTGCTGAAGGCGCTCGCCAGCGATCCGGACAGGCGCTACGGCTCGGCCGCCGCATTCGCGGACGATCTGGTGCGCGCGCTCGACGGTCGACCGGTCGCCGCGCATCCGCCATCGCGCTGGTATCGCGCCAGCAAGTTCGTGTCCAGGCACAAACTCAGCGTCGCACTGGTGACCGCGCTGACTCTCGGCATTATTGCTTCGAGCATCGTTTCAGTGCTTTTTGCCATCAGCGCCGAGCGTGCGCGCGAGCGCGCCGAGCTCAGTTTCAGCGCGTCGGTGCAGGCGGTCAACGACCTGACACTGGATCTGGCAAAGAACCTGCGCGAGGCACGCGGCGTGCGCGCCGAAACCGTCGCCAGCGTCCTGCAAAAAGCGCAAAAGCTGGTCAGCGACATCGAGCGCACCGATCCAGGCAACGTCGCGCTGGAACAGGCGCGCATCGGCATGCTCATCGGCTTTTCGGGCACCTATCGCAGCGTCGCTCGCTCCGACGAGGCCAACGTCGCACTAGACGATGCGTGGGATCGCCTGGAAGCGCTCAAGGCACGTGGCGTCGAGCCCCCAACGCCGCTCTTGATCGACGCACTGCTCGCACGCTCGGAAGCCCACTACTACACGATGGATTGGCAGGCTTGCGCCGATGACGCACGCCAGGCGCTGACCCTGAGCACGGGCGATCAGACGCGGGCCTGGCGCGCGCGCAAACAACTCGCGATCGCGTTGTTCTTTGCCAATGAGCTTACGGCTGTGAAGTCCCTCCACAACGATGCGCTGGCAATCGACCGCACGCTGGCCGCGAATGTTCTCGATGCCGACGGCCGCGCGCATGCGCTCGACTTTTACACGACGCTGGCATCGGCGCTGGCTCTGCTGGGCGAGCACCAAAGCGCCGAGGCCCTGCGGGTGCATGCACGCGCGGCGGCGGAGGAAGCTCTGCGGGGCTACCCGAATTCAGCCGATCTGCAACTGACGAGCCTGCGCCTGGTCAATCTTGAAGCCAATCACCTGTTACGCCTCGAGCGTTTCGACAACGCGATGATCCTCGCGGACTCTGGCGTGGCTCAAGTGACCGAGGCGATCGCAGCGAATCCAAACTCGACGGCGTTCCGTCTGGTGGGGAAGTCGCTTTACAACATCCGCGCCCAGTTGTTTGGTCGACACCGCGAACCCGAGCGGGAGCTCGATGATCTGCGTGCGATCCGCAACCTGATCGGGGAGCTATCCGACCGCGATACCGGCAATGGCTTCCTGCGCGGTGAGTTGTCATTCGCCCATCGGCGCCTGGCGGACGCGCTGTTGTTGCGTACAAAGGAGCAGCCGAAATCCATTGTGGAGTCCGAAACCGCGACCCTCGCTGCGCTGCGGATCGATCGCGAGTTGCTGCAGCAGGCACCATCACGGCCATTCGCACGGCGCTATCTGGCCGCCAGCCTGCATCAGCTGGGCCACTTGCGCAAGGCGCAGGAGCGGTTCGAGGAAGCCGATGCCGCCTACCAGGAGAGCTTGGAATTGCGTCTGGCATTGGCCCGCGAGTTTCCACTCGAGGCCAATTGGCTCCGCCTTCTGCTCCTGAGCCATGGAGCGATCAAGAATCTCAACGCCGCGCGCGAGGACGTGATTGGCGCAACACGAGCACAGCGCGAGGCTGCCCGCATATGGGAATCCTTGCGCGGTGTCGCGCCTGAACCCGCCAGCGAGATCGGCTGGTTCGATAGCCAGCTGTTGCTGGTCGAGCTATTGCTGATCCAAGGCGACGAGCCTGCGCTCGCGACAGAAGCCACACTGTTACTGAAAACTTTGCACGACTACGCGCAGCAACACGCACAATTGCTGCAGGCGCGGCCTGATCTCATTGAGGAACTCGGCCGACTGCAGGAACGCGCGTTACCCAAGGGAAAACGCTAATGTCGATTCGCCACTCCATTTTCCCATTCCGCGGCTTGGCCTGTGCACTCCTGCTGGGCGCATTGCTTGCAAGTGCCGGGGCCTCCGCGCAGACCGTTGGCCTCAACCAGACCGTGGTCGCTGAGTTCAACAGCGCTTCCGAATTCCAGACGCTCTCCAATGCCGGCTGGATATTCCGCGCGGGCGATGGCACCGGTACGCAAAGCTGCGCCACGCCGGGGAACATAAACACTTGTGGCTTCGGCTTTTTTGCCGATGGTGCACAAGGTGTGGCGCGCGGTCTGGCGGCAGGCAATACCCAGGGGCGCTGGATCATCACCCCGCCAATCAACTTCGGCAGCAGCGGCAATGTGCGGGTTGTGCTGCGCAAAATAACCTCAGGCACGGGTGGCTTGGATATCCGGGAGAGCGATGGCGGGTCGGACACGCAGGACATGTCCGACAACGAAATCGAGAGCGGGTTCAACCTGGCAACGGGCAAAGGCAGCGGCGCCTGTCCACCGGGCAATAGCTTCTGCTCGCTGCGCAACTTGCGCAGCTCCGGCAGCGCAGCGTCCGGCGGCGAGCCGACCTGCGGGAATCTATTCACCGGTGCCAACCCCGGAATCGGGCTCGGCTACTGCACGGTGCAAATCAACGCCTCCGAGATGCAGAACTTCGGCACCGGCGTGCGTCGACTCGCCATCAAGCTGCGGTCTTCCGGCTCTACCGCGGGCAGCAATGTGGACATGCTGGTCGATCGCATCGAGATCAACACGGGCAACAATAATCAGCTGCCTGCCCAGGCGTTCATCAGTCATGGGACCAGCACCAGCAACCCCAGCCTGGGGCTGTATCGCCATCCCATCGCCGGCCACACGGCAGCCAATTTGACCCTGGTCGCTGCTCTGGCGAGCAGCGATTTCGCCGCGCTCGATTTCAGCCCCGATGGCAACACGCTGTACGGCATCGTCGGAGGCGCAGGCGCATTGACGCTGGTCCGCGTCGACACTGGCACAGGCGCAAGAACGCAGATCGGGACCGTTGATGGTCTGTTGTCCACGCAAGAGTTCGTACGCGGCTTGATGATCGATCCGCGCACCGGCCAAAGTTATCTGATGACGCGGAGCTTTGCCGATTCGCAGTCGCGCTTGTACTTGTTCGATCTGACCAACGCACAGGCCAACCTGCAGGCAGGCGTCGCCAATGGCGCGGCGTTTCGGGCTTCGGCCAGCGCGATCGATTGCCGCGGTCGCCTATACAGCGTCGACACCACCAACCCGCCAGGCGGGCGACTGTATCGCGTGGATCGCATCGATGGCTCGATCACGCTGGTGGGAAATACGGGCTACGTGTCGACCCTGGCCCATGGACCCATCGACTTCGACAATGCCAGCGAGCGACTCATGGGATGGGTGCAGGCCCAATCCGGCGCCTACATCGGCTACGGCAGCTACAGCCTGACGACCGGACTCTTCTCCGTGATCTCGACCACGCCGCAACTGATCATGGGCGCCGGCGCCTTGAACAGCCGCTGCTGGGAGCGCTTCGTCGACGGCTTCGAGTAAGTTTGTGCTGATCAATATGGAGATCGCGGGTTGCTGCATGGACGCTAGCAATGTCGATCGCTCTCGATCAGCTCCGGTGTTGGCATTG
This sequence comes from Rhodanobacteraceae bacterium, assembly GCA_031425695.1. Classification (GTDB taxonomy): domain Bacteria; phylum Pseudomonadota; class Gammaproteobacteria; order Xanthomonadales; family SZUA-5; genus JANPJV01. The sequence continues at coordinate 18,278 of JANPJV010000145.1, read as the reverse complement.
GGGCGCAGTCGCTGAGCCCCTCGAACGATCGGTTGCGGATGACCGGGTGACGCCCGATGTCCGCCGCTTTGAAATAGCCGACGCCGCTCCGCCGCCGTCCGTGCCCATGGCAGATAAGTTGAGAAGCGCACCAGAGTCGTTCCCGGCAACACTCGTCAACACCTGGCTATTCCTCGAACCCATCGCGAAACAGCTGTCCGCCTTCGATCCGATAGCTGGCAAAGAAACTCTGCTCGCTGCTGGCGTTGATGGACAGGCCCCCGACGAGGATGCCGCTGCCGTCGACGATGGCACGCTTGGCCTTGTCGAGGCTCGGGAAGCTCGAACCGAACGCCACCGCGTGATCGATCAGCACCACGCCCTGGTTGCCGAAAGTGAGGTCGCGGCTGCCGTTGGGGTTGTAGCGCAGGATCACATCGTTGGAGTTCTCGCCTTCGCCATCGGCGGCCATTGCCGCAGTGAACCCGTAACTCTCAGAGGCCTGGAACCCATACACGCTGACCGTTATCGGCTGCGTGGAGGTCACCCGGTGCACCCCGGGGGTACGCGGGACGTTGCCGCCTGAGTACAGCGTGCCGGGGATCGCCGTGAAACTGGCGACGGGTACCGGCTGACCGTTGATGCGGATACCGCCCACCGCGCTGGTGGGCGCAACGATCCCGAGAAAGTGTTGATAGTCGGGGTCGAGTTCCGGGACAACGGCATCGAAACGCGCAGCCCACTGGTCCGTCGGCGCGATGTTGAGCATCAACGGGTCGCCCAGGCAGGCTGGATTGCCTTCCGCCTTGCAGCCCTTCGCAAACTGCGCCACTTGCGCCGGCTGACTGGTGACGATGCGCGCGGCCGTGGTGCGACTGGTCTCGAAGACAGCGCCCTGATTGAGCGTCGCCACCAGCGCGCCGTTGACAGTGACCGCGGTGTCATCGAATCCGGCATAGACGCGGATCACATCGCCCGCCGTGCGTGCGGCAAAGGGCAACGTGAAGAACTCGCTGCCCCAGGCCCGCGTCGGCTGCATCTGCTCCACCAGCAGGTCACAAAAGTCCACGGTGGCGGTTGGCACCAGGCCGCAGGTGTGACCACCGTAGACCGCGAACGGCCTGCTGGAGGTGATGGTCGTACCACTCAGGTCGGCACCCGCTGCGTACAGGTTGTAGGTCCGATTGCCGTTGAGGGTGATATTGAACGGCACGCCAGCCGGGCGGCCGTTGGCAGTGGTTGCCGGGGTGATGGTCAGCTGGCTCCCGATCTCGACACCGGAGATGGTCAACGAACTCCCCTGCCCCAGGCCTTCGCCCCAGGCCATCAGCCGATAACTACCGTCGAGAAAATCGGTCGGAATCGCGGTGTAAGCGTCCAGCGAGAACATCCGGCCGGCGACCACCTGCGCACTGACGGGTTCTTGCGATGTGACCCGAATTACCTTTTCTTCGATGGTGTCGCCAGTGCCTGCCACTTCGACCGCGACTGGCAGGGTCAAGCTGGTGACAATGCCTGGGGTCACGCTGAAAGGAATTGCAAGATTGGAACCGCTGTTCGCCACGAAACCGGAGGTCGCCGTAGCAGACGAGATCAGGAGGCGCGAAGGGGTCTCCGGTGCAACGCTGCGCGGAATGGCAAGGCGAAACCCGGTGCCCGCGCGGTACGGCGCGTACGAACTCGCAGCGCTGCGTGCGCCGGCCACCACGATGCGGCCCGAGGCATCGAGGTCGATCGAATCGAAGGACGAACTGGCGCTGAAGCCCGACCCAAAGGAATCGTTGACCAGCCCTGCAGTGCCGAAGCCTGCATCCGGCGTGCCATTGCTGTTGACTTGCCCGAGCAAGGCGCGCCGGTGCGGGAATCCCGGGAAGGGCGTGACCGTATGTCCCAGCACCACCGCCTTGCCGTCCGGGCGCAGCACCAGATCGCGGGCGAAATCGGATTCATCGCCACCGTTGCTGCTGTAGCGCAGCAGCGCTACCCCGTCGCCGGAAAACGCTGGATCCAGCGAGCCACCATTGCAGAACTGCAGTACACCGATGTCGATGTCGCGCTGGCCGCCATCGAGGGTGCTGAAATGTCCAAGAACCACGATGGTGCTGTCGGGGCGCAGCGCGACGGCGCGGTAGTGCTGGCCGATGGTCTCCGCCGCAGCGATCAGCGGCGTGATCAGGCCGGCGCCAGCGCCGAACTCGATGTCGATCGCGCCCGTTGACGTGAGCCGCGTCAGGAAGGGGCGTTCCGCAAAACTTGGGCCCACGCAATTGCCGACCGCGACCAGGCTGCCATCGCTGCCGAGCGCGACGTCCTCCACCAGACAGCTTTCGTTGGCAGCGATGAAGCTACGCAAAGTCCGACAGCCTGCCGTGCCGAAACTGGCGTCGAAATTGCCAGCGACGGCGAGCCGGCAAACGACGCCCGGGAATGCGCCAGTCTCGCCGTTCACGGCTCGCAAGCCGCCGAATACGATCGGCTTGCCGTCAGTCTGTATCAGTGCGCCCCTCACACTGAGCGCCTCCGTCTGCGTGATCAGGGTGACCGGTACCGAGGTGCGCACGCGGCCGTTGGCAGCCCCGAATCCGGTATCCGGCAACCCGGTGGCGAGCGTGCGCGCGATGTACAGGCCTCCGCGATCGCCGACGTCGTCGCCGAACATCCAGACGCGCCCGCTGGGCGATTTCGCCATTGCCTGCAGTTGCGGTGTATTGGATTGGGCGAACTCGAAGAAGCTTCGCCCGCCGTTGCCGTAGCTGGCATCGAGGCTCCCGTCGAGGTTGGCTGCCCCTGCGGGGCTAGCGAGCAACATCAGTAGCAGAGTTCGTTTCGACATGGTCGCGTTCTTCAAATGAGGCTGACCAAGGCCAAGTACGCAACCTGCTGGTCGCACAGATCACCGTGCGCGGAAAAGTTTCGCTGTCGGCTGAGTCGCCGGGCTCTCTTCGGTGGATTTCGGGGGTGGCACGGCCGGCGATCCTGGCTTAGACATCAGTGGTGCCAATGTGGTCGCCGACGCTTGCCCCCGACCGCGAGTCGAAGTTCAGTGACGGGCGTTGCCGCTGGCATGGAGCTTGCAGATTTACCCGGCCCTGACTTCACTCATGGATTTCGATGTCTGCTATTCGCCACTTCACACTGGCAGCCGTTATTGCCGTCCTCAATGCTCAACCTGCCGGCGCGGTGGTCAAACCCAGCCTGCTCGGCGCATGGCAACGATCCGACGGCCGGCTATTCACTCTGGCGCCAAGTGCCGATGACACTTGGCGCTTTCGCATGCTCGACGACGGCAGTAGCGGCCGGCTCCACGCGGCAGGAAAGGCACGCTGGGAGGCTGGCGCCGGATTCAGTGATCGCCGGCCGGTCGCCGTATCGATCCAGCAGCTTTCGCCGGTCAACCTGCTGTGGACAACGGCAGACGGCGCGAAGTGGGAAGCCGCCCGTGTTCCGCTGCGTGAGCAGGACATGCTGGTTGAGGTTGACGGCGTCAAGCTTGCGGCACGACTGGTTTTGCCAGCCGGTCCGGGCCCCTTTCCCGTCGTCGTGTTCGTGCACGGCTCAGAGCGTTTGCCCGCAGTCGGTCACTGGCACGACCCCTACATGATGGCGGCTCACGGCATCGCGGGCGCGGTTTACGACAAGCGCGGCACGGGTCGGTCTGGTGGCGAATTTACCGCGGATTTCGTCCGTCTGGCCAAAGATGCGGCGGCAGTGGCGAACTCGGCGCAGCAGCAACCCGGGATCGCGAGTGACTTGATGGGGTTCGCCGGCTACAGCCAGGGTGGTTGGGTCGTACCGTTGGCCGCCGAGCACCACGGGGCAACGCGAGCGGTGTCAATCGGCTACGGGTCAATCGATTCGCCATTGCACGAGGACAGATGGCAATGTCGCGAAGCCTTGCGCGACATCCTTGGGGACGATGCGGATGCGCGAGCCATTCTCGACGAATGGGTCGACGTGACCCATGCCCTGCTTCGCAGCAACCTGCAGGACGGATGGGACGCATACAAAGCGCAAGGACGGCGCATAAAATCCGTGCCCTGGGTCGCCAGGATCGACGGCGAACGGTGTATTGCCGCTGGTTTTGCTGGCTATCCAGCGTGGGTGCTGCGTGGCTTTGCCGGCAAGCGACTGCCGCCGCAGATCAACTGGGATCATGATTCACACGCGGTTCTAGGGCGGTTCGAGATTCCGACGCTTTGGCAACTCGCAGGTGACGATCGCGAAGCACCGAGCGCCGACACCGCCAAAGCGGTCCAGGCGCTCCAGGGCGCGGGCAAGCCTCATCAACTGCACGTTTATCCGCTGACCGATCACGGCATCCTGCGCTATCGGGCGCAAGCCGGTGAACGCGTGCCGCTGGGATATCACCCCGACTACTACCGCGACCTGGTGGCCTTCTGACGCGATCAGTTCGCGCTCGACGCAGCGACGACGACGACAAACACGCCCTGACACGATTGTGGTCAGCCCCGAATAGCGTGAGCGCTTGATTGGAGCGTGGGCGGAGAAGTCTTGCCGCCGATGACTTGAGGAGAGTGCGCGCTGTGCGTGCACTCTCCTCGGCCCGAACTAACCGCGATGGTCAGGCTAAGCCCTTCCACCAACGCAGGTGGCCCTACTTCGGCATCACGACGGTGTCGATGACGTGGATCACGCCGTTGTCGGCCACGATGTCGACCGCGGTGACCTTGGCGCCATCCACTTTAACGCCACCATCGGTGGTGACCGTCAGCGACGAGCCCTGAACCGTCGGGACCATGCCTGCCTTCACATTGGTCGACAGCACCTTGCCGGCGACCACGTGGTAGGTCAGCACCGCGGTCAACTTGGCCTTGTCTTTCAGCAGCGCCTGCAACTGATCCGCCGGAATCTTGGCGAACGCTGCATCGGTCGGAGCAAACACGGTGAACGGGCCGGGACCTTTGAGCGTGTCGATGAGGCCGGCGGCGGTCAGTGCGGTGGCGAGGGTCTTGAACGAACCGGCTTCGACGGCGGTGTCGACGATGTCCTTGGCGAAGGCAGTCGAGGAGATCAGCGTTGACACGACCAGGGCAAGCAATGACTTTTTCATGTGCGTTCCTTATGCGGAGTTAGGGTTGACCGATTTTGTCTCTGTTCGAGCGTTGATCTCGTTACAGGCCGCGAAATCTACCGGAAATGTTCCGCTTTTGTCCCGTTGTATCGGCATAAATAGCGTTTCAATACCGTTTCATTTCGGATATCCTAACGTTACCGCGTCTCCGCATAGACGCCAGTGAGTGAACTTCATGACCCTCGAGGAGCAGACGCCAGGCGTCTACCGAAGCGGTGCGGCCGCGCGCCTGTCCGGCGTGCCTGTGGATACCTTGCGGATCTGGGAGCGCCGCTACTCGGTAGTTGGCCCGCAGTTGAGTCAGGGTCGCCAACGTCTGTATTCGGTCGCGGACATCAAGCGCCTCACGACCATCAAGCAGCTGGTGGACATGGGGCATGCGATCGGCACCATCGCCTCGCTCGACACCGATGCGCTCCTGGGCATGCGCGCCACCAATCTTTCCCTGCAAGACACCCGCTCCGGGGAGCGGGGGGAGGAGAAGCCCGGCGGAGTCGAGGTGGTGCTGGTGGGGCCGCTGCTCATCAGCGAACGCTTCGTCATCGCCCTTTCGAGTGGTGGCTTCAACGTTTCCGGCTTGTGTGCCGATCCTGAGCAGGCCGCTATCGCACTGAAAGACGCTAGCGCAGATATCGCGATCATCGAGATGCTCACGTTGAACGATGCCGACCTCGCCCGCGTCGAAGCGATCAAAGCCGCCTGTCATGCAAGCAGTGCGATCGTGCTCTACCGTTTCGCGCGCAGCGCGATCGTCAGGCGCATGCGCACGGCTGGGCACACCGTGACGCGGTCGACCTCGGATGCCTCCGAGCTCGAGGCCATATGCCTGGATCTGGTGCGCCGCACTCGGCTCGACGCAGGGGATGCCCTGGGAATGCTCGTCACTACCGAACCCAAGCCGCCCAGGTTCGACGAGGCGACCCTGGCTGAACTTGCAGGAGCTTCGCGCGCGATCGAATGCGAATGCCCGAGGCACCTCGTCGACTTGGTAATGAACCTCAGCGGTTTTGAACGCTACAGCGCGGAATGCGCCAGCAGAGATGCCGCCGATGCAGCTCTGCACCTGTACCTGCAACGCGCAACCGGCCTGGCGCGATCCATCATCGAGCAGGCGTTGGAACGCGTGGCGATCGCGGAAGGAATCGCGGTGACACCTGTCTCTGGCAGGCCCGGGACTCAGGAAGCTCGGGATCGTAGTCGTCTTCGCTGAGCAGCCCAGCTTTCCTCTGGTCAGCATGCCTCACCCGTGTCATCCGGCCTATGGACTCTAGACCGACTGGTCTATAGAGTTTCCGGCCATGAGCACTGCTGACGCCAACCTCCCTACTCGCGACCGCCTCATCGCCGCGATGCTCGACGCGCTGCGGCGACGTGGCTATTACGGCATCGGGCTGAATGAGCTCCTGGCCAGCGCCGGTGCACCCAAAGGCGTGCTCTACCATCACTTCCCGGGGGGCAAGGCGGAACTGGCGGTGGCGGCAGTGCAGGTGGCTATCGACGGCATGCTCGCCGGCCTGGACAAGCTGCTTGCCCGCCACGCAAATCCGGCCGACGCACTGGAAGCATGGATGGGCGGCGCTCAGAAACTGTTGCTGGCCAGCGAGTTCGAACGCGGCTGTCCGCTGGCCACCATCGCGCTCGAATCCGCGCGCGAGGACGCCGCGATCCGTGAAGCGCTGGCGGCCGGTTTCGCCGCCATCCGCGAACGCCTGTCTGCGGCGATGTTGCGCCACGGCGTCAGTGACGCAATCGCCAATCAGCTCGCAACACTGGTCGTCTCCGCCTACGAAGGCGCGTTGTTGCAGGCGCGTGTCGCCGGAAGACTGGATCCCATGCACGAGACCAGCGCCGCACTGGTTTCGCTTATTCGTGCCCACACAAGGCCCTCGTCATGACCACTACCACGCCCATCGAGCTGACACTGACTACTATCGACGGCACCGAACTGCAGGCACGGCGCTATGACGCGACCGCGCCGCGCGGGCGCATTGTGCTGGCTGGCGCCACCGGCGTGCCGCAGCTCTACTACCGTGCGTTTGCCGAGTACGCGGCAGCGCGGGGATTCACCACCCTGACCCTGGACTACCGCGGCATCGGTTTGTCGCGCACGCGCTCCTTGCGTGGCTTTCGCATGCGCTATCTCGACTGGGCGCACCAGGATCTCGCGGCGGCCGTCGATACCATTCCGGACGATGGACTGCCGCTGTACATGGTCGGCCACTCCTTCGGCGGGCATGCGTTCGGACTGCTGCCGAATGTCGAGCGTATCGCGCGCTTCTACACCTTCGCCACCGGTGCCGGATGGCACGGCTGGATGCCGCGCGCCGAGCAACTGCGCGTGCACCTGATGTGGCGTGTCATCGGCCCCCTGCTCACACGCTGGCACGGCTTTCTGGCTTGGAGCCACCTCGGCATGGGCGAGGATTTGCCGGTCGATGTTTATCGCGACTGGAAGCACTGGTGCCGTTATCCGCGCTACTTCTTCGACGATCCGGCGATGGCTGAGCACGTCACGCGCCGCTTCGACCGCGTGCGCACGCCGATCATCGCCGCCAATGCGATCGACGATTTGTGGGCGCCGCCAGCATCGCGCGATGCCTTCATGGCCGGCTATCGCAATGCAGAGCTCACCCAGATCGATCTCGATCCGCGCCTACTCGGCATTGGCCCGATCGGCCACATGGGCTACTTCCGGCGCAAGGCGCAGCCGCTGTGGGACGAGGTGCTGGCGTGGTTCGTGGCCCCAGCCACCGACGGGCGCGCGGCGTGAGTGGGCTGGGCGATGTTGGCTTAAGTCAGCGGACAGGGCAGTCGTTTCTTTGGAATGCCCTAAGGTGCGGGTCGCTATCGGTGACCGCTCAGGCGGCATCAGGCCGATGGCTCGGATAGGGATTTCCGCAATGTGCGCAGCGCATGTCAGCGTCGTCACGGCCGTTCCGGCGCTGCGATCCATCGGTCGCGGGTGCGCTGTGCCCGCAGGCAGGACAGTCGCTCTCGGCGCGCGGGTCGGCTGCCTCGGCAGCGGTAGGGACACCGGTGTTGGCGGCGTTGTAGCCTGGTGGTAGCCAGAGCTTGCCGCGCGCGAGTTGCACGCCTCCGGCAATCAGGCTGAACAACCCGAAGCCTGCCAAAGCGAGAACCAGCCGCCCTGTCAGCAGGACGATCAATGCCGCGACAGCAACCAACACAATTCCGAAGACGATCAGCACAACCGCCATCTGCCGGACCAGCAGTCGCTCGGGCGCACCCTTTGGCTGGTGCGGGTGGTAGAGCATCCGAGCGCGATCCCATTGCTCGCGAAAGCGGCGCTCCCAGGTTGCAAGCCGTAGGTTCATGCCGACGCGTTGCCGGCGCGATGGACGACCGAGGCGCCCGGCTGGGGGTTACGGCGTAGTGGTGCACGCCGTCGGCGATAGCTTTCAAGCATAGCTCTCACAAGCGGAGCTCGATGGTCAGCAACTCGACCGCCTGGAACTGGCTGATCACGCGATAGCAGCTGACCGCCACGCGCAGGAGCGCACAGTCTGGCGAGCTTACGAACTCACGCAGCGTTGGATGCTTGGCGAGATAGGTGGCGAGATATTCCGCGCGCTCCTCATCCGGAATCGCCTGCGCACAACCGCACACGGAGATGGCAACGGCACGCTGATAATCGGCTGGATCGTTGCTGCGATCGTCGACCAGGAATGACACCGCCGAATTCAGCAGCAGGTTGGCGTGTTTCTGCGTGTCCCGATAAGTCGCGAAGCTCAGATATCGCAGATCCGGCGTATGCGCGAAGGCCATCAGGCTGGTGTACGGCTGCGCATGCTGCTGCGTGGCCAGCACACCCTGCAGTTGCGCGTTGAGCAGATCATCGATGCGTGTGCGCAGGACGTCGCTGTGCATGCCTAGGCTCCGAATGCAGGCGCCCAGGCGCCGGATGGGCATGCCGTCAGCCCGTGTCGCGCGACAATACACAGGCGACAAGCGGGGCACATCGTGGCTTTTTCTGGTGGTGGCGAAAGCGGCGCTGAACCTTAAATTGAGCGGGAGCCGCTACCACCCACCGGCACGTGCCATTGCTCGGGCTGCGCCGCTTGCGACCAGAAAGGCAACACTGCACCCAGCGCTGCCGGGACGATGGAACGTCGCATTTGCGTTCCAGAACAGAATGAAAGACGGGGCCAAGACGAAAGCCGACACAGGTGGTTACACGCCTGCCTGGCGGCGCGTGAACCGCACGCGCAAGGGCGTCTTTGGCTTCAGAGCCACATCCACAAAAGGTTCTGGCAGGCGCGCACCTTCTTCCAGGGCGAGGTCAAAGTTCTGCACGAGGTGAGCAGCAATCAATGCCATTTCGATGCTGGCGAAATGCTGGCCAAGGCAGAAATGCGGCCCCGCCCCGAAAGGCATGTAGGCGCTGCGCGGAATGGGTGGAGCGTCTGGCATGAAGCGCTCGGGGTGGAACGCTTCGGGATCGGCAAAGGAGCGCGCATCGTGATGCAGGTTCCAGATCGGGACCACCACCAGCGTACCTTTCGAAACCGGCGTCTCACCGATCACGACGTCGCGCTGCGCAACGCGGGTGAACAGTGCCGTGGACGGCGAGTAGAGGCGCATGGCCTCTTTGATCGTGGCGTTCAGATAGGGCAGGCGCGCGATGGCTTCCATGGGCGCCGTGCCGCCGTTTGCGCTGTCCAATTCGCGGCGCAACTTTTCGACGACATCCGGGTGCGTCGCCATCAGACCGATCCACCAGGTCAGCGCCGACGAAGAGGTATCGAAACCAGCGGTGAAGAGCAGGATGCAGTTGTCATGAATTTCCTGGGAGGTGAGCGATGCGCTGCCAGTCGTCGGCGCGTCGTCACGGGCAGCCAGCAGCATGTCGAGCACATCTTTCTGGGTACCGACGGCGTTCGCTTTGCTGGTTCGCACCTGGATGTGCATGGCGATCAGCTGGTTGATGGTTTTCAGGTGTGTGAGCTTGGCGGCACGTCCTGGATAAGGCAGCCACACCGGTGGAATGAAGGCCCAATACACTTCGCGCATGCTTTGTCGGGTCAATGCGCGAATGGCGGTTGAAACTTGGCTCGCCTCGGCTGGTGTGGTCGCGTGAGAAAACAGCGTGCGCAGAATGACGTCCATCGTGATCCGCGTGGTCAAGACATCGACGTCAACCAACGCACCGTGCCCGGTCTCCAATGGCAACTCATCGCGCACGCTGGCATCGATTGCAGCACGCATCAGCTCCATGTAGCCCGCGATGCGTTTGGGTGAAAACCCGGGTGTCAAGATGCGTCGCTGGCGCTCCCAATCGGGGCCCTCGGTGGTCAGGACGTTCTTGCCCTGAAAGGATTCGAAGATCTTGAGCAGGCGCGCTTCGCGGATGAAATCCGATTGGCGATCGACCAGGATCTGGCGGGCGGCTTCCGGGGTGAAAAAGTAGTAGATGCGGCGAAACAGAATGCTGAGTTTTGCAACGTCGCCATAGCAGCGCTGGAAGTAACTGGCAGCTCTCAACGGGTCTTGCTGGATATAGGTGAGGAGCGGTAGCCCCAGTGGGGCTGTCTGGATCGGCGCAGTGTCGGTGCCCGTTTCTAAGGTCATTACTTGGCTCCTGCGCCGCGTGATTTCGGTTGTTTCGTTGCTGAGATGGTTGCCATGCCGCGCATGGTCAGGTCGAACGCGGCGAGGAATCTTGCCGTCAGATCCATGCTTGGATCGGTGAGCCAAGCGGCGACCGCACCGAAGAGCAGGTACTCGAAGCTCCAGGCGATTTGCGCAGCCGTCTGTCGCGTATCGACCTCCCCCGATGCCTGGGCGGCCGCAAACATCAGGGTGAGAATCTGACGGCTACCGCTGTCGAGGGATTTGACTTGGGGAGCCTCTTCGCCATATCGGGCCTGACTGGTCAGGTAGCGCAGGTAGTGAGGTAGATAAGCCTTGCGCGCGGAGTGCCAGGCAGCCGATTCGCACAGCAGATAGCGCATGCGTGCCTCAAAGGTCTCATGCGCGGTGAGTGCAGCCGCTCGGTCGACCATGCCAGCGGCAATGTCTTCTCGAAAGCAGTGCGCGATCAGCGCTTCCTTGACCGGGAAGTAGTTGTAGAGGGTGGCTTTCGCGACGTCAGCTTCGGCAGCGATCTGCTCCATCGCGACCGTCTCAAAGCCATGCGCCTCGAACAGACGGAACGCGGTAGCTGCCAGGTGATTCGCGGTTTGCGCTCGCTTACGCTGCCGGCGCCCGCCTGCGGATGCAACGGAATCTGTCATCGGTCCACCATATCAATACGATGTACAACTCTATACGTCGTATCTTATTGCTATGACAGGCGTCTGGCAATTCCAGGCTCGATTAGCAGGCTGTTGAGAAATTGAAGCCCCGGGCTGCTTCCGGGCATGGTGAGTGCTGCGCGCGCAAAGAACGTCAAGCGCCTGACACCGAACGTTTCGTCGTGAAGCGAACCTTCGGATCCGGCAGCGGTGACTCTGGCGCCGGGGGTGCTGTCGAGCGGCGAGCGAGCACATCCTGCAGGCAGCGCCCGCCTCCGCGGCGACCACTCCGATCCAGGAGGCGTGGATCGCGCACGCTCGAGTAGCAATCAAAGAGGGGCTGCGCCTGCTCTCGGCGGAGGACCGCGTGGTGGCTGCGCTCGCGGAGTTCCGCAGCCTCGGCTGGAGGATCCGGTTTTGGTTGCGGCAGTGGAGCGCTGGCATGAGGCCAGTTTCAAGGCCATCGAGATCAACGTGATCGGAAACCACCGCCATCACCAGCCCGGATTCCACGGCAACGGCTACTTCGACGACGAGCCCGCCGGGCCGCAGCGGCTCGCCTGCCTGCCCGGTTCTTCGAGCAGTACAACGTCCTCAGCGTCGATCTCGCCGCGGGAATCAAACGGCTCCAGACGGCTACCAGCACCTCACCGACCGGTACAACGCGCCTGTACTACCTCGAGCGTTGGAGAAATCCGCGGACCGGTAACGAGGTACGCCTGAACAGGCGTTCCGCCCCTGCCTTTCGCGCAACGGACCCGCCCTTCTCCCCGCTTGCGGGGAGAAGTTTCAGCGCGTCGCGACTCCAAGTTTCGATGGGTGAAAAGGGACGCCGACAGGGCGACCTCGCGTTATCTCAGCCCGCTTTGCGGTTGTTGCGCTTCACCAACTGTACGGGATCGATGCCCTCGAATGCGCACAACTCCTTCAAGCCGTACTCCATGACCGCTCGGGCGTGGCCAGTTACGCGCGCCAGCAACTGGTGCATCTTCGCGTCCTTCTCGTTCTTGTTCTGGCATTGAGCGGAATAGGTCTCGAAGGCATTCAGCGCAAGCACCAGATCGGCGACCTGGTTCGGGCATTCACAGTCCACGGCACTGACCACGTCCTGCAAGGCCGCCAGTTGCATGTCGTCGAAACGACGCATCGGCGCCTGCTGCTCCACGCGCAGCAGGCCCGACTCGACCGGCGCGGCAGTCGGCGCCGCCGGCGCCTGCGTAAGGTGTCTGACGATCAGCCCGAGCATGTTCGAACGCAGCGCCCGCGCACTCACTGGCGCGCGCATCAACTGCCGGTGCGGACCGCGCAGGCGTTCAATTTGATCCCACTTGGCGAAAGCGTACACGACCACCGTCAATTCGGGCTTCAGCGCGCGCTCGAGTTCCAGGATCGCCACCTCCGGCGTGTCACCCAGGAGCAGCAAATCCGCGACCAGTGCATCGACCTTCACTTTGCCCGCCGCCTCGAGCAAGGTGGAGCGCTGATCCGTCGACAATACGATTTGCATGTTTTTCTGGTCGCCCTCACTCCCAGTGCTGCGCAGGTATTCAGGGAGCGTGGAATGAAAAATTGCGAGATTGACCATGGCGACGATTCCAGAACGACGGCGGGATCGTAGTGTGACACTGGGTCATGTGACAGCAGGCTTCCTGACCATTGAACTTTCCTATCAGCGCCATTTACCGCATCGTACGTTGGTGCCGGCTTGATACATGGAGCCGCTGCATTGCCCTATGCTGGGCCTGGCAACCCAGCGTGTCAGTCGCGCCTGCTTCCTTGGGACGCGGCGGCCGATCAGTGTCTGCTGCGTTGCGACGGTAGTGGATGGAAGAGCCCAGGGATGAGCCAGTGGCTGCATCACGCAACGCATCCATCTGCTCAGCGCACGCAACGCGTCCCACGTTGCAAGCTCGACAGGGGACTAGATGAGCAAGACCCACTTCAGCAACCCTTTCCGCTCCGTCGGCTGCGCCGAATGCCGCAACAGCGATGAGCTCGACTTCGCTTTTACGATGGCATTCCAGCCGATCGTCGATCTCCCGCAACGTCGATTGTTTGCCTACGAGGCGCTGGTTCGCGGCATTGATGGCGCGCCGGCTGCGAGCGTGCTCGCGCGGGTCAACGACCAGAATCGCTACCGCTTCGATCAAGCTTGTCGGGTCAAGGCGATCGAGCTTGCCGCGCGCTTGGGCCTGCACCGGATTGCCGATTGCAAACTCAGCATCAACTTCCTGCCGAATGCGGTCTATCGCCCGGAGACCTGTATCCGTGCAACCCTGGAAGCCGCGCAGCAGTTCGATTTCCCGCTCGATCGGCTGATGTTCGAGGTCACCGAGGTCGAACGGATAGACGATCCCTCGCACTTGAAACGGATCTTCGACGAGTACAGCAAGCGCGGTTTCACCACCGCCATCGATGACTTCGGCGCTGGCTATTCGGGCCTTAATCTGCTCGCCAGCTTCCAGCCGCACATCATCAAGCTCGACATGGCGTTGACCCGCAACATCCACACCGATCTGGTGCGCCAGGCGATTGTCGCCGGCATCCTCCAAGTCGCCTTGCGGCTCAATATCGAAGTCATCGCCGAAGGTATCGAGACCACGCATGAGCGCGATGTGCTCTCCGCCCTGGGCGTGCGGCTCATGCAGGGCTATCTGTTCGCGTGGCCGGCGATCGAGCAGTTGGTTGAACCGGAGTTTCCGTAAGCACGAGTTGGCCTGCTACCTGCACCGTCTGCCGGGCCAGCGTGCGCTTGGGCCGACGAACGGGAAACGCCGAAGGTACCGACCGATTCCTGCGCGACTTCGGCGAATCCGCGAAGCCAACGAGTGGAGCGGCTCTTGTAGGATGCGAGGAGCCAATGGCGATGCTTTCCATGCTCATCGAAACCTTCGTCTCGCCGGATTATGAGGATCTAGGACTGATTGGCATCGGCGGCATGGCCGAGGTGCGGCGCGTGCGCGACCGGCGGCTCAACCGGGTGATGGCGATGAAGATCCTGCGCCAGGATGTCGCCGACGATGCGATCCTGGCCGCGCGTTTCATCGAGGAAGCGCAGGCCACCGCGCAGTTGCAGCATCCGGGCATCGTTCCGGTCCACGAGATCGGCCGGCTGGCCGATGGACGCAGCTATTTCACGATGAAGGAAGTCCAGGGTCGCACGCTGGCGCAGGTGATCGACGAGGTACACCAGAGCTTCGACGGGGCTGCCGCGGTGACCGCGGACGGCTGGGGATTCCGGCGCCTGATCGAGGCATTCCGTGCCATCTGCGATGCGGTCGCCTATGCGCATTCGCGCGGCGTGGTGCACCGCGATCTCAAGCCCCAGAACATCATGGTGGGTGAGTTTGGCGAAGTGCTGGTGCTCGACTGGGGCATCGCCATGGTGGTCGGGCGCGCTGCCGGCGAGCGGGCGGTGTGCACCGATCGCTCCGAGGGCGATGCGCTGGCAACATCGCTCGGAACGATCTCGGGCACGCCGGCGTACATGCCGCCGGAGCAGGCGCTCGGGCACACCTTGCGCATGGGTCCGACGAGCGACGTGTACTCGCTCGGCGCGATCCTGTACCAGATTCTGTCAGGCCGGCCGCCATACCTGCAGGGCAACGCGCGCGCGGTGCTGCAACAGGTGATCGCGGGCCCGCCGGCGCCGCTGGCGCTGGTCCGGCGTCCGGCTGGGCGCAGCACGGGCAGCGTGCAATCGACCTTGATCGTGCAGGGCGAGACCGACACCGACGACGCCGCGATGCTCCCGGAAGAGCGCCCCGAGCCGGGGGCCAAGCCGCCGCCCATGCCAGAAGAATTGGTCGCGGCCTCCGAGCGGGCGATGGCGCGAGATCCCATCGAGCGCTTCGCCGATGCGGCAGCGCTCAGCGCCGAGATCGCCGCGTGGACCGAAGGCGCACGCAAGCGCGAGCAGGCGCTCGCCAAGGTCGCCGAAGCGCAGGCATTGATCCCGGCGCTGGCAGCGCTCGAAGTCGACGCACAGTCGATGCTGCAGGAGGCGCGCGCGCGTCTGGAGGCGCTCAAGCCTTGGGAGAGCGCCGACGTCAAGAAGCCCGCCTGGGACCTGGAAGATCAGGCGCGACATCTCTTCGAGCGGGTCGAGGCTGAAGAGAGCCGCATTGTGCGCCTGCTGTATGCCGCGCTCTCGGACGTGCCGGACCTGCCCGAGGCGCACACCGAGCTCGCGCGCCACTATCGCCAGCGCCACGAACACGCGGAGCAACGTGGCGATCCGGGCGCGCATCGATTCGAGTCATTACTGCGCACGCACGATCGCGGCGAGCACGCGCTCTGGCTCGCGGGCGATGGCACGCTCACGCTGGTCACCGAGCCTGCTGGCGTGACCGTCGATCTCTATCGCTATGTCGAGCGCGGGCGTCGGCGCGTCGCCGAAGCGGCGGGTCGCCTTGGGCGTACCCCGTTGGAGTCGGTGACGCTGGCGAAGGGCAACTGGCTGTTGGTGCTCGATGGCGACGGTCCGTTGCCAGTGCGCTATCCCGTCTCGATCGGCCGGCTCGAGCATTGGCACGGCATGGCCCCGGGCGAAGACGGGCCGCGCGCCATTGCGATTCCGCCGAGCTTGCAGCCAGACGAGATCTACGTGCCGGCGGGCTGGTATCAACGTGGCGGCGATCTCCTCGCGAGCGGATCGGCCCGCGCCGAGCAGGTGTGGCTGGACGCCTACGCCGTGCGCCGCTTCGCGGTGACCAATCGCGAATACCAGGACTTTCTCGATGCGCTCGTCGATGCCGGTGCGGTCGACGACGCGGAGCGCGTCGCACCGCGCGAGCAGACTGGCGGCCCGATCGTCGGCCGCCGCGAGGGCGCGCGCATCGTGTTGCCGGATGCCTGGGATCCCGCCGCCCCGATCGTCCATATCGACTGGTGGTGCGCCGACGCCTTCGCCCGCTGGAGCGGCATGCGCCTGCTCACCGAAGACGAATGGGAAAAGGCCGCACGCGGCGTCGATAGTCGCATCTATCCGTGGGGCGATGGCTTCGATGCCACCTTCAGCCGCATGCGCGACAGCGTTGCCGGGCTGTCGGCGACCACCTCCGTGCACAGCCAACCGGTCGACGAAAGTCCGTACGGCGTGCGCGGCATGGCCGGTAACGCCTGCACCTGGTGCGCCGGCGATGACCCCACCCGCCGCCCCTACCGCGGCGGCGCCTGGCCCTTCCATCAGGCCAGCGTACGCTCCGCGTGCCGCTACCAGGCCGACCCGGCTTATCGGTATTTCGGGCTGGGGGTAAGGGTGGGAAGGTCGGTGGGGTAGTGCGGCTCTTGTGGGTTCGGACCTTGTCCGAACGCTTTCTACCATGACCGGGGATAGGCTTCCGGACCCACGCAAAGCATGAGCAAGGTCTTCCGCGAGATTCAATCAAAATCGTCCGGAACAAGGTCCGGACCCACTAACGCAACGCGCACCCTCTAACATCCGCCCATGGACAACCTCAGCCATTCCCTCATCGGCCTGGCAGTCGGCGAACTGGTGCAGCGCAGCCTCGCGCGGGAGCGCGATCCGGGTGCGCAGCGGCAACGGCGGCGATTGCTGCTGGTTGCGGCGCTGGTGTCGAGCAATTTTCCTGATCTTGATTTGTTGCTGACGCCGCTGTTGCCGCAGCCGCTCGGCTACCTCATGCATCACCGCGGTCATACACACACCCTGCTCTGGCTGCTGCCGCAGTTGCTCTTGCTGTGGGCAGCAATCTGGTGCTGGCCGTCGGCGCGGAGCTTGCTCCGCACGAGTGTCGCGGCACGCGTCGGGCTGGTGGTCGTCTCGGCGCTCGGGATGCTGCTTCACCTCGGCATGGACTTCCTGAATTCCTACGGCTTGCATCCTTTCCATCCGATCGATTCGCGCTGGTTCTATGGCGATGCGATCTTCATCCTAGAGCCGGTGTTCTGGGTGCTCCCCGTGCTGCCACTGGTGATGAGCATCCAGCGCCTGCGCGTGCGTGCGCTGTTGCTGGTGAGTGTGCTGGCGCTACCGATAGGGCTGGCGGCGAACGGTTTTCTGGCGTGGACGGCGGTCATCGTGCTTGAACTGGCTGCACTCGCCGTTGCCGGCGTCAGCTACCACAACGTCCGCGCGCAGCGCAGACCCACCACAAGCAAGAGCGGCTTGGTGCAGCGACGCGGATTGCTGCTCGCGTTCGGGCTCTGCCTGGCGTTCGTCGCCGTCCAGGGGCTGGCTTCGCGCGCGGCGCGGGGCCAGGTGGTCGCGGCCTTCGACGACGGAACCGACACAAATCGAGTCATCGATGCGGCAATGACGCCCTTCCCCACGCATCCGCTGTGCTGGGTATTCGTCTCCGTCGAAACCGGCGCGGAACGCTATCGAATTCGTCGCGGCATGCTCAGTCTGTGGCCGGCCGTATTTCCGGTCAGCAGTTGCCCGGCACGCTTGGCACAGCGCTCACAGATGGGCGCGCCTGGCGTGGCTGGACCTGGCGGTGCCGCAGCAATGAGCGTGAGCTTCGACCGCGAATTCAGCCTTGCCGCACTGCGTGCGTATCGGGCGCAGAGCTGTCATTTCGACACGTGGCTGCGCTTCGTACGCATGCCTTCCCTCGACGAGCGCTCCGCATCCGACGAACGCTACGGCCCGCTCGGGCGCGCAAACTTCACCAGTTTCGTGCGTGCCGATTTCGCGGGCGAGCCCTGCCCTGAGGGCGTGCCGCAATGGGCGCATCCGCGGGCAGATTTGTTGGGGTTGTGATTTGATCGTTTGGGTTGGAGCTTGTGGGTTCGGATCTATGATTCAGACCTTTGGGTTCGGACCTGTGGGTTTGGACCTGTGGGTTTGGACCTGTGGGTTTGGACCTTGTCCGAACGCTCTTTACCTCAGCAACAGCGTCGGGACAAGCTCCGGACCTACAGAGCTCTAAAAGCGTCCGGACAAGGTCCGGACCCACAGAGCTCCAAAAGCGTCCGGACAAGGTCCG
>JANPJV010000144.1:0-36643 GCA_031425695.1 Rhodanobacteraceae bacterium | reverse complement strand
TGGGGGGGGTGGGCGGGGGTTGGGGGGGCAGGCATTTGCCTTTTTTTTACAAAACACCCGCGCCGCCCGCCCCCGCCGCCCCACGAAAGCCAGATCAAGTGCGTCCGCGCGCAGCGCAGACCCACCAAAGCCAGATCAAGTGCGTCCGCGCGCAGCGCAGACCCACCAAAGCCAGATCAAGAGCGTCCGCGCGCAGCGCAGACCCGCCAAAGCCAGATCAAGAGCGTCCGCGCGCAGCGCAGACCCACCAAAGCCTGATCAAGTGCGTCCGCGCGCAGCGCAGACCCACCAAAGCCAATCAAGAGCGTCCGCGCGCAGCGCAGACCCACCAAAGCCAATCAAGAGCGTCCGCGCGCAGCGCAGACCCACCAAAGCCAGATCAAGAGCGCGCGAGGGCGCGACGATGCGGGTGGGGTTCGCACGCCCCAAGTTGGAGAGCGGCTCTGGATGCTTTTGTTATCCGACGCGATAGGCATCCAAAGCGGCGCAGAGCGCCGTACTCCACATCAGAGCGCCGCACTTCAGACTAAGCCGCGCTCCACATTCAATCGTCAATCTTGTACTTGTCGTGGCACGCCTTGCACGTGCCGCCAACCTTGCCGAACTGGGTCTTGATCGCTTCTTCATTGCCGCCCTTGGCGATCACCGAGAGCTTGGCGGATTCAGTCTCGAACGACTTCATCTTGGCGCTGAAGTCGGCGAAGCGCGACCAGATCTCAGGTTTGGCATCGGTGTGCGCGCCTTCATGCGAACCGGCCGGATACCCTTCAAGCAGTTGCGTCGAAAGTGCCGCGACGCGCTCGGCGCGCTTGGCGAACTCGGGCGCATTGAACGGGACGCGACCGCGCGCCATCGCGTTGAGCGGCATCCAGTTCCAGAGGATCACGCGATAGATCGCCTGCCGATACTTGATCGCATCTTCGGGTTTGGCTTGCGCGGGTACCGAGCTCGCGAATAGCAACAACACAACAGCCGACAGCCAGGACGAGTGACGCATGGGACGCTCCGGGAAGATGCGCGCACAGTGTAGCAATGCGTGCCAGACGGCGCACCGCACTTGCGCCAGATGACGTGCGGCGGGGGTCGGGATGAGTCAGGTAGCGGCCGAATCACGACTTGCGCCCGATCAATTCGACAAAACACTCAAACTCGGCTGCCACCGCCAAGCTAGCCGCCCGCTCGCTTGGCGGAAATGCCGCGGCGCTTGAGCTCCGCGACCAGCGTATCGCGATGCTCACCTTGGATCTCGATCACGCCCTCGCGCACGGTTCCACCGGAGCCGCAGCGCTTCTTGAGCTCGGTCGCAAGCGACTCCAACTCCGTCGCGGGCAAGGCCAGCCCGCTGATCACGGTCACGCCCTTGCCAGATCGGCCTTTGGTCTCGCGTCCGATGCGTACGGGTTGTTGAGATGACGTACTCGCCGCCACCTGCGCGGACGCGCATACACAACTTCCGAGCGGCTGCCCACAGACGGCGCAGAGCGGCGCCGAACCGGATCCATGGAGCAATTCTGCGAGCTTGGCGAAGGACATGGACGTTGGCGCTGGAAGGTTGCTGCGATTCTACGATTGCCGGGATCAGTCACGCGGCGTGTGCGCCCTGGCTCGGATCATAGGATGCATGCGCCGCGCATTCACCCGCGAACCCGAAGCTGAGACGCCGCTGGAGCTGACACCGCTCAGCGTCGATGCGCATCCGAACTACGTGACCCCGCAGGGCCATGCGCGGCTGTTGGCGCGGCTGGCGGATGCCGAGCAGCGCCTCGCGCTGGTGCCGGAGCATGCGCTCGACACCTTGGCCAGGCGTGCCCATATCGGGCAGGAAATGCGCTGGTTGCACGCGCGCATCGAGAGCGCGATACCGATCGATCCGGCCACGCAACTGGCGGGGCAGGTCGGCTTCGGCTCGACCGTCGAACTCATCGACGAGCTCGGTGTACACCACTGCTATCGGATTGTCGGTGTCGACGAGGCCGAGCCGGACAATGGCCGCGTCAGCTGGGTATCGCCGCTCGCCAAGACCTTGCTCGGCGCCCGCGTCGGCGATCACGTTCTCTGGGAACGTCCAGCCGGCGAGCTCGAGCTGACTGTCCTGGCGATCGATCCGAGGCGTTGAAGCAAAGGCAGGTCGCGCCGCCACTTCCCTCTGCTCAGTTAGAGCAAAGGCGTAACTGACGGTGACTGGCAGGTGAAGCTTTGCGCTATGTTGGGGATACCGACCTACCGCCGGAGCCCAGCATGTCCGCTCATGATTCGCGTCGCGCCAGCCTTTTCGTTGCCATCCTCGGGGCCCTGGCAAGCCCGGTCGCCGTTACTCAGACGGCAACGGAAAATGAACCCTCCGTCCTGGAAACGGTCACGGTGACCGCGCAACGACGCGTAGAGGACGTGCAGAAAGTGCCGATCGCGATCACCACGGTTGCCGAAGAGAAGCTCGACGTCATCGGCTCCGGTGGCGAGGACGTGCGTTTTCTGTCCGCTCGCCTGCCGAGCCTGGTGATCGAATCCTCGTTCGGCCGTACCTTCCCGCGCTTCTATGTGCGTGGCCTCGGCAACACCGATTTCGACCTCAATGCCTCGCAGCCGGTCTCGCTGGTGTTCGACGACGTCGTCCAGGAAAATCCGATCCTGAAGGGTTTCCCAGTCTTCGATACCGACCAGGTCGAGCTGCTGCGTGGACCGCAAGGCACGCTGTTCGGGCGCAACACGCCGGCCGGTGTGCTCAAGTTCGACTCGCGCCGGCCTTCGCAGACGGCCGATGGCTATGCGCAGATCGGCTTCGGCCGCTTCGGCACGACCAACTTCGAAGGCGCCGTGGGCGGCGCGCTCGGTGACGGTATTTCGGCGCGCATTTCCGGCCTCTACCAGCGTCGCGACAACTATGTCGAGAACACCGTCGATGGGCCCGAGGACGAGCTCGAGGGCTATCGCGAAGCGGCAGTGCGCGCTCAGTTGCTGGTCGAGCGCGACACGGTCGAGGCGCTGTTCAACGTGCACGCGCGCAGCCTCGATGGCTCCGCGCGCGTTTTTCAGGCGAACGCGATCACGCGCGGCACCAACAACCTGCGTCCGGGCTTCAACCGCTACGAGTTCAGCCACGACGGCTTCAATGCCCAGGAAGTCGACAGCGAGGGCGCCAGCGCGCGCCTGAGCTTTGATCTCGGATCGGTCACGCTGTATTCGATCACCGGCTACGAGAGCGCCGAGAGCTATTCCGGCGGCGACATCGATGGCGGCTTTGGGGCGGTATTCGCGCCGCCGAGCGGCCCTGGCGTGATCCCATTTACGGCGCAATCGGCTGACGGCCTGCCCGATCACTCGCAGTTCACCCAGGAGTTCCGCCTGGAATCGAACGAATGGGGCGCTTTCGACTGGCAGGCCGGCCTGTTCTGGTTCGACGAAGACATCACCATCGACAGCTTCAGCTACGACCCGCTCGACGACAACTCCGAAAACGGCTCCGCCCAACAACGCCAGCAGAATGAGGCCTGGGCGGCCTACGCGTCAGGCGAGTACGCCTTCAGCGACAGCTTCGTACTGCGCGGCGGCGTGCGCTACACCAAGGACGAGAAGGACTTCGTCGCTGAACGCTTCCAATCGCCGCTGGCCTTCCTCGGCGTCGGCCCGCTCGACCCGATTTTCGTCAGCACCAGCGACAGTGATGTCTCGTGGGACCTGTCCGGGGTCTGGACCTTGTCCGATGCGACCAACGTCTACGCCCGCGTCGCCCGCGGTTTCCGCGCCCCGGCCATCCAGGGCCGCGTGCTGTTTGGCGATGTCGTCTCCATCGCCGACTCGGAAACCGTGCTGTCCTACGAGGCCGGCATCAAGACCGAGTTGGTCGAGAACCGCGCGCGCATGGGCTTCTCCGTGTTTCGCTACGAAGTCGATGACCAGCAACTGACCGCAGTTGGCGGTAACGCCAATTTCAACACCCTGATCAATGCCAACCAGACGATCGGGCAGGGCTTCGAGGTCGATCTCGACGCCTATCTCACCGACGAACTGCTGGTGACCTTCGGCGCCAGCTACAACGACACCGAGATCAACGATCCCGGCCTCGCGATCGCCCCTTGCGGCGGCGGCTGCACGGTGCTCGACCCACGAGGCCCGGTGACCGGCACCGTGCTCATCGACGGCAACTCACTGCCGAATGCGCCCAAGTGGATCACCAACGTCACCGCGCGCTACGGCATCCCGATGGGCGCCGGCGAGTTCTTTATCTACACCGATTGGGCCTACCGCGGCGAGGTCAATTTCTTCCTCTACGAGTCGACCGAATTCCGCGGCGAATCTTTGCTCGAAGGCGGCCTGCGCGTCGGCTACAACTGGAACTACGGCGCCTACGAGATCGCCGCCTTCGGCCGCAATATCACCGATGAGGAAGTCATCGTCGGCGGCATCGACTTCAACAACCTGACCGGCTTCTTGAACGAACCCCGCATCTGGGGCGTGGAGTTCAAGGCGAGCTTCTAGTGGCTTTTTGCTCCCCTCTCCCACGCTTCCAGGGAGAGGGGAGCAGCTAGAACCCGCTCCCGGCCTTAGCTCGCCCGCAACCTGAAATTCAAGGTCTTGCGGACTTTCGAGCTGACCGGAACGCCGCCCTCGGTGCGTGGGCTGAAGCGCCAGCGTTGGGCGGCGCGGATGGCTTCGCGATCAAAGATGTTGGGTGGGTTGCTGCGTACCACGCGGATATCGCTCAAAGCGCCATTGGCCCCGACGGTGAACTCGAGCTCGACTGAGCCTTCGAGCTTGCGACGTGCTGCCTGCGGTGGATAGACGGGTGCTGCGTCGGCGATCTGGCGGGCCTCCCGAACTTCACCGCTGCTCGCAGGCGCAGGGATCGGTGTCGGCGGGGGCCGATCCGTCTCGGTGGCTGGCGTGGGTGCAGGTGTTGTGGCTGTTGGCGGTGACGGCCGTGTGCTGGCCGGTTCCGTGCGCGGCGGAGTGCTGGTGCTGGCTGGTGGTGCCGGCACCGGCGCCGGCGCAACGGCCACAGGTGGCGTAGGCCGCGCTGCAACCGGTGGTGGGGCCGCGGCAGCGGCTGCGGCGGCAGCTTCAGCGGCAACTTTTGCAGCGGCCTCATCGGCAAGTTTCTTGCGAGCCGCCGCGAGCTGCGCACGCAATGGGCTCAGGGTGATCTCACTCGCACCCATGCGCTCGAGCAGTCCGAGCTCGCGCGCAGCCTCGTCGAGTTGTGCTTTCTGGATCGTGTTTTCGATGACGCCGGCGGCGGGAGAAAGCAATTCCAACAAGGCCTGCTGCGCCGCTGTTCGGCGCGGGTCATCGGCAGCCACGCTGAGATAGATCTCGACCGCATTGTTCCCGGCGGGCGCGATCAGCCGACCTTCCTTCAGCGCCAGGCGCGCGTCAGCGACCCAGTCGGTCTTGACCGGCGCGGGCGCGGCCGCTGGAGCGGTAGCCGGTCCCGCCGGTGCGGCGGATTCCTTGGCCGGATCAGGATCCGAGCAAGCTGCCAGCGCGAGCAACCCCGCAGCCACGAGCATCCGGACAGACATCACCAAAGGAGGGGCAATCTTTCGCATGTGCGCCGAGGTCTCTTGGCCGGGTGGATGCGTCCCGATGGCCGGAAAGCGCACGCTGCATCACTGATGTTGCGAAGATGCGACGCGCTTCAAACACATTGCAACTTAAGGAATGTTTGGAAACGCTACCCCGGCGCCTTTCTCGGCGGCGCGGGACAAAAAGTACCAATTTCACCGCACGCGCTGCGGGAGCAGCGTGTGACGAGCACCTAGCTTGCCCGCGTCACCGCGTAGTCGGCGAGCGCTTCCAGCGCCTCGCGCCACGGTGATGCCGGCAGGACACGCAGGAAACGGCGGGCGTCCTCGGCGTACCCGCGTGCCTGCTCCAGGCTCTGTTGCAGGGCATCGGTGTCGCGGATGGCGTCGATGATCTGGGGCAGGGCTTCGCGCCGGCCCTCGCGAATCGCGCTGCGGATCGTTTCCACCTGCGCTGCCGTGGCGCGACGCTGGGCAATGATCAAGGGCAGGGTGGCCTTGCCTTCGGCGAGATCGTCGCCGAGATGCTTGCCGATGCGGCTGGCGTCGCCGGCGTAGTCGAGCACGTCATCGGCAATCTGGAACGCGATGCCGAGCGCCATGCCATAGGCATGCATCGCGTCGGCAATCGCTGTCGGCTGCTGCGCTGCAATTGCGCCGAGCCGGCAGGCGGCTGCGAACAGGACCGCGGTCTTGCGCCGGATGACGTCGAAGTAGCGCGCCTCCGACAGGTCCGGATCGCCCATGTTGAGCAACTGCAGGACCTCGCCCTCGGCGATCGCGTTGGTGGTGTCGGCTAGCACCTGCATCACCGCCATGCGCTCGAGGCCGACCATCATCTGGAAAGCACGTGAGTACAGGAAATCGCCGACCAGCACGCTTGCCGCGTTGCCCCACAGCGCGTTTGCCGTCTTGCGCCCTCGGCGCAGGCCAGATTCGTCGACCACGTCGTCGTGCAGCAGGGTCGCCGTGTGGATGAACTCGACGATCGCCGCCAGGCGTACGCACGCCGCATCCCCGTCGCCGAGCGCGCAGGCGCGTCCGGCGAGCAGCACCAGCAAGGGACGCAACCGCTTGCCGCCGGCGCCGATGATGTGCGCCCCAATCTGGTTGATCAGCACGACATCCGAATGCAGCTCGCTCCTGATCAGCGCATCCACACGCGCCATGTCCGGCGCAGCCAGCCGCTGCACGTCCGCAAAGCGTCGGGCAACCTCGGCAGCGGGTTCGAGCGGCGGAATGTTCTGCACGGGGACACTCATTGGCCGGCAGTATAGCCACGGGGCGTTTGGCACACGCGTGTGACCGCGGTCGCACCCATGTCAGGCACGCAGCCAATCGGAAAATTCCCACCGCTACCCACATCCGTCTCCTACCCGCGCTTCAGATACGCGCTCGTAGTCCGCCGCCCCCCCGTGCTCTATTCTGCGATCCATCATCTCCTGCAGCATCAAGGAAGCCACCCATGGCACGCGGCGTCAATAAAGTCATCCTGCTCGGCAATCTTGGCAAGGACCCGGAAACCCGCTACACCGCCAACGGCGGTGCGATTACTACCTTCAGTATCGCCACCAGCGAGAGCTGGAAGGACAAGCAGACCGGCGAAAACCAGGAACGCACGGAATGGCATCGCATCAAGATGTTCGGCCGCCTGGCTGAGATCGCCGGCGAGTACCTGCGCAAAGGCAAGCAGGTCTACATCGAAGGCTCGATTCGCAGCGACAAATACACCGACAAGGACGGCGTCGAGCGCTATTCATTCGATATCGTCGCCAACGAGATGCAGTTGCTCGGGGGCGCGGGCGGTGAGGGCGGTGGCGATCGTGGTGGCGGCGAGCGTGGTGGCGGCGAGCG
This sequence comes from Rhodanobacteraceae bacterium, assembly GCA_031425695.1. Taxonomy (GTDB): domain Bacteria; phylum Pseudomonadota; class Gammaproteobacteria; order Xanthomonadales; family SZUA-5; genus JANPJV01. The sequence continues at coordinate 29,267 of JANPJV010000144.1, read as the reverse complement.
CGCCGAGCGCAGTGGTGGTGGCGAGCGTTCCGAGCGCTCCGCCGCGCCGTCGCGCGCTCCGCGCCCGCAGTCCGCTGGTGGTGGCGGGCGCCCTGAACCGCGCCGCGAAGCGCCGCCGGCGGATGATTTCGAGGACGATATCCCGTTCTAGCCGCGCATCGGAGCGCCGCACGCGGCGCTTCGCCAACACGTCGCGCTGACGTTCATTTGCTCATTCTTGGTGCGCTGGCGACCACCATGACTGAGCTATGCGGACGAGCCTCTGGCAGGTACTCAAGGAAGAGTGGCAGTTCTACCGGTACGCGGAAGAGCCGGTGGGCCGGCTTTCACCGCTGAAGAGCCCAGGCTTCTGGGTGATGGCCAACTACCGATACGGGCGCTGGGCGCTCGGTGTACGCATCCCGGTGATCGGCTTTCTGCTGCGTGCCTGCTATGCGATCGCCAAACTGGCGGTGTCGGCGTTGAGCGGCGTTGACCTGCGCATCGGCGCGATCGTCGGCAAGCGCCTGCACATCCATACGTGGTTCGGGATCGTGGTCGCAGACGGCGTGGTCATCGGCGACGATTGCACGATCAACTGCGGTGTATGCCTCGTGCATGCAGCCAACAGCAAGGGCATGGGCACGCCGGTGATCGGCAACGTCACCCGTCTCGGCGTGGGTTCCAAGGTGATTGGGCCGGTCACCATCGGCGATTTCTCTATCGTCGGCGCCAATGCGGTAGTCACGCGCAATGTCCCGCCAGGCCATGTCGCGATTGGCGTCCCGGCAGTCTGCAAGCCGGTGCCCCAGGAGTACGTAGAGGGCTACCTGGACCCGGAAAATCCATTGCGCAAGCTCGGGCTGCTGCCGGACCGCCCACGGCCGCAGGTGACCGAGGCGCCGCGCCGTCGTCGCCGCAGCGTGTTGCTGCGCGGGAAGACTTTCATCTACGAATCCGCCATTGGCTGCAGCTGGCTGATCGACATGCACTGGCTGGCGCCGGTGTGCGCGTTATAGGGCTGATCGAGAGCCGCATCGCAGCACTCCGCGCTACACTCCCGGCCCATGTCTGCGGCCCTGCCCATCCCTGATCGACTGGTCGTCGCGATCTCCTCGCGGGCGCTCTTCGATCTCACCGCCGAACACACCTTGTTCGAGAAGGAAGGGCTCGACGCCTACCAGGCGTTCCAGCTCGAGAACGAGGACACCATCCTCGAGCCCGGCATCGCTTTCCCGCTGGTTGAGAAGCTGTTGCGTCTCAATCGCCTGGCCCCGCAAACGCCGCAGGTCGAGGTCATCCTGCTGAGTCGCAACAGCGGCAACTCGGGTCTGCGCATCTTCAATTCGATCGAGCACCATGGTCTCGACATCGTCCGCGCGGCGTTCACCAACGGCGCGCCGCCGTTTCAATACATCGAGCCCTTTGGCGCCAACCTCTTTCTGTCGGCAAATGCGGTGGATGTGCGCCAGGCGCTGCAGGCCGGCTATGCAGCGGCCAGCATCCTGCCCTCGCAGGCGAGCGCATCGAAACATCCGGAGCTACGCATCGCCTTCGATGGCGACGCCGTGCTGTTCTCCGACGAAGCTGAATGTGTGAGCCGCAAGGAAGGGCTCGATCGTTTTCACGAGAGCGAAAAGGAGCTTGCCCACCAAGCGCTGTGCGGCGGGCCATTCCGCACCGTGCTGCAGGTCCTGCATCGCATCCAGGCCGCCTTTCCCGCCGAGCTCGCCCCGATCCGCACCGCGCTGGTGACGGCGCGTTCGGCGCCGGCCCACAAGCGGGTTATCCTCACGCTGCGCGAATGGGGCGTGCGCATTGACGAAGCACTGTTCCTGGGTGGCCGCGACAAGGGACCTTTCCTGGCAGCGTTCGGGGCCGACATTTTCTTCGACGACACCCCCAAGAATGCACAGAGTGCGAGCCGCTTCGTTCCGACGGGCCACGTGCCGCATGGCGTCGCCAATCTCAATGATGACTGAACAGCAAAGCGCGGGCCTCTTCACATTCACATTTGTCTCGATACGCCTATGTTCAAGTGAAGCCATGTGCCGGCGACCGGACGCGCCGGGGAAGGGGAGGGGACGTGGGAACAGGGACTCAGTGCTCAAATAGCTCGCAGTTCGCCCTGGCGATGGCACTCGCGTTGTTCGCGGTGCAGACGCACGCGGCGCCCACGAGCACCAACGCGACGATCCGCTCGAGCGAACCGTCGACGCAGATGACCCTCGACGAAGAACCCACCGATGAACGCGCACGCTACGACGAGCGCGCTGGTGAAATGACGCTCGATTCCGAGCCGACTGAGCCCTACGACGAAGAGCGGGTTGACTCGCGTCAGTTCGCATCCCCGCCCATCGACGGCGACAGATATTCCCCGGCAGACGAAGACCTTGCGCTATCGCCGGTGCCCGGCGACGCGCAGCCCATTCTTGATGTGCCACAGCGGCCACAGGAAGCGGTCGTCTCCACGGCGTTCGAGCCTGCGCCAATTCTCTACAGTAGCCAGCTCCTGCCGGGGATGTTCCTGACCGGTCCCGGCTATCGCATCGACAAGGGCGTGCAGGTGGTTGATTACTACGGCCAGTTCGTCTTGCGCAGCGATGTCGGCGAGCTCAAGGTCGATGGCGCCGCGCTGCTCAAGCTGCGAGTCCGCGAGCTCGACGCAGTGCGCCAGCTCGATGAGATCGGCGAAGGCGAGGTCTTCGGCGATTCGGTCGTCCGCGGCGTCAAGCGGCCCTTCGAAGCGGTGCGCCAGGTGGTCACTGAACCCGTCAATACGATCACCGGGCTGCCGCGTGGCGTCGGCCGTTTGATCGTACGCACCGCACGCAACGTCCGCGATATCGCCTATGACATCGGCGACGGCACCCGCGATGCGATGAACGACGACGACGACAACCGCCGCGGTCCGCGCCGCACCAAGAGCGAGAAAGCGCAGCGTGCGGCCAGGTCGGCCACCCTGCGTTATCTTGGCTACAGCAAAGTGCGCCGCCAGATTGCGCGCAACGTGGGTGCTGATCCGTACAGCACCAACCCGCTGCTCATCGAACGCCTCGACCGCCTGGCGTGGGTGGCGTGGTCGGGTGGCAAGCTCACCAGCCTCGGCCTCGGCATGATCGGTGGCGTCGCCTCGGATGTGCTTTCGTACTCCAAGGACGCCTATGAACTGGTCTGGGAACTGCCGCCCGAAGACCTGAAGCGCCGCAATCTCGAAGTGCTGCATGAGATCGGCATCGACGGCAAGCCGGCCCGCGATTTCATGCGCAGCAAGGCCTACACGCTGACGCAGCAGACCGAGTTCGTTGAATTGCTACGCCTTCCCGAGTTCGCCGCGGGGCGCCATGAATTGTTCGGACTTGGACTCCGCGCCGAGCGTGAGATCCATGCCAGGTTCCTGATCGACTCGATGCGCCTGTTGCAGGCATCCCCCGAATTTGGTCACAGCGACGCCCTGGTGATTGGCTCGGCACCCGCATTGCGGCGCCGGGATGGCAGCCTGCTGGTAGCGCTCCCGGTCGACTACCTGCATTGGACGCAGGAGATGGCCGACTTCGCCTGGCGCGATGACCTGATCGGCCAGCGCAACGTGGTCCTGGTCACCGGAAGCCTGTCACCGGCCGCACGGGATGCATTCTCCAAGGCTGGCTGGCTCGTGCAGGAAGGTATTGGCGTCGACCAGGGCACCTGGGTGGACAACGCCCGCGCGAGCAGTGCGGCGCAGGTCTCGGTCCCAAGGGACATGCGCTAGACGCTGTGCGCTAGGCGAAGCAAAGGAACGGCCGCGAAAGACGCGCAAGACGCAAAGATATCGAACGCTCTTTTGCGGCTTGGCTTTCAACTCTTGTTTTGCACCTTTTGCTTCAATTCTTTTGATCTTGATCGTCCGTCTTGGTCTCCTTGCGTAGTTTTCTGAACACGCGAGGGAACGCGAGCCTTCGCTCCACCCGCGTCTGGCTATACTCCGCGACCTTTCCTCGCCTGCCCCGCCGTTGACGGCGCGTTCTGGCGCGGTGTCTGGACCATGAAGCGCAGTCATTACGATGCTGCCGGTGCCGTTGACCCTTGTGGTTGCCGGCACCGATCAGTCATGTCATCGACGACAAGCGTACGTGGCCCATCTCACTGCCCACAACGTGGTCGACTGCGGTCGCGCCAAAAGAAGCCCCATGATCGAAAAGCTGCGCAACATCGCCATCATCGCCCACGTCGACCACGGCAAGACCACGCTCGTCGATTGCTTGCTCAAACAGTCCGGCACCTGGGGCGAACGCGCCGTCATGCCGGATCGCGTGATGGATTCGAACGATCTCGAAAAAGAGCGCGGCATCACCATCCTCGCCAAGAACACGGCGATCCGCTGGAACGACTGGCGCATTAACATCGTCGACACCCCGGGGCATGCCGACTTCGGCGGCGAAGTCGAGCGTGTGCTCAACATGGTCGACTCGGTGCTGCTGGTGGTCGATGCGCTCGACGGCCCGATGCCGCAGACGCGTTTCGTCACCCAGAAGGCCTTTCAGCGTGGCTTGAAGCCGATCGTCGTGGTCAACAAGATCGATCGTTATGGGGCGCGCCCGGACTGGGTGGTCAACCAGACGTTCGACCTGTTCGACCGCCTTGGTGCGACCGAAGAGCAGCTCGATTTCCCGGTGATCTACACGTCGGCGCTCAATGGCTACGCCAGCCTCGATTCGAGCGTGCGCGAAGGCAACATGGATCCGCTGTTCCAGATCATCACCGAGCGCGTCCCCGCGCCAGCGGTCGATCCGGAAGGTCCGTTCCAGATGCAGATCACCCAGCTCGCGTACTCGAGCTATGTCGGCATCATCGGCATCGGCCGCATCCAGCGCGGCCGCGCCAAGACGAATATGCCGATCGTCGCCATCGACCGCGAGGGCAAGAAGCGCCAGGGTCGCATCCTGCAGGTGCTTGGCTTCCTTGGCCTCGAGCGTATCGAAGTGCCGGAAGCGAATGCTGGCGACATCGTCGCGATCACCGGCGTCGAGGGGATCTCGATCTCCGACACCATCTGCGCACCGGACGTTCCGGAGGCGCTGCCCACGCTGACGGTCGACGAGCCGACCATCAGCATGTTCTTCTGCGTCAATTCGTCGCCGTTCGCCGGCAAGGACGGCAAGTTCCTGACCAGCCGCCAGATCCGCGACCGCCTCAAGCGCGAGCTGATGCACAACGTTGCCATGCGCGTCGAAGACACCGAGGATGCCGACAAATTCCGTGTGTCCGGCCGTGGCGAGCTGCACCTGTCCATCCTGATCGAGACCATGCGTCGCGAAGGCTACGAGCTGGCCGTGTCGCGCCCTGAAGTGATCGTCAAGCAGATCGACGGCGAGATGCAGGAACCGTACGAATTGCTGGTCATCGATCTGGAAGAGCAGTACCAGGGCGGTGTCATGGAGCGCTTGGGCATCCGTCGCGCCGAAATCCGCAACATGGAGCCGGACGGCAAGGGTCGCACGCGTCTCGAGTTCATGATCCCGTCGCGTGGCCTGATCGGCTTCCAGACCGAGTTCCGCACGCTGACCGCGGGCACCGGCCTCATGTTCCACACCTTTGAGCACTACGGCCCGCAGGTGAAGGGCGCGATCGCCAAGCGCGTCAACGGCGTCATGATCAGCAACGGCACCGGCTCGTCCCCCGCCTACGCGCAGTACGCGATGCAGGAACGCGGCCGCCTGCTGATCCCGGAAGGCGCAGAAATCTACGAGGGCCAGATCGTCGGCATTCACGCCAAGGACAATGACCTCACCGTCAACGCCCTGCGTGCCAAGCAGCTGACCAACTTCCGCGCCGCCGGCAAAGACGACAACCTGATGCTGACCCCGCCAGTCAGGTTCTCGCTCGAACAGGCGCTCGAGTTCATCGAAGACGACGAGCTCGTGGAAGTCACCCCACACGCCGTCCGCCTGCGCAAGAAACAGCTCACCGAAAACGACCGCAAGCAGGCAGCGCGCAAGGCGGGGTGAAGCGGGGCTGGTTCCTGCCGCGCCCATACGAAGGGCACAGGAGCCAAGCTAAGATTTATCCGCAGATTACGCAGATTTCGCAGATTAAGAGCGAGTCTGCGTGAGCTGGTTGTGTCTGGCCTTGCCGGACGCAGCCGCGCTTCTAATCTGCGAAATCTGCGGAGAGATGGTCTCTGCCCTGCTCTGGTGCTCTGCCGTGGCTCACCTGACGGAATCCGCCTCATGACCGACCTTCTGCATGCCTTTGTCCTGCCCGAGCTCGGTGTTCGTGGGGCGATGGTGCGGTTGGGTGCGGGTTATCGCGAGGTGCGTTCGCACCAGCAATATCCCGATGCGGTCGGCCGCTGGCTCGGGCAGGCCCTGGCGGCTTCCGCTCTGCTGATTACCGGCATCAAGTTCAACGGACGGCTGTCGCTGCAGCTGCAGGGTCCTGGCCCGTTGCGGCTGCTGTACAGCGAGTGCACCAGCGAAGGGGATGTGCGCGGCATCGCGCGCGTGGACGCGGAGCAGTCGGCTGACACGGAGTTCGCGTCAGCCAGCGCCGGCGCAAATCTCGCCATCACCCTGGAGCCGCATCTCGGGCGTGAGCATTACCAGGGTGTCGTGCCGATGAGCGGCGAATCGCTGGCCGAGACGCTGGAAGGCTACTTCGACCAGTCGGAACAATTGCCCACCCGGATCCTGCTCGCCGCCGACGACATGGAGGCCGCCGGCATCCTGTTGCAACGGTTGCCGACGCACGGCGGCAAGCTCGAAGGCGTCGATCCCGATGGCTGGAATCGCAGCGAGCACCTGCTCGGCACCATCTCTGCGACCGAGCTTCTGGAGACGCCGAGCGAGCTCATGCTGCACCGCCTCTTCCATAACCAGGTCCGCAGCGATCGCGATCCATTGCCGCTGCACGTACGCTGCCGATGCTCGCGTTCGAAAGTGGCTGAGGTCCTGCAGCGGATCGGACAGGCTGAAGCCGTCGCCGCAACCGAGGAGCTGGGGCAGGCCGAAGTCATCTGCGAGTTTTGCGGCAAGGTCTACCGCTTCGACCCGATCGAGATTGCCCAGCTCTTTCGAAGCGACGTCGTTGCTCCACCGCCCGATAGCTTGCAGTAGCTGCAAAAGCGGTGCCACAGATCCGTTTGAAGAATGCTAAATCTTCGCTTGAGGGACCCTCTGAGCAAGTATCGCGGCCGCGTTGCAGCCCAAATCGCCTACAGCTAGGCGCAGTCCGCAGGTCGTAGCTTCGCACCTACGGCGCCAAGGGCTGGAACGACGCTGCAGGCGCAAGGGGCGCAACCCAGCTCGGAGGGACGGGGGCTAGAACGTCCTCCAGCCGCGTCAGCGGCCTTGCCCAGAGCGCCAACTATGAGCTGCGGCGGCTTCCTTGCTGGAGAACGTTCTAGCCGTCGTCGCGGCCGCGAGACTTGTTCAGAGGGTCCCTGGGATTAAACTATCTCCACCTTCACTTCAGCGATGCGCTGTTAGTGACTGTTTCTGTTATCGTTGTCTCAATATGAATGGTTTGATTGGCGCACAGTCGGAACTCATTCGACCAATGCCGGTCAAGTAATACGGAATTACGAGGCAGCCCGATGTCCGCATCCATGCTGCAACCCACGATCAAGCTCGGGCCTGCGCTCGCACTGGCACTATTGGTGTCCGTGCATGGCCACGTCAGTGCCCAGGACGCGCCCGCGAGCGCTGAATTCCCTGTGCTCGTGCAAGACCTGGACGGTGCCACTGCGCGTAGCAGTTGGGTGCCGGTATTCATGCTGGGCGATGGCGATGCCCATATTGCCGCGGATCCGTTTTCGACCGAGCCGGTCGGCAGCGTGCTGCTCGGCATTGCGCAGGTACGTCGCGAGCATCTGGATGGCAGCGCGAGCGCCTCGATCTCGCCGGGCCTGCAATGGCGGGTCGATGATGACCTGCGCCTGGGCGCGTCCATGACCGTCACCGAATTCATCCCGTGTCGCAGCCTGATGCAGGCGCCACTCGCGCCGGTGCAGGCGGCCTGCGAAAGCTTTGCGCAGCCTTCCACGAGCGGTGTCGGGGTCGAGGGCTCACTGAGCTTCGGCGCCACCAGCCTGCACCTGGGCTACTCCGAGGCACCCGCGATTTTCGTAGTGCCGGGCGCCATGCTCCAGCAGAACCCGCGCTCGCTGGGATTCGCTTCACCGGCGGTGCCGATGGCGCCGCTCGGCCAGTTCGGCAACGAAACTGCGCGTACGTTCTCGGTTGGCGGTGAGCTCGAGCTCAATGCGCGCTCGCGGGTCGGCGTCGAGCTCGCACTCAGCCAGATCCCGCGCCTGGAAAACAGCCCGGACATCGGCCGAGTTCAGTTCTCCCTGGCCTATGGCGATTTCAGCGCCGACATGGCCACCCGCATGATCCGTCAGGGCATCGAATCGGTCAGCCCCTGGTGGGGTGGCATGGATCTCGGCGTCAGCTGGCGTACGCCGTGGTCCGGCGTGATAAGCCTCGGCGCCCGCAACCTCGTCACCTCCGGCGAGCCGCCGCAGCTCGGTGACACCCCGCGTGCCGAGATCACGGAATCCGACGCCTTCAGCCGCACGCCGTACGTGCGCTACGAGCAGGATTTTTGATTCGAGGCAAATGCTGCGCATTTGCCTCGGTGGTCGCGCTTCGTAGCCAGTCAAGGCCCGCTTGCAAAACGCGTGGGTTTTGCTGCGCGACGGTCGGTATCGCCCTCGATGCTTTTGCTCAGCTCTCGTTGGAGCGGCCAGGGCCCGCGATGCTTGTGCATCTCTTCGGCGAAACTGCGCGGCGCGCTGACGCGTCTCCTTTCGTAGGTCATGTTGATCCCGCAGGGATCTACTTGACGCTCTTCGGCGAGAGATGCGTCAAGTAGCCCGCTTTGCGGGCAACATGACCTACGTTCGTAAGCCAGGCGCTATTGCCGATCGTGCTTCTGCCGCGCAATCTGCCGGCTGGCGCGATCCTGTTTGCGTTCAAGCTTCGCCCGCTCGCGGACACTGACATGCCCGTCCGCCTTGGCGCGATTCTCGACATTGTCGATGTGCTGCTGGTGCGCTTCGAGACGTGCTTCCTCGCGCCCGTTGAGCTCCCCGCTGGCGACGCCCTGGTCGATGCGTGCGTCCTGGTTCTGCTGGCGCTGGTCGGCGCGCGGGGTCTGATTTGCGGCAAGCGCGACCGAGCTCGACAGCAGCAATGCCAGCGCGAATACGAACTTCATTTCGAAACTCCTGCGAATGCCGGGCGGAGGTGCCGGCTTGCAGGTTGAAAACGCGGGTTGCCGGGGACGGTTGACCGCAGGAATGCGCACTGGTTGGCGAAACGTAGGTCACGTTGCGCCCGCGCACGGATGGTGCTCACGAAAAAACCGATCTCGCTCGAAAATCACCATTCGGGCGCAACGTGACCTACGTCGATACCGCATCCTTTCCCGTCGCGCTCCGATACAACAACCAGATGACGACCGCCAGCAGCGCCAACCCGAGCCACTCGCCGAATTGCAGGCTCGCGGGCAGCGCGAGCACGTCGACGCGCTTGGTGAGGACGATCGGGATGGCGATGGCGATGCCCATCAGCGCCTCGCCGGTGATGAGGCCGGCGGCGAATAGAGTGCCCTTGCGATGGACGCGGTCGCGGCCTTCCTCGTCGTCGGCGCGCAGCTTGTGGAAGCGCTCGACCAGGTGCGCAATGAGTCCGCCCAGAAACACCGGCACGGTGAGCTCGATCGGCAGGTAGATGCCGACAGCGCAGGCGAGGACCGGCATGCGGAAGCGCTTCTTGTTGGCCTTGAGCCACTCGTCGATGGCGATGATGAGCGCACCGATCCCGGCGCCGACGGCGATCGTATTCCAGGGCAGCTCGCCACCGAAAATCCCGCGCGCAACCGAGGCCATCAAGGTGGCCTGGGGCGCCAGCAGGGAATTCGGATGCTCCGGCGTGGGTGCGCCGATGCCGTAGGCAGTGGCCAGCAGGTTCAGCACCGGCGCCATCACCAGCGCGCAGGAAACCGCGCCGACACCGAGCATTACCTGCTGCTTCCAAGGGGTCGCCCCGATGATGTAGCCGCACTTCAGGTCCTGCAGGTTATCGCCACCGACACAGGCGGCGCAGCAGACCACCGCGCCGATCATGATCGCGGCGACCGGCCCGATCGTCGAGTCGCGCCCGAGCAACAGCACCAGCACCAGCGCCGCGAACAGGATGGTCGCGATGGTGATGCCCGAGACTGGATTGTTCGACGAACCGACCAGGCCCGCCATGTAGGCCGACACCGACACGAACAGAAAGCCCGCGACGATCATGATCACCGTCATCGGAATGCTCACCATCCACTGGCCGACGATGCTCTGGTACAGGATCAAGAGCGGTACGGTGAACAGCACCAGGCCGATGAGGATGAATTTCATCGGGATGTCGCGCTCGGTCTCCTGCACCGGCGCCGAGCCCTGCGAGCGCGCCACGGCGAGGCCGCTGCGCACGCCCGAGAACAGCGAGTGGCGCAGCGAGATCAGCGTCCAGACACCGCCGATCAGCATGGCGCCGACGCCGAGATAGCGGACTTGCGCGCTCCAGATCATGCCCGCCGCAGCCTCTGCATCCGCGCCAAGCACGCGCGCCGCGAGCGCCGGATCGGTGTCTAGCAGGAAGGCGCTGTAGATCGGTATCGCGATATTCCAGCCGATGATGCCGCCCACGAGCACAACGATGCCGATGTTGAAGCCGACGATGTAGCCGACGGCCAGCAGGGCAGGGGACAGGTTGGTGCCGAAATAGGCGATGCCCTTGCCGACCCATCCGGCGGCCGCAGCGGTATCTGGAATCAGCCGCAGCCCGCTCGCCGCGAAGAGCTTGCCAACGGCGCCCAGCAACCCGGCACCGAGCAGGAGTCGCAGGCCCTGGGCCGGGTTCTCGCCAGTCTTGAGCACTTCGGCAGCAGCTTTGCCCTCAGGAAACGACAAGCCCTGATCGACGATCAGCGAGCGCCGCAGCGGGACCGAAAAGATGACGCCCAGTAATCCGCCGAGACCCGCGATCGCCAGTACCCAGCTGTACTGGAAATCTTTCCAATAGCCGAGGATGACCAGCGCAGGAATGGTGAAGATCACCCCGGCCGCGATCGACGAGCCCGCCGACGCGCCGGTCTGCACGATGTTGTTCTCGAGGATGTGGCCGCCCCCGAGCAGCCGCAGGATCGCCATCGACACCACCGCGGCCGGGATGGCCGAAGCAATCGTCAAGCCCGCGAACAGTCCCAGGTACGTGTTCGCCGCTGCCAGGATCACGGCCAGGATGATCGACAGCACGACGGCGCGAAAGGTCAGTTCCGGAGGAGCGGTCACGGCACTCATCGAGCATTCCTCGCGCCTTGGGTCAGGCGTCGATATTCCTAGGTTGCGCGAGGCAAGACAACGCCGGGGAGCGTCGTTTGGCATTAAGAAACCGAAAGCGGGCGGGCGGGGACGCTCTACGTCGGTCCGGACCTTGTCCGGACGCTTGTCGCCAGGCTAGGCGAGAAGCGTTCGGACGAGGTCCGAACCCACGCAATCAAGAGCAGTGAACCACCCGCAGGCATACTCGGCGCACCTGACGCTCCGAGCTTCCCATGTCTTCGACGAATCCCCTGCCGCAACGCGAGATCCTCGGCCATCCGGCCGGTCTCTTCGTGTGCTTCCTGACCGAGATGTGGGAGCGTTTTTCGTTCTATGGAATGAAGGCGCTGTTATTCCTGTACCTGACGCAGTTTCACCTGTTCAACGACAGCGACGGTTACGTGCTGCTCGGTACCTACGCCGGGCTTGCCTACGCGTTGCCGCTGCTCGGTGGAATGATCGCCGACCGCTGGCTGGGCATGCGCAAGGCAGTGCTGTTCGGTGGTGCCTTGCTGGTGCTCGGGCAGCTTGGCATGGCGTGGACCGGCAATGCCGCCACGGGTGTGGTCGGTGCAGCGACCGTCGACGCGTTCGCGATTCAGATGATGTATTTCTCACTGGCACTGATCGCCGTGGGCGTCGGTTTCCTGAAGCCGAATATCTCGACGATCGTCGGCCGCCTGTACGCCGACAACGATCCCCGCCGCGATTCGGGCTTCACCATTTTCTACATGGGCATCAATGTCGGTGCCGCACTGTCATCGCTGATCGTTGGCTATATCGGTGTCAACATCGGCTGGGGTTACGGATTCGCCCTGTCGGGCATCATGATGGCCGCCGGGTTGGTGCAGTTCATCTGGGGACAGAAGTACCTGCTGGGCCAGGCTGAGCCGCCGAAGCCCGAGGCGCTTCGGGAACCATTGTTGGGCATGCCGCGCGAGTGGGTGATCTACCTGTCGGGACTGATCACCGTGGTCGTCGTGTGGCTGGTCCTGCAGACGAAGATTGACTTCGGGCCGCTGTCGGCACTGGCGGGTGGGCACGAGGTCACGCTGACCGAGATCGTGGCGGTGGTGATGGGCCTCGGCCTCATGGTGTGGTTCTTCAAGTTCCTGTTCAGTGGCATCACGCCGGTGGAGCGCGGGCGCATGATCGTGCTCATGGTGCTGATTGCCATCAGCGCGCTGTTCTGGGGTATCTACGAACAGAGCTACGGTACCTGGGTCGCTTTCGCCGAACGTGGCATGGACCTGACCACCTTCGGCATCCAATGGAACGCACCACAGACGACGTCTTTCGGTGCGATTTTCGTGATCTTGTTCAGCCCGATCTTCGCCTGGCTATGGCCACGTCTCGACAAGCTCGGCATGAATCCCAGCCTGTCGGCAAAGTTCGGCTGGGGGCTGATCTTCTGCGGGCTTGGCACCGGCCTGCTCGGCCTTGCCGCCCAGATGCCCGGCAGCGACGGACTGGTGAGCCTGTGGTGGATGATTGCTGCCTACGCGATCCTGGTGGTCGGTGAGATGGTGCTGTCCCCGATCGGCTTATCGGCGGTGACCACGCTTTCGGTACCACGCGTCGTCGGCCTGATGATGGGTGCCTGGTTCCTGGCTTCGGCCTTCGGCGAGATGATCGCCGGACGCTTCGGCACCTGGGCAGCGATCACGCCACGATCCGACGGCAGTTTCGACACTGCCGCAGCGCTCATGGTGTATTCCGACGTGTTCATCCAACTGATGTGGATCGGCATAGTTGCCGGCGTCGTCATGCTCGCGCTGACGCCGTGGATGAAGCGCGCCAGCCAGGGGGCGTGAAACGGGGGTTTCGGTATCGGGTTTTCGGTTTCGGAAAAACAAAGCGGCGCTCTTGATCCCACACCGAAACCGACAACCGAAACCGCTCCTCACCCCGGCAGCTTGACCGGCGTCCGCTGCAGATGCCCGACGAGCTCCCGCGTGAACCCGCCGATGATGCTGACGGGTGCGCCGGTGTCGATGGCGCGGACGATTTCGCGGGCGAGTAGCCCGAGATCATCGAAGCCGTACATGCCGGCCGACCCTGCCAGCTTGTGGGCGAGGTCCCGCAACGCGCGAATCTGCTGGGCGTCGAAAGTCATCTCGAGTGCCTGCAGCGCTGTGCTCAACGACGCCGCCTTGGCCGGAAAACTTTCGAGATAGCGATCGCGCAGGGCGGCAGGAACGACTTGGTTGCTCATCTCCTTCTCCCGGCTGGCAAAGTCGAAGCTCGCCGTTAAAGTGTCAGCACTCGGTCTCTCCCCCGGCAGCTGATCCCGGGGGCGTGGCAGTTACGCACGCTCCAGGCGGTAGCCGTGCTGGTACACCGAAATCAAGCGCCAGCCGTTGCTCTCGTCGATCTCGAGCTTCTTGCGAATGCGGCTGATGTGCGCGTCGACGGTGCGCGTGGTGATGGTCTGGCTGCGACCCCACACACGCTCGAGCAGCACGCCGCGCTTCACCAGGCGTCCCGCATTAGCGAACATGTAGGCCGCGAGATCGAATTCCTTGCTGGTGAGGTCGACGTTCTTGCCGTTGAGGACAATCACGCGACGGCCGATGTCGACCGAATAGGGCTCGGTGCCCTGGAGGGTCTCCGCCGACATGATCGCGCCCGCGCGGCGGCCGACGGCCTGCACGCGAGCCATCAGCTCGCGACGGCGAGGTGGCTTGACCAGGTAGTCGTCGGCACCGGCCTGCAGCGCCGCGACCACGTGTTCTTCCGAATCCTGCGCGGTGATGAAGACCACCGGGATGCGACCCAGGAAGCTCTGCCGAACCCAGGTCAGGACGTCCATGCCGGACGATTCCGGCAGCACCCAGTCGAGCAGCAGCACGTCCGGAACATCCCGATGCAGCGCACGGGTCAAGTCGCCTCCCGACCGATACCAACGGACCTCATGGCCTTCCTCGGTCAGCCAATGGCTGATCATCTCGGCCTGGTCCGGATCATCCTCAAGAAGGTCGATGCGCATAGGCTCTGTGCTCCCTGGCGTGGCTTGCGATTGGTTACCGTTCGTCGCCGAGTCTACTGCATCGACGCAGCTTTACACCCCTCTTCCAGGGCGCGTTTTTCCATATCGACTGATCCTCTCCCGCGCGGTGGAAAGGCTTTGTGATTGGCGAGCACAGGCAAGCTCTTGTAGGTCATGGGGATCACACGAGCGATCTACTTGACGTTTCCCCCAGCTACGTCAAGTAGATCGCTGACGCGATCAACATGACCTACGAAAAGCCGTCGCTACACCCGACCGTAGCGATCCTCGTAGCGCACGATGTCGTCTTCGCCGAAGTAGTCGCCGCATTGCACTTCGATCAGGTGGAGGTCCTGGTCGGCGGGGTTTTCGAGGCGGTGCAGGGTATTGACCGGGATGTAGACCGACTCGTTGCTGTTGAGGAGCATTTCGTTGTCGCCGACGCGCACCTTGGCGCGGCCGGTGATCACGGTCCAATGTTCGCTGCGGCGATGGTGCAATTGCAGCGAGAGCACCTGCCCGGGCTTGACCACCAGGCGCTTGACCTTGCAGTCGGCGGCGTCCTCGAGGACGCTGTAGCTGCCCCACGGGCGCAGCGCGGTCTGGTGCACGCTGATCGCCTCGTGGCCCTGCAGTCGCAGCGCGTCGACGACCTGCTTGACCGCCTGCGCCTTCTCGCGCGCGCTCACCAGGACCGCGTCGCCGGTGTCGACGATCACCAGGTCATCGACACCCACCGCGGCGACGAGGCGTCCCTTGGACTGCACGAAACAGTTGCGGGAGTCGACCAGCACCACCGGACCCTGGGTCTGGTTGCCCATCTCGTCGCCCGCTTCGAGATCGCTGATCGCTTTCCACGAGCCGATGTCGTTCCAGTCGAAGGCGGCCGGCACCACGGCACGACGGCTGGCCTTTTCCATGACCGCATAGTCGATCGAGATATCGGGCATGCCGGCGAAACTGTCGCGATCGAACTCCACTGGTGCGGCGCCCGGCAGTACTTTCGCATAGCAGGCGCGCGCCGCCGCAAGCAGCCCGGGACAGGTTTCCGCCATCGCCGCGAGCAGGTCGCCCGCGCCGAAACAGAACATGCCCGAGTTCCAGGAATAGTCGCCGCTGTCGACGTAGGCCTGTGCGGTCGGTGCATCCGGCTTCTCGACGAACGCCTCGATGACGCGGCCGCCATCGGCGCATTCAGCGCCCGCGCGGATGTAGCCGAAGCCGGTTTCCGCCCGCGTCGGGACGATGCCGAAGGCGACCAGGTAGCCGGCGCTGGCGAGCTTGCGGGCACTCTGCACGGCCTGGCCGAAGAGATCGAGATCGCGGATCAGGTGATCGGCCGGCAGCACCAGCATCTGGGCCTTGGGGCCGTGGCGGCGTTCAATGTCGAGCGCCGCCATCGCCAGCGCGGGCGCGGTGTTGCGGCCGACCGGCTCGAGCAGGAAGCGCGCATTCTCGTCAGCAATCGTGCCGCGGAATTCGTCGCGGGTGATGAAAAAATGGTCGCGCGCCGTCACCGTCAGCACCTCGCTGCCGATGCCGACGGCGAGCGCGCGGTTGAGCGTCTTCTTCAGCAGCGATTCGCCATCGCCGACCTGCATGAAGGGCTTGGGATACGTGCGCCGCGACACCGGCCACAGCCGGGTGCCGGCGCCGCCGGAAAGAATGACCGGAATCAACATGGAGCTTCCTTGTTCTGAATAAGCAAAGCGCTATCCACAGATGACATGGATGGAAGAGCGGATGACACAGATGAGAGCGACGATGACAGGGATCGCCGCGGATCCCGCGCATCGCGCTCCGCCGCAACAAGTCTTATTTCCATCGGATTAATCCGCTTTTTCATCTGTGTCAGCTGTGGATAGCGCTGGTGATCTTTCTATGTTTCAGCCGTTGCCAATCGTCTGCAGTGACCGGCGCGCTTCGACGAGCTCACTTAGGGTCTGCTGCAGTCCCTGTTCCCAGGGCGGGGTGGTACAGCCGAAGTGCTCGCGCAAGAGGCTGCAGTCGAGCACGGAATAAGCGGGGCGCGGTGCCTTGGCCGGGTAGTCGGCGCTGGCGATCGCGCGGACCGGTGTCGCCTGCGGCAGCAAGCCGAGCTTATGCGCCGAATCGATGATGGCTTGCGCAAAGCCGTGCCAGCTGACTGCGCCATCCATCACGCAGTGATAGGTGCCGGTAAGCGCCTCGCGCTCGCGCGCGCTGGCGCTGCGCCAGCAGGTCAGGATCAGTGCTGTCGTCTGTGCCAGGTAGCGCGCGGTGGTCGGCGAGCCAATCTGGTCAGCGACCACCGCCAGCTCCGGCATCACCCGCGCCACGCGCAGCATGGTCAGCAGGAAATTCTTCCCGCGCGCGCCATAGACCCACGCGGTGCGTAACAGCAGATGCGCACAGCCACTCGCGCGGAGCGCGTTTTCGCCAGCCAGCTTGGTGCGGCCGTAGACGCTTTTCGGTCCGGTTGGCTGATCCTCGCGCGCAGGCGTCGTGTGCTCGCCGGGAAAGACGTAATCGGTCGAGTAGTGAATCACCAGCGCGCCACGGGTCGCTGCATAGGCGGCGATCTCGGCGACCGCCAAGTGATTGATCTGCGCGGCGATCTCGGTTTCGTCCTCGGCCAGGTCGACCGCGGTGTAGGCCGCCGCGTTGACGATCACCTGGGGCGCCAATGCTTCCAGCGCCAGGCGCAACTGCACGCGGTCGGCCATCTCCACAGCGTATTCGATGCCGAGCCCGGCATCGGTCATGCGATCGGCCGCCAGCACGGTGCCGAGATTCGCCAGGCTGCGGCAGAGCTCGAAACCAACCTGCCCGGCCGCGCCGAGCACGAGAATGCGCATGGACAAAGAATCAATACTCCGGCAAATGCTCTAGGGGGATCTCATCCAGCCGCAGCGCGACATGATCTCGATCGGAAAGTGAGGGCTGTGCGATCGGCCAGTCGACCGCGATCCCTGGATCGTCCCAGGCAACCGCCCGGTCGGCTGCGCGGTCATAGGTCTGGGTGCACATGTAGGCGAAGCTTGCATAGTCGCTGAGCACGCAGAAGCCATGCGCGAAACCCGGCGGGATGTACATCATGCGGTGGTTGCCGACACTGAGCTCGGTGCCGAACCAGCGCCCGAAATGCGGCGAGCCGCGGCGGATGTCGACGGCGACATCGAAGACCGATCCTTCAACCACCCAAACCAGCTTGCCCTGTGGTTTGGGCCACTGGTGGTGGAGGCCCCGCAATACGCCTTTGGCCGAGCGCGACACATTGGTCTGCACGAATTCGGCGGGCAGGTCGTGCATGCGAAAACGCTCGCGGTGATAGGCCTCGTAGAAGAAGCCGCGCTCGTCGCCATGCACGGCGGGCTCGATGACGACCACGCCGGGCAGATCAGTATCGATGAATTTCATGAGCGGATCAGTCCTCGCAGGTAGTCGCCATAACCGCTCTTGGCCAGCGGCGCCGCCAACGCTTCCAGTTGCCCGGCGTCGATCCAGCCTTGTTCGAAAGCGATCTCCTCGGGGCACGCGATCTTGAGGCCCTGGCGCTCTTCGATGGTCTGGATGAAGTTACCGGCCTGGATCAGGGATTCGTGGGTGCCGGTATCGAGCCACGCGTGTCCGCGGCCGAGGCGCTCGACATTGAGCGCGCCTGCAGCGAGATAGACGCGGTTGAGATCAGTGATCTCGAGCTCGCCACGCGGCGATGGCGCCAGTGCGGCGGCATATTCGCTGGCCTTGCCATCGTAGAAATAGAGGCCGGTGACGGCATAGTTGGAGCGCGGCACCTTCGGTTTTTCCTCGATCGAAAGCACGCGGCCTTCAGCACTGAACTCGGCCACGCCATAGCGCTCGGGGTCGCGCACCCAGTAGCCAAACACGGTCGCGCCGTGTTCGCGCTGGCCCGCGCGCTGCAACAGGTCCGTGAGCCCGCCACCGTAGAAAATGTTGTCGCCGAGAATCAGGCAGGACGGTCCCCCACCAACGAAATCACGCCCGATGAGGTACGCCTGCGCGAGGCCATTGGGCTCGGGCTGCACTGCGTAATGAATGTCCAGCCCCCACTGCGATCCATCGCCGAGCAGGCGCTGGAACTGCGCCTGCTCGTGCGGGGTATTGATGATCAGGATGCGGCGAATGCCGGCGAGCATGAGCACGCTCAACGGGTAGTAGATCATCGGCTTGTCGTAGACCGGCAGCAGTTGCTTGCTGACCGCAATCGTCAACGGATGCAGCCGCGTTCCCGCGCCTCCCGCCAGAATGATCCCGCAACGTTCAGTTGGCACGCTTGACGACTCCGGTGGCGAGCTTGACTAAGGAATGAGCTGCCCTCCGTGAGCGCGCACCGCCCTGACGGGACGTGCAATGCTTCGTGTCGAGCGCGATTTTTTGACGCAAAGGACGCAAAGGGAGCAAAGGACGCAAAATAAAGCAAAGGGTCGTCTTTTTTGCGTCCTTTGCTTCCTTTGCGTCCCTTTGCGTCAAAAAAATAGACGTCGGCTAAGGCGTGTTCACGCCAACAGCCCCAGCCGCTCGCCACGATAACTGCCGTCGCGGATGCGGCCGCACCAGTCCTGGTGGGCGAGGTACCAGTCGATGGTGCGCTCGATGCCGGATTCGAAGCTTTCCTTGGGTGCCCAGCCGAGTTCGTCCTTGATCTTGCTGGCATCGATCGCATAGCGGCGGTCGTAGCCGGGGCGGTCCGGGACGAAGCGGATCAGCCGGCGGCGGGGTTGGCCGTCAGCGAAGGGGCGCCGTGCGTCGAGCAGGTCGCAGATGCGGTTGACCACCTCGAGGTTCTCGCGCTCGGCGTCACCGCCGACGTTGTAGACCTCGCCGGTTCGTCCGCCCGCGAGCACCGCGCGGATCGCCGAGCAATGGTCCAACACGAACAGCCAGTCGCGCACGTTGCGGCCGTCGCCATAGACCGGCAGCGTCTCGCCGCTGAGCGCCTTCTGGATCACCAGTGGCACCAGCTTTTCAGGAAATTGGTAGGGGCCGTAATTGTTTGAGCAATTGGTGGTGAGCGTAGGCAGGCCGTAGGTGTGATGGAAGGCGCGCACCAGGTGGTCCGAGGCCGCCTTGGATGCCGAGTAGGGCGAGTTGGGGGCGTACGGCGTGGTCTCGGTGAATCGGCCATGCGCACCGAGCGAGCCGTAGACCTCATCGGTCGAGACGTGCAGGAAACGAAAGTTCGCGCGCGCCTGGCCTTCGAGCGTGCGCCAGTAAGCCAGCGCGCATTCGAGCAGGTTGAGCGTGCCGACCACGTTGGTCTCGACGAACGCGGCCGGACCTTCAATCGAGCGGTCGACATGCGATTCGGCGGCGAAATTGACAATCGCCGTGGGGCGATGCTCGCGCAGCAGCGCTGCCACCAGCTCGCGATCACCGATCGAACCGTGTACGAATCGATGCGCCGATTCCGCCAGTCCACCCAGCGACTCCAAGTTGCCCGCATAGGTCAGCGCGTCCAGGTTGACGATGCGCCCGGTTCCATCGCCCGTTGCATCGCGCAGCGAGGAATGCACGAAATTCGCGCCGATGAAGCCGGCACCGCCCGTCACCAACCAATTCTTGTCCATTTGCCTTCCATCAGCGCGTGAGTTCAGCACTGCAACGTGCCGCCAGCCTTCGCGGCGCAAAGGCGCGCGTCTGACCGCAGATTTGCGATCAAGTTCATAAGCATAGAGGTCGGCGTTGGAACGCGCTGCCTGAGATGGTTGACGTTGCGTGACTTTCGCTATCGTCGCCGCCTTCACACCCTGTAGACGCTGAGGCGTCGCTCGAGGAGCCCAATGCGTCGTTTCGAATTCGCCGAAGGCAGTTCCAACAAGTTCTGGGCCGTCGAGCGGGATGGGTCCGACCTCAATATCCATTGGGGTCGTGTCGGTACCAATGGGCAGTCGCAGACCAAGAGTTTCAGCGACGCCGCCGCGGCCACGGTTGCGCTGGACAAGCTGGTCAAGGAGAAGACGGGAAAAGGCTATGCGGAGGTTGCCGCGCCGGCGGGCGCGAGCATCGGCAAGACCGCACCGAAGGCGGCGCCGTCTTTAGCAGTCGCCGCGCTTGCTCCGGTCGCAGCGGCGCCCCCTGCTGTCGGAACGGCTTCGGCCGCGATGGCTGAGGCCACGGCGCCCGTGGCTCCTGTGGGAGCGGCCAGGGCCGCGATTCCCGAAGCCAAGCTGCTCCTCGCCCCCGTCAGCGTGACCTCCGAGCTCCCACCCTGGCTCGCCAATGGCGAACCCTTCCAGGTGCCGACGCGCTTTTCTGGCCTGGCCCTGCCTTCGCGACGTTTCCCGCAGACGATCCCACCGGCGCCGCCGCTTGCCAGGCAAATCGCGCAGTTTCGGCAATCAATCATCGGGGTCGCGGCACCGGACAAGGGCAAGACCGATGCACAGCTCCTACCCGCCCTCGAGCAGGCCTGGCACCACATCGACAAGATGAGCATTCCCGAGGCGCAGGAGATCCGCGCCGTATGGCTGACACTGCTCTTGTTCTCGCCGTCCTACGCGCGGCTGCGACCGGACTTGCTGTACCCGCTGGTCGACGTACTGGTCGAGCGCGACGGGCTATTGGCCACCCTCGATACGCTGCTGCTCGCCTACGCGGAGCTCCAGGTCGAAACCGACTGGCGCACGCACAACCGGCAGAGCGTGGCGTTCCGCAGCGCGATCCGGGGGCCGCTGATGATGCGCTACGGCTCGCCGCTGGTGGATGGCGAGTGGGCCTTCCGCCGTCAACTGGCAGCGGCCCCGGCAGAGCTCTACCAGCAGTGCGTCGCGCGGATGCGGGCGCTGCTGCCGCGCCTGCACCCGTCGCGCCAGATTGCCCTGGCGCTGTTGCTCCCTGACGAGCCGGAGCTCAGCAACACGCTGGCGCTGCAACTGCGCGGCCCGAACGCGCCCGATCACCTGCCGTGGCTCAAGCTCACCGCGACCGATCCAGCGGCCATCAAGGCGGCCGGCTGGTCAAAGGCCGATGGCTATCCCGACATTGCCAGCGACCCGGTCATGCTCGCCACCATCCTGCAGGAGCGCCGCCTCGACGCGTTGCCGGTCCTGTTGCCGATCGCCGATCGCGAGATGACCGGCTACGCGCTAAGTGCTTTCGGCGTGCCCGAGGCAATCGATGCATTGGCGCGCGTGGCTTCGACCAGCAAAGGCGCATTGGCACGGCTTGCGAGCGCGGTCGAGCGCTGGCCGGTGGCGTCGATTGCGGCGCTGGCGCGCCTCGCTGCAGGGGCCAGCAAGGAAGGCGGCATGGTCACCGCGACCCTGCTCAGCCTGGTCAAAAACCACGCGAGCTCCATCCCGGCGCTGCGCCCGTGGCTCGGCTCCGCGGCAGAAGCGCTCATCGATCGCCTGCTGGGCCAGATCGAAGTTCCCCAGGAGCTGGCCAGCATCGACGAGCTTCCGCCCGTACTGGGGCGGCCGCCGTGGCTGGCGCTTAAGAAGAAGTCCGCCGCCGGCGTGCTCGCCCTGGAAGCCTTGGCGCTGGCCCCGGTTGAACATTGGAACTCGGGCGAGCAGGAGAGCCAGCAGCAGCTGCACGGCTGGTGGCAGAACCGGATTGATCAGCTGAGGAAAAGTCCGTTGGAGCTGGTCGGCGAGCTTGGTTTCGACGCGCGCCGGCTCAATCGCAAGGATCTGTTCGACGCGGCCGCGGCTGCGGTGAAGGCCGAGGATGCGCAGGCGCTGATCGCAGCCTGGCACGCCCGCCGCGACGCGCTGAAGACGGCGCGTTACAACTCCAGCTCGCTCACACCCGACTACCTGCTCGCGCTGCCGGATGAGATGGCCATCGAGGTCTGGAATGCGCTGGCCGGCGAATCCGACTATGAAAGCAACCCGATCCGGCTGGTCGCGCGATTCGGGCTGCGCGTACTGCCGGCCCTGGTCAAGGTCGTGCGCACCAGTCCCGCCGAGAACCTTGCCCACGCGCTGCACTTCGGTTCCGTCGAGCTCGCCGCACAGATGGCGCGAGCCTTCGCCAAGCTCAAGACCCAGCGCGCGGAGGCACGCAGCTGGCTGCTGCGTTTCCCGGAGCACGCCGCCTGCGCCCTGATCGCCCCGGCGCTCGGCAAGGCTGGCGAGGCGCGCGATTGTGCCGGCGTTGCGCTGCGCTTGCTGGCCGCCAACGGCCATGCCGAGCTCCTGCGAGCAGTGGCTGCGCGGTATGCCCAGCCGGCGGTTTCGAACGCGCTCGAAGCGGTGCTGGACGAGGATCCGCTCGATCGTTTTCCGAGCCGGCGCAGCGCGCTGCCGGGGTTCTGGCAGGCGGCTTCGTGGCGGCGACCGCTGCTCGCGCAGGGCCCGGGCGCTGGCAAGGCGTTGCCTGATTCCGCACTCGATGCAATCGGAACCATGCTCACTTTTCCGGTCGGCGAGGGGCTCTATCCCGGGATCGAGCAGGTCAAGGACGCCTGTACCCGCGACTCGCTGGGCGCCTTCGTGTGGGACGGCTTTCTCGCGTGGATGTATGCCGGATCACCCTCAAAGGATGGCTGGGCGCTGACGGCGCTCGGCTACCTCGGCAGCGACGACACCGCGCGCAAGCTCACGCCTTACCTGCGCTCATGGCCGGGCGAGGCCCAGCACGCTCGCGCGGTCACCGGCCTGGACGTGCTCGCGAACATCGGCAGTGATGTCGCGCTGATGCTGCTGAACGGAATCGCCCAGAAGCTCAAGTTCAAGGGCCTGCAGGACAAGGCGCGCGAGAAGATCAACGAGATTGCCGAGGCGCGCGGACTCACGACCGAGGAACTTGAAGACCGCCTGGCCCCCGATCTTGGCCTCGATGCAGCCGGCAGCCTGATGCTCGATTTCGGGCCGCGCCAGTTCCGTGTCGGCTTCGACGAGGCGCTCAAGCCCTATGTGCGCGACAGCGATGGTGCCCGGCTCAAGGATCTGCCGAAACCGAACAAGACCGATGACGCCGAACTCGCGAATGCAGCAGAAGAGCGCTTCAAGCTGCTCAAGAAAGACGCGCGTACGATCGCCAGCCAGCAGGTCTGGCGGCTCGAGATTGCGATGTGCACGCGGCGCCGCTGGACTGTCGATGTGTTCCGCACTTTCCTGGCCGAGCATCCATTGCTGCGCCACCTCGTCCAACGCGTGGTGTGGGCTGCCTACGCGGTGGACGCTGCGGCCGGCAAGCATGGCGGTGCCTTGCACAGCTGCTTCCGCGTCAGCGAAGACGGCAGCTGGAGCAGTGCGCTCGACGAGCCCTACGATCTGCCGGAGGGCGAAAACGTGCGCATTGGCATCCCGCACGCGCTCGAGCTGCCGGCCGCCGATGCCGCCGCCTTCGGCCAGCTGTTCGCCGATTACGAGCTGCTGCAACCCTTCGCCCAGCTCGGCCGCGACACCCACGTCCTCACCGCAAGCGAGGCCGCGCAAGACAAGCTCGAACGCTGGAAAGGGGTCGCCGTCCCGACTGGCCGCGTACTCGGCCTGATCAACAAAGGCTGGCGCCGCGGCGAGGCGCAGGACGGCGGCGGCATCTGGTACTACACCAAGCCACTCGGTGCCGACAAAGCCATCGAACTCACCTTCGAACCCGGGATCATTGTCGGCATGGTTGACGAGTATCCAGAACAGAAACTGCTCGACGTCGTCGTCGGCAAGCCTTCGCAATGGGGCGAAATCCAGACCAATGAAAGCTTTGCCCAACTCGACCCGATCTCGGCGAGCGAGCTGATTCGGGACATGGAGGCGTTGCGTTCGTAAGGATTTTAGAGCAAAGCGTTCTTACACAAAAAGCACAAAAAGGGCGGACACAAAATGCACATAAGAAGCTTTTGTTGGGTGATTGCCTTTGACGGTGGTGGGTCTGCGCTGCGCGCGGACGCTTTACTGGGTTCAGCACCCTCATGGGATCAAAAGAGTCCGTGCATAGCGCAGACCCACCAAGAGCAGCCGTGCATGCGATTCCCGGCACTGTCGTAGAACGAAGAATTTCCAAGCTCGATACCCAATAGATAGAGCTCTTTATGTGCATCTTGTGTCCGCTCTTCTTGTGCATTTTGTGTTCAATGGCTTTGCTTTGATCTCAAGGAATCGCGATGGCCAAACCCGCACCTTCCCTGCAACGTCCCCCCGCCGAGATCTTGTATGCCGACGAGCTGGCGCGGCTGGCGAAGGCGGACAAGGATCCGAAGCCGCCGGGTTGGCGCTTGAGCCTCAAGTCGGCGCGGGCGTTCGTGCTGGGCGATGGGAAGGGGATTGAGCGCAAGATCGTGGCGCCGGTGGCGTCGATCGAACGCATGCTGGTGACGCTTGCGACCGGGCGCGGCCTGATGCTGGTGGGTGAGCCGGGCACGGCGAAATCGCTGCTGTCGGAGTTGCTGGCGACGGCCGTCTCGGGCCTGTCGACCCTGACCATCCAGGGCGGGGCATCGATCACCGAAGACCAGATCAAGTATTCGTGGAACTATGCGCTGCTGATCAACGAGGGCCCAAGCCCGCGGGCGATGGTGCCGGCACCGCTGTTCCAGGGCATGCGGGACGGCCAGGTCGTGCGCTTCGAGGAAATCACGCGTGCGCCACTCGAAGTCCAGGACTGCCTGCTCGGCATGCTCTCGGATCGAGTCATGGCGGTGCCCGAGCTCTCCGGTGAGCACGCGATGCTCTACGCCCGCGATGGCTTCAACATCATCGCGACGGCGAACACACGCGACCGTGGCGTCAACGAAATGAGCGCTGCGCTCAAGCGTCGCTTCGACTTCGAAACCGTTTTTCCCATCCTCGATTACGAGCGCGAACTGGAACTGGTCGAACAGGCGTCAGCGCGCCTGCTTGCGCGCAGTGGTATCCCGGTCGGCGTGCCGGCACCGGTGCTCGAGCTCCTGGTCTCCACCTTCCGCGACCTGCGTGGCAAGCACGACGGGCCCAAGAGCGATGCACCAATGGACCGTCTCAACGCGGTCATGTCGACGGCGGAGGCGGTCAACGTCGCCCACGCGGTGGGTGTGCGCGCCTGGTTCCTGGAACAGCGGTCGGGGAACCCCGCTGATCTCGTCGACTGCATCGCGGGCACCGTGGTCAAGGACGACGCCGACGATCGCGCCAAGCTGCGCCGATATTTCGAACAAAAGGTGGGCAAGCGCAGCGGCAGCCACTGGCGCGAATATTTCGAGGCCAGGCACCGGCTGCCGTGAATCGACTCGCGCGCACAGGTGAAAGCTGTTGTAGGTCACGTTGCGTCCGCGAAAAGATGGGCCGTGGTGAAATGTGCATTCGGACGCTACGTGACACGCATCGTCGCGGGCCCCGTCACGTAGCGCCCGATCGACGTCGTAGCGCGCGAACGCACATCGCGGGCGCAACGTGACCTACGTTCGATGACCTCCCCCCTGATCATCGGTGTCCGCCATCACAGCCCCGCGTGTGCGCGGCTGGTGGCGGCGCGGATTCGGGAGCGCAAACCGGCCTATGTGCTGATCGAGGGTCCGGCAGATTTCAATGCGCGGATCGATGAGCTGTACCTGCCGCACCGGTTGCCGCTTGCCATCTACAGCTATCTCTCCAGTACGAGCGCGCAGCGCGGGTCGTGGTCGCCGTTCGCGGAGCATTCGCCGGAGTGGCAGGCGCTGGTGGCGGCGCGGGAGGTCGGAGCGCGCGCCTTGTTCATCGATCTGCCGGCCTGGCACGACGCGCTCGGCGATCTGCCAAATCGCTACGCGGATACCGCCGATGCCAGCGACGAAGCGCTGTC
Organism: Rhodanobacteraceae bacterium; assembly: GCA_031425695.1. Classification (GTDB taxonomy): domain Bacteria; phylum Pseudomonadota; class Gammaproteobacteria; order Xanthomonadales; family SZUA-5; genus JANPJV01. Next base: position 3,246 of record JANPJV010000144.1, on the reverse strand, counting down.
CGAGGCGTACGCGTCCGCGCTCGCGGAACAGCTCGGCATCGAAGGACGCGACAGCCTTTGGGACCATCTGTTCGAGAGCGCGGCCGAGGCCGGTGAGGGTGCTGACGAAGACCTGAGCGCCCATCTGACGCAGTACTTCGAGCACCTGCGTAACGACGATCCCGGTTCGCCTGGCAATCGCGCGCGCGAAGACATGATGGCGCGCTGGATTGCCTGGGCGATGGCCCGCAAAGACGGCGCCGTCGTGGTCATTTGCGGTGGCTACCATGCGCCGGCGCTTGCGCGGCTCTGGACCGAGGTCGCGATCGATGGCTTCGCTCGCGATGCCACTGGCTTGCTCCCGCCGGCCACACCGCAGCCAGAGGGGGCTGCTGGAAAAGCGTCCGGACAAGGTCCGGACCCACAGGAGCTGCTCCGCTTTGGTTCTTACCTGGTCCCCTATAGCTACAAGCGCCTGGATGCCTTCAGCGGCTATGCCTCGGGCATGTCGTCGCCGGCCTGGTATCAATGGGTCTGGGAACTTGGTGCGAGCGGCGCCGGGGCGTGCGCGCTGCAACAGGTGCTGGGCCGTCTGCGCGCGAAGAAGCTGCCGGCCTCGACCGCCGATTTCATCGCCGTGCATGCACGCGCCAAAGGGCTGGCGCTGCTACGCGGGCATCGAACGGCACTTCGGACCGACTGGCTGGATGCGATTGCCGGTGCACTGCTGAAGGACGCGCAGGAGGCCGCGCTGCCGTGGAGCTATCGCGGCCCGCTGCGCCCGGGCACTGACCCGATCCTCGTCGAAGTCATGGATGTTCTGGCCGGCCAGGCTGCCGGCAAGCTCGCACCCGGCACGCCGCAGCCGCCACTGGTGGCGTCGGTGCATGCGCAATTGCAGGCGCTGGGCTTGAGCCTCGATGGCGAGTTCAATCTCGATCTCCTCAAGCCCGAAGACCGTGAACGCAGCCGCGCCTTGCACCGGTTGTCGCTGCTCGGCTTGCCCGGCGTCGAGCGCGTGCAGGGCCCGCGCCTGGCGCTCTCGGGTGAGCGTCGCGAGTCCTGGAAGCTGCGCAGCTCGATCGAACAGACGGCGGCGCTGATCGAGGCCGGTGCCTATGGCGCGAGCCTTGAAGACGCGGCGCGCGCTCGTCTGGAGGAGGAATTGCGCGCCGCTCACGGGCGCCTGGACGTGCTCACCCGTGGGCTCAATCGAGCCGCCTTCGCCGGCCTCAGTGCCGTCGCCGCGCGCCTGCTCGATGAGCTGCGCGCGGCGATCGCGCACGAACCCGCGTTCGAAGCGATTGGCGCGGCGCTGGCCGTGCTGCATCCATTGTTGCGCCACGGACAGCTGCTCGGCACGGCCGACGCGCCGGTGTTGTGCGCGGTGATCGAAGCCGCCTTCGATCGCGCGCTGTGGCTGTTCGAAGCACCCGTTGTAATCGCGACAGCGGAAGCACTCGCGCATATCCGTGCCGTGGCCAGCCTGCGCGATGTCGGACAGAACGAATCAGTCGGCGACCATGCCGGCGATGCGGCGATCCTCGCCATCGAGCCCCAGCGCCTGCTTGCCGTGTTGGCTCGCAAGGCACGCGACGCAGCCGCCGATCCCTTGAGCCGCGGCGCGGCGATCGGTGCCCTCTACACCCTCGACAGCGACAACAGCCAGCGCGAGCTCACCGAAGCGCTCCAATTGCTCGGCACGCTGGCGCCGGCACGGCTTGGCGATGCGTTGTCCGGCCTGGTGGCGCTCGCCCGTGAGGCGCTCGCGCACGAGCCTGCATTCATCGCCGGCCTCGACGCACTCGTTCAAGCCCTCGACCAGGATGAGTTCGTGCTCGCCATGCCGGCCATCCGCGGCGCCTTTTCGTGGCTGCCACCGCGCGAGCGAGGCGCGCTTGCACGGCAGGTCCTCAGGCTGCACAAGGCCGAGCACCTCTCACAGCGGGCGCTCACGCAAGCGCTTGCGCTGCCGGCCGAAACCCTTGCCCAGAACCAGCTCCTGGAGCGTCGCTGCCGTGAGCGCCTGGCGCGCTTTGGCCTCGGATCCGGCGCATGACGCTCGAAGTCCCGGAGCCGCTGCAACGCTGGCGCCTCTTGCTCGGCGAGCCTGCAGACGGTGCGCTTGGCGGCCTCGGCGGCAGCGCGCGCGCTGCCGATGCGGCGCTCGAATGGCTGTACGGGCGCGACCCCGACCGCGCCGCACGCGGCGAGCGCAGCGGCGGTCTCGATCCCTCGCAGCTGTCGACGCCGGACTGGATCAACAGCGTCCACGAGCTGTTCCCGCAGGAGGTGATCGAGCGCCTGGAACGCGATGCGGTCGAGCGCTACGGTATCGACGAGGTGGTCACCAACCTCGAAGTCCTCGAGCGTATCGAGCCGTCTGAATCGCTGCTGCGGGCGGTGCTGCACACCAAGCACCTGATGAACCCGGAGGTGCTCGCCGCCGCGCGCAAGCTGGTCGCACAAGTGGTGCGCAAGATCATGGAGAAGTTGGCGACGCAGGTGCGCCAGGCGTTCTCGGGGACGCGCGATCGCCGCCGCCGCTCGTTCCAGAAGATCGCGCGCAATTTCGATTTTCGCCGCACGGTGGTCGCGAACCTGAAGCGCTGGGATCCGGAGCGACGCAAGCTGTTCCTGGAGCGGCCCATCTTCATCAGCCGCAGCCGCCGCCATGCCGAGCCATGGGACATCATCCTGCTCATCGACCAGAGCGGGTCCATGGTCGAATCGGTGATCCACTCGGCGGTGATGGCCGCCTGCCTGTGGGGCTTGCCCGGCATGCGCACGCGCCTTGTCGCCTTCGATACCAGCGTGGTCGACCTCACCGACGACGTCGCCGATCCGGTCGAGCTGCTGATGAAAGTCCAGCTCGGCGGCGGCACCGATATCGCCAAGGCCGTGGCCTATGCGCAGTCCCGCATCGCGAATCCCGGCCGCAGCGTGGTTGTGCTGGTGAGCGACTTTTACGAAGGTGGCAGCGAGCAGGAACTGGTCGGGCGCGTGCGCGCGCTGGTGCAGTCGGGCGTAAAAGTACTGGGCCTTGCGGCCCTGTGTGCACAGGCCAAGCCGAACTACGATCGCGAAATGGCTGCGCGCCTGGTGCGCGAAGGCATGCAGGTCGGGGCCATGACCCCGGGCGAGCTGGCGGGTTGGCTGGCCGAGAAGGTGCGCGCGTGATGGATCGAGTCGACGTGGTTCCTAACCGTGCTTGTGTGGGTCCGGACCTTGTCCGGACGCTTTTCAGCCAGGACTGGGTTGTTTGGC
>JANPJV010000143.1:0-19380 GCA_031425695.1 Rhodanobacteraceae bacterium | reverse complement strand
GCGTCGAAAGCCGGCGGTCCTCACCCCCCGTCCCGGTGTTTCAACTCCCCACGCCCCCACCAAACAAAAAAGCCGCCCTTGCGGGCGGCTTTCGTGTTTGGTGGAGGCGGGGGGAGTTGAACCCCCGTCCGCAAGCCCTACGTCTCGTGATCTACATGCTTAGCCGGATGTTTTTTTCTCGTCTCGTAGAACGCCCACCGGCAGGCACACTACGAGACCAGTCTGGAAGTTTTAGATGCCGACGTCAGACCCGTTCGGCTCTCGATTTCGTGATTCTGACCCACCTTTACCGACCACGAACAGAAGGTAGGGTGGTTAAGCAGCCCTTAGGCTGCTAGAGCGTAGACTTCGTCGTTCGCGACTAGAGTCTTGCAGCTGGATTAACGAGGAAAGCTACCCCCTCGGCATGCACCCAAGGTTTCGATGACTTCCGTCGAAGCCAATGCGCCCCCAAAGTTGCAAACCCATAGTAGGGCGTGGGGGGTGAGCTTGCAATGATGGTGGCGATGCGCGTTCAGTTTGCGCGCGTCTTGGCTTGAGCTTTTGGTTCGTCTGCGCTGCGCGCGGATGGTTTCCCCAGCAGGTCGCCACGAAAGAGTCCGCGCACAGCGCAGACGCACCACCATAAAAGAATCCTCGCACAGCGCAGACCCACGACCAAAAACGGGTCCGGGCGCTGCGCAGACCCACGTCGCGCTGTCATTTCCGGCTGTCGCGCATGATCCGCGCCTTGTCGCGCTGCCAATCCTTGTCTTTCTCAGAGTCGCGTTTGTCGTGCTGCTGCTTGCCCTTGGCGATGCCGAGCTCGACCTTGACCTTGTTGGATTTCCAGTAGAGCTGAAGCGGCACGATGGTGTAGCCCTTGCGCTCGATGGAGCCGACCAGCTTGTCGATCTCGCGGCGGTGCATGAGCAGCTTGCGCAGGCGCGTGTTTTCGGTGATGACGTGGGTCGACGCCGAGCTCAAGGGTGCGATCTGGGCCCCGAACAGGTACATCTCGTTGTTGCGGATCAGCGCATAGCATTCGCCGAACGAGATCCGGCCTTGGCGCAGGCTCTTGACTTCCCAGCCCTGCAGCACGATGCCGGCTTCGATGCGTTCGTCGATGTGGTATTCGAAGCGCGCGCGCTTGTTGACGGCGATGACCTTGCCGGTTGCGCTATCGTCCTTTTTCTTTGCCATCTGGCGATTTCCATTCCATGGATTTGGCGCGTGACACCGCATCTTATGCGGATGCGGGTGACTTGCCGGTGGTAGGTCTGAGCTGCGCGCGGACGCGTTTGCTGGGGCTCAACTCTAGCAGTGACGGCCGTGGACACGGCGCATGAGCGCGATCCGGGTCGAAGTGGCGTATGCGCTGCCCGACCAGCAGCAGCTCATCGCGCTCAGCCTGCCGGCAGGGGCGACGCTCGACGATGCACTGGCTGCGTCAGGTTTGCTCGCATCGGTGGGCGCCGGGGTGGAACTGCGCTTCGGAGTTTTCGGCCAACGCTGCGACCGCGGCACGCCGCTGGCGGATGGCGACCGCGTAGAGATCTACCGGCCACTGCATTTCGATCCGATGGAGTCGCGGCGCAGAAGGGCGGCCAAAGCGCGTTAGTTCGGCTCTCGTGGGTCCGGAATTTGTCCGGACGCATTTACTCGGGTCGGATGAAAAAGCGTTCGGACAAGGTCCGAACCCACCAAGGCAGCAAGAGCCGCTACTCCGCGCTGGTTTCCGATTCCGGCGCTGGTTCCGTCTTCGGCACTTCCGGATCGGCGCCTTCCGCCTTCACGCCCTTGCCAACTTCGTAGTCGCCCTCGATTCGGGTAAGCACGTTGTCGGCAAAGATCACGCTCAGGCGCTTGAGGTCGGTCTTGCCATCGCTCTCGAAGCTCGAGACATAGTCCCAGCGGTCATCGTGAAATGGGCTCTGCACGGCGGGGGTGCCGAGTACCAGCATCACCTGGCGCTTGGTCATGCCGGGCTTGAGCGAATCGACCTGCTCGGACTCGAGGACATTCCCCTGTTGCACGTTTTGCTTGTAGAGCAGGCCACAGCCAGTGGAAAGCGAGGCGAGCAGCAGGACCGCGATCAGACGCATAGGTTTTCCAACGACGACGATAGTGAACCGGTGATAATACAGCCGCAAAGGGCAACCCGGCCCGAACAACTCTCGAGGTTAGCCCATGCCACACCCCGCCGAACGCCACGCCGAGGGCCAGGACCTGCGCAAAGTGGGGCTCAAGGTCACCCATCCGCGCATGCGCATCCTCGATACCTTGAGCATGAGTGGCAAGAAACACATGACCGCCGAGGACGTCTATCGCGAGCTCCTGGACCAAGGCGACGACATTGGCCTGGCGACGGTCTATCGCGTGCTCAACCAATTCGAGACCGCCGGGATCGTGGTCCGGCACCATTTCGAAGGTGGGCAATCGGTCTATGAGCTCGACCAGGACGGGCATCACGACCACATGGTGTGCATCGAGACCGGCAAGGTCATCGAGTTCCAGAACGCCGAGATCGAACGCCTGCAGCGCGAGATTGCTGATGCGCATGGCTATGAGCTCGAAGAGCACAGTCTGGTGTTGTACGTGAAGCCGAAGAAGGCGAAATAGAAGCCGTAGATGTGGGTCCGGACCTTGGTGGGTCCGGACCTTGTCCGGACCCTTTTTGGCAGGGCTGGAGTAGGAGCGTTCGGACAAGGTCCGAACCCACGGAGGCATCACCCGCGGCTCAGCCGCTCCAGCAAGTCCTTGCCGGCCGCCCGTGTCGCGGCGGTGATGTCAACGCCGCCGAGCATGCGCGAGAGCTCGGCAATGCGAGCGGGCTTGTCCAGGTCTTCGACGAACGACTCGGTCCGGTTCTCGACCTGCTGCTTGGTCACGCGAAAGTGTTGGTGGGCGCAGGCGGCGACCTGGGGCAGGTGGGTGACGCAGAGAACCTGCCGGCGGCGACCGAGCTCTCTGAGCTTGCGGCCGACAATCTCGGCGACGGCGCCGCCGATGCCGGAATCGACCTCATCGAAGACCAGCACAGGCGTGTCTTCGAGCGCGATCGTGGCGACCTTGATGGCGAGGCTGATGCGCGCCAGTTCACCGCCAGAAGCGACTTTGCGCAACGCGCGCGGAGCCATGCCGGCGTTGGCGGTGACCAGGAATTCGATCTGTTCGAGGCCATTTGGCTGCGGCGCTTCGCCGACGCTTTCGAGCGCAATTTCGAAACGACCGCCGGTCATGCCGAGCTCCTGCATCAGCCGGGTGACCTCGTTCTCCAGCGCCGTTGCAGCTGATCGACGCAGCCCGCTCAGCTCGGCCGCGAGCTTGGAATAGCGGTCGAACGCAGCCTTGATCTCGATCTCGAGCCCATCGAGGCGCGCGCTCGCGCCTTCCGCTTGTGCCAGGCGAGCACCGAGATCGACGAGGACATTTTTCAGCTCGCTCATCGGGACGCGATGCTTGCGTGCGAGCGCGTGCAGGCGCGCCAGGTCTTGCTCGAGCCCCGCCAGTCGCTCCGGGTCGAGGTCGATGCCATCGCGGCGACGCCGGATTTCCGACAGCGCTTCTTCGACCTGCACCTGCGCGCTGGTCAGCAGGTTGATCGCCTCCGACAGACCTGAGTCTACGCCGAGCATGCGCTCGAGCTCATGTTGGGCGGCACCGAGCAAGCTCTCGACGCTGTCCCCTTCGTCGCTGCCGAGCTGCGCTTCGACGCGGGTGAGGCCCGTCAGGATCTCGCCGGCGTGCGCGAGCCTGCGATGGTCGTGTTCGAGTTTCTGCACGCGTTCTTCCGATACGTCCGCGCGTTCCAGCTCCTTGCGCTCGTGGCGCAGGAAGTCGGCAAGATCGCTGCCGGTCTTGGCGTTGCTGCGCAGGCCTTCGATTTCCTGAGTCAGCTCGCGCCAGCGCGACCACGCTTCGCGGACGCTGTCCGCGAGGGCTGAGCAGCGGGCGTACTGGTCGAGAAGGTCCAGCTGATGCGTCCGCGTCAGCAGCGCCTGGTGTTCGTGCTGGCCGTGGATCTCGACGAGCAGGCCGGCCAGCTCGCGCATCTGTTGCAAGGTCGCCGCGCGGCCGTTGATAAAGCCGCGCGAACCGCCGTCGGCGCGCACGACGCGCCGCATCAGGCAGGCGCCGTCCTCGTCGAGCGCCTGCTCGGACAGCCAGTCGAGCGCGTTGGTGCGTCCGTCGAGGTCGAATTCGGCGCTGATCTCGGTTCGGTCCGCTCCTGATCTCACCGCACCACTGTCCGCGCGCCCGCCGGCGATCAGCGACAACGCATCCACCAGGATCGACTTGCCCGCGCCCGTCTCGCCCGTGATCACGCTCATGCCGGTATCGATCGCGAGATCGACGCGGCCGACCACAGCAAGGTCACGGATGGTGAGGAGCTGCAGCATGGCGGTGCGGGTCGAGGTGGGAGGCGAGGGCGGATAATGCCAGCGCCGGAGCGTGGTGTCGGTTTCGGTTTTCGGTTTCGGTAAGAGCAGTCGGCGCGCCCCTTAGTGCTTTTTCCGAAACCGACAACCAAAACCGAAACCCTTGTCACAGCGCTCCACCGCCCCCACATCTTCCCCGACCCCAACCCGGCGCTGACGATTGAAGACCCTCGACACCCGTTCGCGTCGATTGTTGCGTGATCTCATTGCCTGCTACATCGAGGGTGGGGAGCCGGTGGCGTCCGGGAGGCTGGCGCGGGAGTGTGGGCTCGACCTGAGTCCTGCGACGGTGCGCAATATCCTGGCGGATCTCGAGGCGGGCGGTCTGATCCGCTCGCCGCACACTTCGGCCGGGCGGGTGCCGACGCCGCAGGGTTATCGACTTTTTGTTGATTCGCTGATCCAGATCGAGCAGCCCTCCGGGCCGCTGGTCGAGGACATTCAATCGCGCTTGCCGAGCAGCGGCGTACCCGATGAAGTGCTGCGCTCAGCGAGCCGCCTGCTGTCGGAGTTGACCGAATGCGCCGGCATCGTTTCGGTACCTCGGCACGATCATCTCGCGGTCCGACAGGTCGAATTCGTGCAGCTGGGGCCGCGGCGGGTGCTGGTGATCCTGGTGCTGGACGACGGGCATGTACAGAACCGTCTGGTCCAGACCGAGCGGCCGTTTGCGCCCGCACAGCTGGAGCGGGCGGCGCGGGCCATCAATGAGCGCTTCAACGGCCATTGCCTCAACGCGATCCAGTCGACCTTGCAACAGGAGCTGCAGAAGGCCAAGGACGAGCTCGACGCGGGCAGCAGCCAGCTGATCGATGCGGTCGGGCAAGCCTTCAACTGCCCGGCAGCGGAGAGCTTGCTGATCGCGGGCGAAAGCCGGCTGGCTGCGCATGCCGAGCTCGCAGACGTCGGGCAACTGCGCGGCTTGATCGATGCCTTCGAGCAACAGCGCGACCTCCTCGAGCTGGTCGAGCACTCGGTGCGCGCCGATGACGTGCGCCTGTTCATCGGCGAGGAGTCGGGCTTCCAGCCCTTTGCGTCGTGCGCGGTGATCACGGCGCCTTATCGGCGCGGCGGGACACCCATCGGCGTGCTCGGGGTGATCGGGCCCACCCGCCTCGACTATCAGCGGGTCATTCCCATCGTACGGGCTACGGCCCAAGCCGTCGGCGCCGCCTTGAATCTGGGTTGATGCGCCCCCAGTTTTGCGCCCACCTTTAACAAACCGCGTTCAAGACGCGTATGGAGTGGCCGGAAATGCATGCATCGGCGGAAAACGAGCGTCCGAACGACGGGCAGGTTGACAGCGAAGGATTCGGCCCGGCCGACAGCGTCGAGGGACTCCACGCGCGCATCGCCGAGCTCGAAACGCAGATCGTGCGCGACCGCGCCGAGACCGAAAATCAGCGCAAGCGCTGGCTGCGCGAGTTCGAGCAGGCCCGCAAGTTCGCCAATGACCGCATCCTGGGTGACCTGCTGCCGGTGATCGACAGCCTCGAGCAGGGCATCAAGGCGACCGAAGTTGCGGGCGCGGGCGTCGACAGCTTTCGGACCGGTGCAGACATGACACTGAAGCTCCTGCGCAAGGCAGTGGAGAGCCAGGGCGTCGTTGTCGTCGACCCGGTCGGCCAAGCATTCAACCCGGAGCAGCACCAAGCCATGGGCATGCTCCCGAGCCAGGAAGTCGCGGCCGACCATGTCGTGAGCGTGCTGCAGAAAGGCTACTTGCTGCACGAGCGCCTGGTCCGGCCGGCCCTGGTGCTGGTGAGCACTGGTCCCTCGTCCTAAACGCAATGTGACTGCAAGCCCTTGGGCTTTGCGGTTGCGACCATATTTCAAGTCAACGGCTGGGGTTTCTTAGCCCCGATTCAGTTCAGGAGCGAACAAAAATGGGCAAGATCATCGGTATCGATCTCGGAACGACCAATTCATGCGTGGCGGTCGTCGAGGGTGGCTCGGTCAAGGTCATCGAGAATTCGGAAGGCGACCGTACGACCCCGTCGGTGGTCGCATTCACCAAGGACGGCGAGGTGCTGGTCGGCGCGGCGGCCAAGCGCCAAGCGGTCACCAATCCCAAGAACACGCTGTATGGCATCAAGCGCCTGATCGGCCGCAAGTTCAGCGAACAAGTGGTGCAGAAGGAAATTTCGATCGCGCCCTTCCAGATCGTCGACGCCGACAATGGCGACACCTGGGTTGAGGTCAACGGCAAGAAGATGGCGCCGCCGGAGATTTCCGCGCGCGTGCTGATGAAGATGAAGAAGACCGCCGAGGATTATCTCGGTGAGGCCGTCACCGAAGCGGTGATCACCGTTCCGGCGTATTTCAACGACAGCCAGCGCCAGGCGACCAAGGACGCCGGCCGCATTGCCGGTCTCGACGTCAAGCGCATCATCAACGAGCCGACCGCGGCCGCGCTTGCCTATGGCATGGACAAGAAGGGCGCCGGCGATCGCAAGATCGCGGTCTACGATCTTGGCGGCGGTACGTTCGACGTCTCGATCATCGAGATTGCCGAAGTCGACGGCGAGAAGCAGTTCGAAGTGCTGGCGACGAACGGGGATACGTTCCTGGGCGGCGAAGACTTCGACCGTCGCGTCATCGACTTCCTGGTCGACGAATTCCGCAAGGAGCAGGGCATCGACCTGCGCAACGATCCGCTCGCACTGCAGCGCCTGAAGGACGCGGCGGAGCGCGCCAAGATCGAGCTGTCGTCGTCGATGCAGACCGATGTCAACCTGCCGTACGTGACCATGGATGCGAGCGGCCCGAAGCATCTCAACGTCAAGCTGACGCGCGCCAAGCTCGAGTCGCTGGTCGATGACCTGATCAAGCGCACCATCGACCCGTGCCGCACGGCGCTGCAGGACGCGAGCCTGCGCATCACCGACATCGCCGAGGTCATCCTCGTCGGCGGCCAGACGCGCATGCCGAAGGTGCAGGACGCGGTCAAGGAGTTCTTCGGCAAGGAGCCGCGCAAGGACGTCAATCCGGATGAGGCCGTCGCCATTGGCGCCGCGATCCAGGGTGGTGTGCTCGCCGGTACCGTCAAGGACGTGCTGCTGCTCGACGTGACCCCGCTGTCGCTCGGCATCGAGACGCTGGGTGGCGTGATGACCAAGCTGATCGAAAAGAACACCACGATCCCGACGCGTGCGGGCCAGGTGTTCTCGACCGCCGAGGACAACCAGACGGCGGTGACCGTCCACGTGCTGCAGGGCGAACGCGAGCAGGCGCGCTTCAACAAGGCGCTGGCCAAGTTCGACCTCGCCGGCATCGAGCCGGCGCCGCGTGGCATGCCGCAAGTGGAAGTGACCTTCGACATCGATGCCAATGGCATCCTGCATGTGTCGGCCAAGGACAAGAAGACCGGCAAGGAACAGCGCATCGAGATCAAGGCGGGATCCGGCCTCTCCGAGGAAGAGATCCAGCAGATGGTCAAGGACGCCGAGACCCACAAGGACGAGGACAAGAAGTTCCACGAACTGGTCGGCGCTCGCAACCAGGCCGACGCGCTGCTCCACGAGACCCGTCGTGCGATCAAGGACTCGGGCGACAAGGTCGACGGCGCGCAGATCGCCAAGGCCGAAGCCGCCATCTCCGAGCTCGAAGTCGCCATGAAGGGTGACAGCAAGGCCGCAATCGAAGCCAAGACCCAGGCCCTGGCCGAAGCCTCGCAGAACCTCCGCGCGGCATCGTCAGCCGGTTCCGGTGACGGCCCGAGCGCCGGTCCGGCCCCGCAGTCCGGTGCAGCCGGCAGCGCCCCGGCCGACGACGTCGTCGATGCCGAGTTCACCGAAGTCGACGATTCCAAGAGCTAAGGATCGCCGTCCGCGGTGCGAGAATGCGAAGGCGCGGCGAGAGTCGCGCCTTCCTTGCGTGAAGATCTCGCGCCGTTGAAGGTGCGTTTTTTTGACGCAAAGGCACGCTAAGGGAGCAAAGGGACGCTAAGGAGAGCGGGTCAGAGGATGCACGGTCGAATCCTTCCGGTTGCTTCTTTTTTGCGTCCCTTTGCCCCCTTTGCGTTCCTTTGCGTCAACAATCAAAACTACCGGCCGACGTGTAGTTGGTTGAACGCCAGACCTACAGATGACCACAGAGACGATGTCCAAGCGCGATTACTATGAGGTTCTCGGGGTTCAGAAGAATGCTTCCGAGGAGGACATCAAGAAGGCTTATCGCCGGCTCGCGATGAAGCTGCATCCGGATCGCAATCCGGATGATCCGGCGACCTTGGACAAGTTCAAGGAAGCCAAGGAAGCCTACGAGGTGCTGTCGAGCGAGCAGCGTGCGGTCTACGACCGGCACGGGCATGCGGGACTGCACAATGGCCGCGGCGGCGCTGGTGGGCCGTCGGATCTGGGCGACATATTCGGCGACATCTTCGGCGACATCTTCGGTGGTGGTCGCGGCGGACAGCAGCGGCAGCGGCGTGGCTCGGACCTGCGTTTCGTCATGGAGCTCGACCTCGAAGAAGCGGTGACGGGCGTCGAGCGCGAGATCCGCGTGCCGACGCTGGTCGGCTGCCACCATTGCGCGAGCACGGGCTCGGCTGACGGCAAGACCACCACTTGTCGCAGCTGCGCCGGGCAGGGTCGGGTGCGCGTGCAGAACGGCATCTTCTCCATCCAGCAGACCTGTCCGACCTGCGGCGGCGCCGGCAAGTCGGTCGCCAACCCGTGCAAGCATTGCGACGGACATGGCCGGCTCGAGGAAGAGAAAGTCGTGCGCGTCAAGGTGCCGGGCGGCGTCGATCAGGGCGATCGCATCCGCTTGAGTGGCGAGGGCGAAGCCGGGCCTTCGGGCGCGAGCGCTGGTGATCTCTATGTCGAGATCGCAGTGCGCGAGCATGCGATCTTCAAGCGCGATGGCGACGATCTCTATTGCGAGATCCCCATTCGCGTGACCACCGCCGCGCTTGGCGGGGAGCTCAAGGTGCCGACGCTCGACGGCAGCGCACTGCTCAAGATCCCCGACGGCACGCAGACCGGCAAGCTGTTCCGGCTGCGCGGCAAGGGCGTGCAATCCGTGCGCAGTCACAGCAAGGGCGATCTCATGTGCCGGGTCGTGATCGAGACGCCGGTCAAGCTCAACGCCGAGCAGCGCGAATTGCTCGCACAGCTCGAAACCAGCTTCACCGGCGAAGACGCCATGCGCAACAGCCCGCGCTCGAGCTCGTGGCTGGATAGCGTCAAGGATTTCTTTGGGCGGATCGGGGCGTAGGCGCAACTTTTCGCCCGGGTCGCCTTTGCTGTCGTAGGTCATGTTGCCCGCGAAGCGGGCTACTTGACGCTTGGCCGGCAAAAGCGTCAAGTAGCCCGCTTTCGCGGGCAACATGACCTACGTTAGCAGCAGGGGCTTGCCGAGGAATCCACCAATGACCACCCCCATTCGCCTCGCCATCCACGGCGCCTCCGGCCGCATGGGCATCGAGATCCTGCAGGCGGCGCGAAATCGAACCGACTGCGTGATCACCGCCGCCCTGGTGCGTGCCGCGTCGCCGTCCCATGACGAACCGCTCTCCAGCATCCTCGGAAAGGGCGCCCCCGATATCGACTTCCTGGCGCATCTCGACCCGGAAGTTCCGGTCGATGCAATCCTCGATTTCTCCACACCCGACGCGCTCGAAACTGCACTCGCGATTGCCCAATCGCGCAAGATTGCGTTCGTCTGTGGCACAACCGGTCTCGACGATCATCAGGTGGAGCGCCTCAAGCTCGCTTCCGAGAACATACCGGTGCTCTGGAGCGCCAATTTCAGCCTCGGGGTGGCCTTGCTCAAGCGCATGGCGGCGCTAGCGGCCACGCAGCTCGGTCCCGAATTCGAGGCCGAGATTCTCGAGATTCACCACCGCGGCAAGCGCGATGCGCCGTCGGGCACGGCGCTTGCGCTGGGACGCGCCATTGCCGACGCGCGTCAGCACGCCTTCGAGGACGTGTTTCGCTACGCGCGCCACGGCACCAGCGAGGTCCGGACTCCCGACGAAATCGGCTTCGCCGTCATGCGCGCTGCCGATGTGGTCGGCGAGCACACGGTGATGTTCGCCTCCGAGGGCGAGCGCATCGAGATTACCCACCGCGCCAACTCACGCGGCATCTTCGCCACCGGCGCCGTGCGCAGCGCGATCTGGCTGGCACGGCAGAAGGCGGGTTGGTACGACGTCTCGGATGTGCTGGGGTGAGTGCGTAGGGCGCGGTGCCTGGCGCGGGGCGCACGTAGCGCGGAGTGCGCGCAGCGCTCTCCGCGGCTTTCCTTTAAGCCCCAAAAGCGCCGCAGAGCCGCTGCGCGGCACAGCGGCCTACGTCCCCATCCGCATATCGCTCCAGCCATTTTGAATATTATTCAACGAAATTGGCTACCACCCCGCATTCTGGGGTCACACAGACATCCATAGCGGTTATCATCCGCACGATCCCACCCGATCAGCCCAATCGGATCACCAGCAGGTGATCCGCGGGTCTTGTCGCATCTGGAGTTCGAGCATGGCGCGTGTTCCTGCAATCCTGGCCCTGGCCGATGGCAGCGTTTTCAATGGGATAGCGATTGGCGCGCATGGCGCGCGCAGTGGCGAAGTGGTGTTCAACACGGCGATGACGGGCTACCAGGAGATCCTTACCGATCCCTCGTACGCCCAGCAGATTGTCACGCTGACCTATCCTCATATCGGCAACACCGGATGCAACGCGGCCGATGAAGAGTCGCGCGGTATTTTTGCGACGGGCCTCGTCATCCGCGACCTGCCGCTGACGGCGAGCAACTGGCGCAGCGAAAGCAGCCTGGCTGAGTATCTGGTCGCTCGCGACGTCGTGGCGATTGCGGAAATCGACACCCGCGCGCTGACCCGCATCCTGCGCGAACACGGCGCCCAGCCGGGCGCCATCGTCGCTGGACCCGACGCCAACGCGGAAGCCGCGCTCGCACTCGCCCGCAGCTTTCCGGGACTCAAGGGCCTCGACCTCGCCAAGGTGGTCAGCGTCGCCGAGCGCTACGAGTGGAACGAAGGCGTGTACGACCTCGACAGCGCCTCATTCAAGAAAGGTAGCGGCGAATTCAAGGTCGTGGCCTACGACTTCGGAATCAAGCGCAATATCCTGCGCCTGCTGGTCGACCGCGGCTGCAGCGTCACCGTCGTGCCGGCGCAGACGCCCGCCGACGACGTGCTCGCCATGAACCCCGATGGCATCTTCCTCGCCAACGGCCCCGGCGATCCGGAGCCCTGCGACTACGCGGTCGCCGCCATCCGCGTCTTCCTCGCCAAAAAAATCCCGATCTTCGGCATCTGCCTTGGTCACCAACTCCTCGGCCTCGCCGCCGGCGCCCGCACCATGAAAATGAAGTTCGGCCACCACGGCGCCAACCATCCCGTCATCGATCTAGAAACCGGCCGCGTCATGATCTCCAGCCAGAACCACGGCTTTTGCATCGACGAGACGACCGTTCCGGCTAACGTGAAAGTCACCCACCGATCTCTCTTCGATGGATCAAATCAAGGAATATCACTGTTGGATGCGCCGGCTTTCAGCTTTCAGGGGCACCCGGAGGCGAGCCCGGGGCCACACGACGTTGTCGGGCTGTTCGACAAATTTGTAGAGATGGTTTTTGACGCAAAGGGACGCTAAGGGAGCAAAGGGACGCAAAAATAGCCATGCCTGAGCAAATCCTTTCCCGTCGAGTGATTGCTTGCGCGATCGAGGTCCGGCGCCAACTGGGTTATGGGTTTCTTGAGCGCGTTTACGAAAATGCCTTGGTGGTCGAGCTTGCCAGAGCCGGTATTTCAGTTGCTCAACAGCTACCTCTGACGGTGAAGTTCCGCGGAGTTATCGTTGGGGACTATGTCGCAGATTTGGTCATTGACGAAAAGATACTCATCGAAATCAAGACTATCGAGCAGGTGGTGCCGGTACATCGCGCCCAAGTGTTGAATTACCTGCGCGCGACCGGTTACACCGTGGGGTTGCTCCTCAATTTTGGGCCGAATCGATTAACTGTTCACCGGGTGGTCTGTCGCCATGACGAGGCAACTCCGATCTGATTTTTTTGCGCCGCTTTGCTCCCTTTGCGTTCATTTGCGTCAAAAATAAAACTGTTCAAGGAACCCGAGACCCAATGCCAAAACGCACCGACCTTAAATCCATCCTGATCATCGGCGCGGGGCCGATTGTGATTGGGCAGGCTTGTGAGTTTGATTATTCGGGGGCGCAGGCTTGTAAGGCGCTTAAAAGCGAGGGATATCGGGTGGTGCTGGTAAACAGCAATCCGGCGACGATCATGACTGACCCGGACATGGCCGATGCTACTTATATCGAGCCGCTGAATTGGGCGACGCTGGCGCGGATCATCGAGAAGGAGCGGCCGGATGCGCTGTTGCCGACGATGGGCGGGCAGACGGCGCTGAATGCAGCGCTGGAGCTCGCGGATCGGGGCGTGCTGGAGCAGTTCGGGGTGGAGCTGATCGGGGCTTCGCGGGAGGCGATCCGGCTGGCGGAAGACCGCGAGTTGTTCCGGCATGCGATGGCGGAGATCGGCCTCGACTGCCCGAAGGCGCAGATTGCGCGAACGCTGGAGCAGGCGCTGGCAATCCAGCCGACGGTGGGCTTCCCGACCATCATCCGGCCCTCGTTCACGCTCGGCGGATCCGGCGGCGGCATCGCCTACAACCGCGAGGAATTCATCGAGATCGCCACCCGCGGGCTCGATCTGTCGCCGACGTCGGAAGTGCTGATCGAGGAAAGCGTGCTCGGCTGGAAAGAGTACGAGATGGAGGTCGTCCGCGACACCCAGGACAACTGCATCATCGTCTGCTCGATCGAGAACTTCGATCCGATGGGCGTGCACACTGGGGACTCGATCACGGTGGCGCCCGCGCAGACGCTCACCGATCGCGAGTACCAGCGCCTGCGCGACGCATCCATCGCGGTGCTGCGCAAGATCGGCGTCGACACCGGCGGCTCGAACGTGCAGTTCGGCATCAACGCCAAGGATGGCCGCGTGGTCGTCATCGAGATGAATCCGCGCGTGTCGCGATCGTCCGCGCTGGCGTCCAAGGCGACTGGTTTCCCGATCGCCAAGATCGCGGCCAAACTCGCCGTCGGCTACACGCTCGACGAGCTGCGCAACGACATCACGGCGGGCTTGACGCCAGCTTCGTTCGAGCCGGCAATCGACTACGTCGTCACCAAGATTCCGCGCTTCGCCTTCGAGAAATTCCCGAAGGCCGACGCGCGCCTGACCACGCAGATGAAGTCGGTCGGCGAGGTCATGGCGATCGGGCGCACCTTCCAGGAGTCGCTGCAGAAAGCGCTGCGTGGCATGGAAATCGGCAGCGACGGGCTCAACCCGCGGGTCGAGGCGCCATATGACGCCGACGCCCGGACGCTGCTCAAGCGCGAGCTGCGCGAGCCGCGCCCGGATCGCGTCTTCTTCGTCGCGGACGCCTTTCGCGCCGGAATGAGCGTCGAAGAAGTGCATGAGCTGTGCGCGATCGATCCATGGTTCCTGGTGCAGATCGAAGACCTGGTGCGCACCGAAATCGAAGTCGCCAGCCAGGGCATGCACGCGCTCGATGCCACGCGCATGTTCGCGCTCAAGCGCAAGGGTTTCTCCGATTCGCGCCTCGCGCACCTGGTGCGTTCGGACGAGACCGCGCTGCGCACGCTGCGGCGCGCGCTCGGCATCCGGCCGGTCTACAAGCGCGTCGATTCGTGCGCGGCTGAATTCGCGACCAGCACCGCCTATCTCTATTCCACTTATGAACAGGTCTGCGAGGCCGAGCCGACCAACGCCAAGAAGATCATCGTCCTGGGCGGCGGTCCGAATCGCATCGGGCAGGGCATCGAGTTCGACTATTGCTGCGTGCATGCCGCGCTCGCGCTGCACGAAGATGGCTTCGAAACCATCATGGTGAACTGCAATCCAGAAACCGTGTCGACCGATTACGACACCTCCGATCGCCTCTATTTCGAGCCGGTCACGCTCGAGGATGTCCTCGAGATCATCGACAAGGAAAAGCCGGTCGGCGTGGTGGTCCAGTACGGTGGCCAGACCCCGCTCAAGCTGGCGCGCGCGCTCGAGCGCGAGGGCGCGCCGATCATTGGCACTTCGCCCGATTCAATCGACCTCGCCGAAGACCGCGAGCGCTTCCAGCAGCTGATCACCGAGCTCGGCCTCAAGCAACCGCCAAATCGCACTGCGCGAACGGTGGAAGAGGCGGCCCTGTTCGCGCGCGGAATCGGCTATCCACTGGTCGTGCGCCCGTCGTATGTGCTCGGTGGGCGCGCGATGGAAGTGGTGCACAACGAGGCCGACCTGCGCCGCTACATGGTCGACGCGGTGCGTGTCTCGCACGAGTCGCCAGTGCTGCTCGACCGCTTCCTCGACAACGCCACCGAAGTCGATGTCGATTGCATCTGCGACGGCACCGACGTGCTTATCGGCGGGATCATGGAGCACATCGAGGAGGCCGGTGTGCACTCGGGCGACTCCTCGTGCTCACTACCGCCGTATTCGCTTTCCCCGGAAATGCAGGACGAGTTGCGACGGCAAGTCACGATGATGGCGAAGGCGCTCAAGGTCATCGGCCTCATGAACACGCAGTTTGCGATCCAGGGCGAGGATATCTTCGTGCTCGAGGTCAATCCGCGCGCCTCGCGCACGGTGCCCTTCGTCGCCAAGGCGACCGGGGTTGCGCTGGCCAAGATCGCGGCGCGCTGCATGGTCGGGCAGTCGTTGGTATCGCAAGGCACGACCACGGAAATCATCCCGAAGTATTTCTCGGTGAAGGAGCCGGTGTTCCCGTTTGCCAAGTTCCCAGGCGTTGATCCCATCCTCGGCCCGGAGATGCGTTCGACTGGCGAGGTCATGGGTGTCGGCCGCTCGTTCGGGGCCGCGTTTGCGCGCGCCAAGATGGGCGCCAACGTCGCCACCCTGACCACCGGCAAGGCCTTTGTCTCGGTGCGCGATGCCGACAAGCTGCGCCTGGTGAAGCTCGCCCGGGATATGTGGGCGCGCGGTTTCCGCCTGGTCGGCACGCGCGGCACCTGCGATGCGCTGATTGCAGCGGGTGTTCCCTGCCAGCGCATCAACAAGGTGCAGGAAGGGCGCCCGCACATCGTCGACCTGATCAAGAATGACGAGGTCGCGTTCATCGTCAACACCACGGAAGGTCGACAGGCCATCGCCGATTCTTTCTCCATCCGGCGCGAGGCGCTGCAGCACAAGATTCCGTACTCGACGACTTTGTCCGGCGCTTATGCGATGGTTCACGCACTCGATTTCGCCGATGTCGTCGAAGTCAACTCACTGAAAGAACTGCACAAAGAATTGCAGGAGCGCATTGTATGAAACGGTCTCCCTTGACCCACCGCGGCGCGCTGAAACTGCGCACCGAGCTTGAGCACCTCAAATCCGTGGTGCGTCCGCAGATCATTGCCGCGATCGCCGAAGCGCGCGCCCACGGCGACCTGCGCGAGAACGCCGAGTACCATGCCGCCCGCGAGCAGCAGAGCTTCGCCGAGGCGCGCGTCGCCGACATCGAAGTCACGCTGGCGAATGCCGAGATCATCGATACCAGCAAGCTGAATGCCGGTTCGCGCATTGTCTTCGGCGCCACCATCGAACTCGCCGACCAGGACACCGACGAGAAGGTCATGTACCAGATCGTCGGCGACCTCGAAGCCGACATCAAGCAACGCATGATCTCCGTCAGCTCACCCGTCGCCCGCGCACTCATCGGCAAGAGCGAGGGGGACATCGTCAACATCGAGACCCCGGGCGGCAAGCGCAGCTTCGAGGTGATCGAGGTCAAGTACGAGGCTTGAGCCTTGTCGGCGGATCAAGGCAAAAGCGATCTATCCGCAGATTTCGCAGATTTGCGCAGATTAAAAGCAGCGGGACGTAGGTCACGATGCGCGCAGGTTGCGTGCGTCCGCGCGATACATGGAAATCCGGCGCTACGTGACACCAGGTTGCGTTGGCCCTGGTGTACGTAGCGCCCGAATCGACGTGACGCGAAAAATGTTCATGTCGCGGGGGCAACGTGACCTACGAGGATGCGATCCACCGCGAGCCGCTGGTCAGCCCAAACGACACGTCCATGCCATCGGCACACGTCAACCGACAGCCTCCAGACGCGTTTGCGACTAGGCTGGATTCCTCACATTTTTGGGCATGCCGATGCATCGACTAATCTTGGCAGCAATCGGGCTCGTGGCTGCCACCGCGGCCTCGGCAACTCCGCAAGGCGGACCCAGTGGGTGCGCGAGCATCAGCGCCATCGCGCCGTTCACGCAATTTACCTATGGGCAGTTGCAGGGAATCTGGCAGGCGCAGACCGATCCCGAGGATCCGATGTCCGGGTTGTGCACGAGCTGTCATCCGATGGAGACCGGCGCCGCCAACCTCGGGCTCGGCGAGGGATTCTCCTACGGTAACCTGGTCGGCGTCCCGAGCGCGCAGGACTCGTCGATCCTGCGGGTCGCA
Organism: Rhodanobacteraceae bacterium; assembly: GCA_031425695.1. GTDB lineage: Bacteria > Pseudomonadota > Gammaproteobacteria > Xanthomonadales > SZUA-5 > JANPJV01. The sequence goes on along the minus strand of JANPJV010000143.1, from coordinate 2,485 downwards.
CCGGGCAATCCGTTGGCCAGCCTGCTGTTTCTCAAGGTCAATTGCGACACGCCGGGCATCGGTGCACGCATGCCACCGGGACAGTCGATGTCGATCACCCAGCAGGCATTCATCTTCGACTGGATTCGACTCGGCGCACCGCTTTCGCGGCTGGGGTTCGAGGACAGGTAGGGCGGGCTCGCAACCGCCGTGCGACGCGCGACGGAGACAAAGAGCAAAAGCCATCCACAGATCACACCGATGAAGGGCGGATGGCCGCAGATTAAAGCCGTTGCTGGCTGTAATCCGCTCTGATCCGCTTTTCATCCACGTAATCTGTGGATAGTGCTTTTGGTTCTGATCCGCTTCACTCCACCCGCCGCCATTCCACGTCTATCCCCTCGCGATCACCGATGGCGTGGCCAATGGTCTGCAGGGTCTCCTTGTCCAAGCCCGCATCCGCGAGCAGTTGCAGGGTCGGAGCGTCGATGTAGTAGTCCTTGTCCTCGCTGTCCTCTTCTTCCAGTACGTCGACGAGCACGGCCAGCGCGGCCTCGCCGATGACCGCGACCAGCTGGCCGGTTTCCTTGTCGTGTAGTTCGATCACTGGGGATTCTCCTCAAAGGATTTGCACGGGATGTTGCCAGAAACGCTCGCAACGTAGGTCACGTTGCATCCGCGACACATGCGATCTCGCCCCGTTGTATATCGGGCGCTACGTGACATTTCGGCATTGTCAGTAGCGCCCGAATAAGGTTGTCGCCCTCGCCGAGTGCTTGCGGGCGCAACGTGACCTACTTCTTCGTCCCGAAGATGATCCGCGCATAGCGCTCGTACGTGAAGTACGCCCAGGCCCAGTCGATCAGGACGATCATGCGGTTGCGGAAACCGATCAGGAAGAACACGTGGGCGGCGAGCCAGATCCACCAGGCAGGCCGGCCGGACAGGCGCAGCGGGCCCATTTCGATGACGGCGGCGGCGCGACCAATGGTGGCAAGCGTGCCGTAATCGCGATAGCGGAAGGTCGGCTCGGGGCGGCTGAGCAGGCGTGCCTTGATCAGCTTGGCGACGTAGCTGCCCATCTGCTTGGCGGCGGGAGCGATGCCGGGAACCTTCTGGCTGCCTTGCTCGACGCTGGCCAGGTCGCCGGCGACGAACACGTCCGGGTGCTGCGGCAGGCTGAGGTTCGGTGCAACCAGTACGCGGCCGACGCGGTCGACCGGGGCGCCGAGCAACGCGCCGAGCGGGGAGGCGGCGACGCCGGCTGCCCAGAGCACCGTGCGCGCGGCCAGGCGGTTGCTGCCGATGAGGACGCCGCCGGTGTCGATGTCCTTGACGGGTGACCCGAGCTTGACCTCGACCCCCAGGCGCTCGAGTTGGCGCTGCGCCTTGCTGCTCATTTTCTCCTCGAAGCCCGAAAGGATGCGCGGACCGCCCTCGACCAGGACCACGCGCGCCTTGGAGGGGTCGACGCGGCGGAACTCATTGCTGAGCGTATGCCGGGCAATCTCGGCGAGCGTGCCGGCAAGTTCGACGCCGGTCGGCCCGCCGCCGACGATGACGAAGTTGAGCCACGCTGCGCGCTCATCGGGATCGGTGCAGCGCTCGGCCTGCTCGAACGCACCTAGCACGCGGGCGCGGATCTGCATGGCGTCTTCGAGCGTCTTCAAACCGGGCGCATGCGGAGCCCATTGGTCGTTGCCGAAGTACGCGTGGGTGGCGCCGCTCGCGACCAGCAGGTAGTCGTATACATGCTCGTCGCCCTCGGCCGTGCGCACCGATTTGCGGGAGGGGTCGATCGCGATGACTTCCGCCATCAGCACGGTGACGTTCTTCTGCCGGCGCAAGATGTGGCGCAAGGGCGCGGCGATCGCGGGCGCCGAGAGGCCGGCAGTCGCCACCTGGTAGAGCAGGGGCTGGAACAGGTGGTGGTTGCAGCGGTCGATCAGGGTGATGTCGATGTCGGTCCGCGCGAGCGCGCGTACTGCCCAGAGACCACCGAAACCGCCACCAATCACGATCAGCTTGGGTCGCCTTGCAGCCGCGTTTTGCATTTTGGACGTAGCCATGAGTGGGTCGCGCCAGATAAGGATGCGGCTATGCTGACATCACACTCCTGGAGTAAAGAAAACCATGGTCATCGTCATCGCTCAGGCACGCATCCGCGCCGAATCACTGGAGAGCACCCTCAAGGCGGCGCGGGAAATGGTAGAGCGCACCCGCGGCGAGCCCGGCTGCATCGCCTACGGCGCGCACCAGGATCTCGGTGACCCGCAGCGCGTCGTCTTCGTCGAGCGTTGGGAAAGCCAGGCGCACGTCGACGCGCACATGGCGCTGCCGCATACGCGCGAATTCCTGGGGATGGTCGGCGGCGTGGTCGAGACGGCGCCGAGCATCGAGATGTTCGAAGTGGCGGTTTGATTTGGGGTGCGGGCTGTTGTGGGTCCGGACCTTGTCCGGACGCGATTGCCCTTGATTGCGTGGGTCCGGACCTTGTCCGGACGCT
>JANPJV010000142.1:0-22866 GCA_031425695.1 Rhodanobacteraceae bacterium | reverse complement strand
AATTGTGGTTAAGTTTGGGTGTTTATAAGGGTTAGTTTTCATTTTAGCGCGGTTGCTGTTGCATTGGTGGGTCCTTACTTGGTCGGGCGGTTTCTTACCCGTTGTCAGAGCGTCGGTACTTGGTCCGGACCCACGTAGATCAAAACCCTACCGCGCGCGCAGGCGAAACCGCTCGCGATAGTCGACCGGTGTCAGCGCCGTGTCGCGCTTGAACAGCTTGCGGAAGCTGGAGACGTCGCGGTAGCCGCAGCGATCGACGATTTCTTCGAACGACAGGTGCGTGGCTTCGAGCATGGCCTTGGCGCGTTCGACGCGCAGGTGCTGGATGTGCTCGAGCGGCGTGGTGCCGTAGTGCGCCTTGAAGTGGCGCAGCAGGCTGCGCTCGCTGGTGCCGCAGTGCTCGGCCAGGCCGGCAACTGAGATGTCCTTGCCCAGCTCCTTGCGCAGGTAGCTCTCGGCTTTTTCCGCCATCGAGGTGCGCGGACGCTCCAGCAGCGCCATGCTTACATACGGTGCCTGGCTCTGGCGCTCGGCGTCGAAGGCGAGCATGCGGCTGACCTGCTGGGCGAGGTCGTCACCAGCGAACTCGGCAATCAGCCGGATGACCAGGTTCAGCACCGCCGTGGCTGCGCCGGCGGTGGTCAACCCCTGGTCATCGACCAGCATGCGCTCGGCGTCGAGCAGTACCTTGGGATACTGCTCCTTGAAGGCCGCGGCCAGCCACCAGCTGGTGGTGGCGCGGCGGCCGTCGAGCAGTCCGGATTCGGCCAGCAGCAAAGTGCCGCTGCAGGCCGCAGCAATGCGCACGCCGGCCGCATGTGCGCGGCGCAGATAGGCGACTTCCTGGGTGAAGCTGCGCACCTGCCCGCACAGACCGCTGACATCGTCGGCCATCACCCCTGGCACCAGCAGCACGTCGAGTGCTTCTGGCGGCGCCTCGATGCCGTCCAGCATGAGCCCGTTGGAGGTGCGGATGCGCGTCTGCCCGCGGGCACTGAAGACATGGGTGACAAAGCGCGGCGCGTCCGCCGGCCGGCGCAAGTTGGCAATGCGCTCGGCAATCCGCAGCGCATCGAGCGGGCTGCCGATGCTCGACATCAGGGCGCCATCGAGCACCATGATGCCGAGCCGCAAAGTGGGCCGCGGCGGGGCTGCCGACGCGACCGCACGGGGAGTCATTGGGTCCATGGTTTTCCTCGCAAGATTGCGTTCCAGGGGATCCAGAGACGGCTCTGGAGGGCGGCGCTCCCGCGCCGCCGCTTGTCGCCAGCACAGAAGCACCTGCGGCGGCGCAGGAGCGCCGCCCTCCAGGAGCACTGATCACTCGTCGATACGGACCGCGCCGCTGTTTTCGGCAAGATATTGGACCAGTTCACGCGGTGCGCGCAGCGCCGTCTCGCGGGTCGTCGGTGCATCACAGGCAATCAGCTTGACGCGCTCGCGCATCCCGCGCGGCAGTGCGGTGGTCGACGGTGCCACCAGCTCCGGGCGACCACGGATGTCGCGGTTGATCAGCCACACACCGCTCGGCAGGTAGACGCTCTGTGCGCAATTCTCGGCTGCCACCGAACGGTCGGTACCGTCCAGCGGCAGCAACTGCCAGTTACCGGCGGTCTGCTCCAGCACCGCCGTGTACTGCCCACCGGCGATGTACACCGGACCCGTTTCTTCGATCTCCGACTGCGCAAATGCCTGCGTGCTCATGCCCACGAGCAGGGCGGCGATCAGGGCGAACTTGCGATTGACGGCGTTCATCTGGTGTCTCTCCTTCGATCCGGGTCATCCCGGCGTGAGACCAGACTGCGCTTCGGCAGGCCGCCTGCCGAGTGGCGGAAACGCAAGGATAGTGGCGAAATCGGACACGAGTGGGTCGTGTCCGAAAAAGCCCTCTGACCACAGAAGGCAGGACATTGATCGCAATAGACAAAAGCGAAGATCAAGAGCGATTGGCCACAAAAGGCACAAAAGGCACAAAAAGAGCGCACAAAAGCAATGCATCAGCGGGCAACCCGAGCACGTCCTGCATCTCTCGTTCCAAAAGCTGTTTATGTGCTTTTTTTGTGCCTTTTGTGCCTTTTGTGGCCAACAGCCCTTGATCTTGCTCTAGCTCTCTTCCAGCCAGAGCCTTTTGTGGTCAAAGGCTCGTGCCCACCGACGTCAACCCTCGCTCAAGCGCCCCGCCTGCTCGCGCATGCCTGCGATGGTGGTGGAGAAGTCGGCGATGCGTTGGCGTTCCTGCAATACAACTTCGGGTGGGGCGTTAGCGACGAAGTTGGCGTTGCTGAGTTTCCCTTCGCACTTCTTGATCTCGCCTTCGAGTCGGGTGATCTCTTTGGCGAGGCGCTGTTGTTCGGCTTTGAGGTCGATGAGGCCGGCCAATGGAATCAGCACCTTGAGCTCGCCGACCATGCTCGCCGCGGCAGCAGGTGCGGCATCGTCCTTTTCCAGCCAGCGCATGCGCTCGGGGTCGATGCGGGCGATGAAGGTGATCGCGGCGGCGTGGCGTTGCTGGCGTTCGATGTCGGCCATGCCGCCGCCGGTGAACAGCAGCGGCAGCGGCTTGCCGGGGGCGATGTTCTGTTCGCTGCGGATGCGGCGCACACCGCTGAGCACGGCTTTCAGCCACTCGATGTCGGCGGTCGCCGCGGGGTCGATCGCAAACTCGCTGGCCTGCGGCATTGGCCGCTCACCAATGCTTTTCCCACCGAGCCCAAGCTGCGGGGCGACCTGCTGCCAGATCTCCTCGGTGATGAAAGGGATGATCGGATGCAACAGGCGCAGCACCGCTTCCAGCACTTCGAGCAAGGTGCGCTGCATCGCCAAGCGCTCGGTGGCGTTGCCGTTCGCGAGCGCGGGCTTGGCGAGTTCGAGGAACCAGTCGCAGTACTCGTTCCAGACGAAATCGTAGAGCGCCTGGGCGGCGAGATCGAAGCGGTAGGCGGCGACTTGCGCGTGGTATTCGGCGGTCGCGATTCCGAGCGCGCTCACGATCCAGCGCTCCGGGAGCGAGGGCGCAACCGCAGCGGGAGGCGCATCGAAACGATTCAAGCCGGCAAGCGCCGCGCGCTCCTGGATCGCCTGGATGTGCGCGTCCATGCGCTCGAGCGCGGCGTCCAGCGCCGCGGCACCGGGAGCTTCGACCGGCTCGGCGGTGACACCCATGTTTTGCAGCACGAAGCGCGCGGCATTCCACAGCTTGTTGCAGAAATTCTTGTAGCCCTCGCAGCGTTTCAGGTCGAAATTGATCGTGCGCCCGTGCGTGGCCAGCGCCGCGAAGGTGAAGCGCAGCGCGTCGGCACCAACCGCCTGGATGCCGGCCGGATATTCCTTGCGGATGCGCTTCTCGACCTTCTCGCGCACCTGCGGGATGAGCAGGCTTGACGTGGATTTGTGCACCAGTTCTTCGAGCGTGATGCCGTCGATGAGATCCAGCGGGTCGAGGGTGTTGCCCTTGCTCTTGCTCATCTTCTGGCCTTCGGCGTCGCGCACGATGGCGTTGATGTAGACGTCGCGGAAGGGCACGCGGTCGGCCAGCTTTGCAAACTTCCGATCGAAGCTGCCGTCGGCCTGGCGCCCGGCGAAATAGGTGGTCGCCATCACCATGCGCGCGACCCAGAAGAAGATGATGTCGAAGCCGGTCACCAGCACCGCGGAAGGCAGGAAGCGCTGGTCGCGCGCCCACTCGGCCTGGCTGTTCTGCTCCGAGCCTTCCGGCCACCCCATCGTCGAGAACGGCCACAGTGCCGAGCTGAACCAGGTGTCGAGCACGTCTTCGTCCTGGCGCAGCGCGCCAACGATCTCGCCCTGCGCATGCGCGCGCGCATCAGCATCGGACTCGCCGACGAAGATGTTGCCGGCCTCGTCGAACCAGGCGGGAATGCGGTGGCCCCACCAGAGCTGGCGGCTGATGCACCAGTCCTGGATGTTGGTCAGCCACTGCACATAGGTGGCCTTCCAGTTCTCCGGCACGAAGCGCACATGGCCTTCGGTCACTGCGGCGAGCGCCGGATCGGTGATGGCGCGCTTGCCGCCGGGACGGCCGTCAGGGAGTTCGTCGCGGGTGAGATCGACGAACCACTGGTCGGTCAGCATCGGCTCGATGACGGCGTCGGTGCGCTGGCTGATCGGGATCGAGAGCTTGTGGGGTTTGGTCTCGATCAGCAGTCCCGCCGCTTCCAGATCGGCGAGCACGCGCTTGCGCGCTTCGAAGCGATCCAGGCCCTGATACGCCGCTGGCGCGTTCTCGTTTACGATGGCGCCAAGGGTGAAGATTGACCGCGGCTCGAGCCCATGGCGCTGGCCCATCGCGAAGTCATTGAAATCGTGCGCAGGCGTGATCTTGACCGCACCGGTGCCGAAATCCTTGTCGACGTAGTCGTCGGCAATCACTGGAATCTGTCGACCCGTCAGCGGCAGCTCGAGCAGCGTACCGATCAGATGCGCATAGCGCTCGTCTTCGGGATGGACGGCGACCGCGACGTCACCGAGCAGCGTCTCCGGGCGCGTGGTCGCGACCACCACACCGTCGCCGCCACCGACGCTCGGATAGCGGATCGACCACAGGCTGCCGTCCTTGTCGACGTTCTCGACTTCGAGATCCGAGACCGCCGTCCCGAGCACCGGATCCCAGTGCACCAGGCGCTTGCCGCGATAGATCAGGCCCGCGCGATACCACTCGATGAACACCTTGCGCACCGCGGCCGAGAGGCCCTCGTCCATGGTGAAGCGCTCGCGCGACCAGTCGATCGACGCGCCCAGGCGGCGCATCTGGTTGCTGATCGTCGAACCCGATTCCTGTTTCCATTCCCACACGCGCTCGACGAAGGCCGCGCGCCCGAGATCGTGCTTGGTCTTGCCCTGCGCCGCGAGCTGGTTTTCGACGATCTTCTGGGTGGCGATCCCCGCGTGGTCCGTGCCGCCCTGCCACAGCGTGTCACGGCCGCTCATGCGCTGGTAGCGGATCAGCAGATCCATCACCGTCTGCTGGAAGGCATGCCCCATGTGCAGCGTGCCGGTCACGTTCGGCGGCGGCAACAGGATGCAGTAAGGCTCCCCAGCGCCAGTCGGGCCGAAGTGCCCCGAGGCCTCCCACTGCGGGTACCAACGGCTCTCGATGGCCTTCGGATCGAAACTCTTTTCCATCGTGATGCCGCCGTCGCACAAGGGGGCGCGAAGGATAAGGCAGGAGCACGCGAGCAGGGGCTCTGTGGACGGGTAACGGACGCGAACGTAGGTCATGTTGCGCCCGCGAATCGCTGATTCGAGCGTACGGACGAATCGGGCGCTACTTGACGCTTTCGCTATCTGGCGGCGCGAGAGCGTCAAGTAGCGCCCGATCAAAAACCTACCATGGCCTCGGCACCTCGCGGGCGCAACATGACCTACCAGAGCGCCGAGCCCCGCAGCAATCAGATGTTCAACCACCTGCCCCCATCCACCCGCAGCACCTGCCCGGTCACGTAGGACGCGTCGCGCAGCAGGTAGAGCACCGCACCGGCGATGTCGTCGGGTTCGCCCTGGCGTTTGAGGGCGGTACGCTCCTCGACCATGGTGGCGGTTTCGGCTTTCTCGGGATTGGTCGACCACAGGATGTTGCCGGGGGCGACGGCGTTGACGCGGACTTCGGGGCCGAGCTCGCGGGCGAGGCCGTAGGTGAGGGCGACGAGGGCGGCCTTGGCCATGCAGTAGGGCAGGTAGCGCGGGATCGGGCGGTCGGCGTAGATGTCGACGATGTTGACGATGGCGCCCTTGCTTGCGCGCAGGTGCGGCGCTGCGGCTTGTGCGAGCAGCAAGGGGGCGCGCGCATTGCTGGCCATCAGCACGTCGAAATCGTTCGATGCGATCGTACCGAACGGGGTCGGATAGAAGCTCGAGGCGTTGTTGACCAGGCCATCCAGGCGGCCGAAGCGCGCCAGCGTGGCGTCGACCAAGCCCGGCAGCGCATCGACGTCATCGAGATTCGCCTGCAGCGCTAGCGTGCTGGCGGGGCGGGCCGACTCGAGGTCGTCGACGAGCGCGCGCATCTCCGCGGCCGAGTTGCGGTAATGCAGCGCCAGGTCATATCCCGCCGCATGCAGGCGCGCGGCAATGCAGGCGCCGACACGTTTGGCGGCTCCGGTGATGAGGACGACGGGCATGGGTGATCCTTTTTTCATAAGCGGCTGGCGTCGGCCTTGCCGGTGGTGGGTCTGCGCTGTGCGCCGACGCTCTTGTCGAGTCTGGCAAAAAAGCGTCCGCGCGTAGCGCAGAACCACCAAAAGCGTTCAGCCGCGCCGGTCAACCATTCCGTTCCCGCTACGTTAACCTGTGTTCATCCCGCGACGGTTCGGCCTCCCATGCGTTTCTGCCTGCTGCTCCTGCTTTGCATCGCCGTACAAGTCGCCAGCGCTGCCCCACCCGCGCCCGGCCTCTATTACGACCGCACGCGCGACGGTCATGGTCTTGACCTGCAGGTAGCCGGAAACCATGTGGTCGGCTCGTTCTTCACCTACGCCGCGGATGGCCAACCGTACTGGTACTTCATCGATGGCCAGTGGCAGGGCGAAGGCGGCACCTTCGAGCTGGTCGAGTTCCGCCATCTCAACGGCACCGCGAGCGTCACGCAGCGCTTTCCTGGCGCGCGCATCGAGCGCGTCGCCAGCGCCGCGGTCTGTGGCGACGGCAGCCCGCGCCCGGCCGGGGCCCTCTACGATTTCCGTTTCAACATCGGTGGCGAGAGCTTGCGCTGGTGCCTGCAGGGCATCGTGCCGGCGAGCACTGCCGTCGAGAGCGCACTCTCGGGGAGCTGGTATGCCGGGGAAGCCGACACCGGCTGGGGCCTGATCAGCTACCTCTTCGGCAACCCGGGTGCGGCGCAGTCCTTCCACACGCTGTACGTCTACGACGGCCAGGGCCTGCCGCGCTGGGCGTTTGCGAGCGAGCCGGTGCCCGACACCGACTTCAACCCCAACTTCAGCTTCGCGCGCGGCTATTGCCGCAGTTGCAGCGCGCAGCCGCTCGCGCTGACGGCCGCCGGCCCGGCGCGAGTGACCATGATCACGCCGCGGAACGATGTGGAGAGCAACCGCATCAGCTTCGATCTGCGCTATCCCTTCGGTACCGGCGGTTTCACGCGCTCGGACCGGCCATTGCGGCTGCTCACCCAGTCCGGCGTCCCGACCGGCGTGGTCGCGACCCGCGAGGGACTCGTGCGGGGCATGCCGGAAGCACCTGGACTGACGCGCTTTGCGGGCATCCCCTATGTGGCGCCGCCGCTGGGAGCGCTGCGCTGGCGCGCACCGCAGCCTGCGCTGCCCCGCAGCCGTCCCCAGGATGGCCAGAACTTCGGTGCTGCCTGTCCGCAGAAGATCGTCGCAGATGGGGTGTTCGCGACCGATATCGTCCCCATGGACGAAGATTGCCTGCAGCTCAATGTCTGGTCGCCGGAAGTGCGCGCCGGCGCCAATCAACCAGTGATGGTATGGATCCACGGCGGTGGCCTGACCCAGGGTTCGGCGGTCGAGCGGCGCATGGACGGCGTCCTGCAATACGACGGCGCACGCCTTGCCGACGACGGCGTCGTCGTGGTTTCGATCAATTACCGGCTCGGACCGCTCGGCTTCATGGCGTTGCGCGAGCTCGAGGGCGAGTTCCCGGATCAGCCGGGTGCGGGAAACTATGGCCTGCTCGACCAGATTGCCGCGCTGCAGTGGGTGCGCGCGAATATCCGCGAGTTCGGCGGCGACCCGGACCGGGTCACCATCTTCGGCGAGTCGGCGGGTGGCATGTCCACCTGTGCGCTGATTGCGAGCCCGCTCGCGCGCGGCCTGTTCCACCGCGCGATCATGCAGAGTGGTGGCTGCCCGCGCGCACTGCAGGCGCTGTCGGTGTCGGTGCCAAACCAGCCGGCGGCCTTCAGCCAGGGCGACCGCATCGTCGGTGCCAGCGGCTGCGCGGGCGCCGTCAATCGCAGCGCCTGCATGCGCGCGATTCATTGGGAACAGATGATCGAGATCACCGCGCCGACCGTGGGTTTTGGCCGCGAAGGCGAGGACTTCGGTTTCGTGATCGATCGCCACTCGCTCATCGAGCCGCCGGGCATCAGCATGGCCGCCGGGCGTACCGCGCCGGTCCCGCTGATCGTCGGTATCAACAATGACGAGATGACCACCCTGTTACCTGCTACCGCGCGACCGCCGACGGCAGCCGCCTACGAGACGCTGATCCAGCAGACCTTCCCACAGATCACCGCACAGGTGCTCGCCCTGTATCCGGCGGCGTCGTACCCGGCACCGTGGTACGCCTACGCCGATCTGCTCGACGACCTGACCTTCGCCTGCGCTGCACGCAGCTATAGCCGCCACCATGCGAACAATGGCAATCCCACCTGGCGCTACGTCTACACCCACGTCTTCGACAATCCCTCGGCCGTGTACGGCGCGTTCCATGGTGCCGACATTGCCTTCGTGTTCGGGCCCATGCTGTTCGCGACCGCCGCCGAGGCCGACCTGTCCGCGCAGATCCAACGCCAATGGACGCGCTTCGCCGCCAGCGGCGACCCCAACGGCGGCAACGATCCACCGTGGCCGCGGCGCACGGGGAACGCTGATGTTGCAATCGAATTCGATGACGTGCGGCGTGGGCTGATCAGCAATTACCGCCAGACGTATTGCGACTTCTGGGAGCGCTACGTGGTGTTCTGAGTAGCAGTTGCCCCTGGTGGGTCTGCACTGTGCGCGGACGCTTTCTCTCGCAATGCAAACAAAGTCCTTCGCGCACAGCGCAGGCCCACGACAGCACGCAGCGCCCGCGCTTGCCCCACAAACTAGGGTTAACATCGCGCGCTCGCCCTGCAGGCCGCGGACGCATGCTCGCTGCGCATATCCAGCGTTACGGTGGACCCGAGCGCCTGATCGTGGGCGAGTTGCCGGAGCCGACGCCGGGGCCGCATGACCTGCTCGTCGCGGTTGCGGCCGCCAGCGTCAACCCGATCGATTTCAAGCTCCGCGACGGCAAGCTCAAGGCGCTGATGCCGCTGCCGATGCCGCTGATCCTCGGCAATGACCTGTCGGGCACGGTGCTCACCGTGGGTTCGGCGGTGACCCGCTTCAAGGTCGGTGATCGCATCGTCGCGCGACTCGACAAGCAGCGCATTGGCGCGTTTGCCGAGCGGGCCGTGGTCGGTGAAAGCGAGGCTGCGTTGGCGCCCACGCGCATCGATCTCATCGACGCAGCCGCATTGCCGCTGGCGGGGCTGACCGCCTGGCAGGCGCTGTTCGAGCTTGGGCAGCTCTCCGCGGGGCAGAGCCTGCTGGTGCATGCTGGTGCCGGCGGCGTGGGGCATTTCGCGCTGCAGCTTGGGCGCTGGCGCGGCGCTCGGGTGATCGCGACGGCGAGCGAGCGCAATCGCGAACGTTGCCTGGCACTCGGTGCGAACGAAGTCATCGACTACCGTTCCCTGCGCTTTGAAACAGCGGTGCGCGATGTCGATGTCGTGCTCGACACCCAAGGCGGCGAAACCCTGTTGCGCTCGATTGCAGTCACCCGTCGCGGCGGTCACGTGGTCTCGATCACTGCAATGCCGACGCCGGAGGTCGCGCGTTCCCGGGGAGTCGGCCCGCCATTGACTTGGGCGCTGGCGTGGATGACCCGGCGCGAGCGTGCCGCTGCGCAAGCGCACGGTGTGCACTACCACTACCTGTTCATGCGCCCGGATGGCCGCCTGCTGGAGGAACTGGTGAAGCGGGTCGATGCCGGCACGCTCACACCCCTGATCGATCGCCGCTATCCGCTGGCCGCCGCCGCCGCCGCGCTCGCGCACGTCGAGAACGGGCACACGGTCGGCAAGGTCCTGGTCGTGCCGGGGACGGCGGCCTGATGTCCAAGGATGCATTCGAGCAGCCGGGCAGGGCGCCGGACATCCAGCTGACGGTCGCCGTCGACGGCGAACACGATCGTACCTGGGTCGTCGAGGGCGTGGGCAACCGCGGTTTGTTCATGCGCCATGGATCGCCATTGACGTCGCCCCATCTGCCGGGCAAGCACATGCGGCTCACCTGGCAGGACGGGAGCGGCGCCACGCTCCTGGAAATCTCGGGGCAGGTTCGCGACAGTGATCAGACCGGCGTGCGCCTGCAATTTCCCGGCCTGGACGATGCCACGGTCAGCCGCATCCAGGCGCTGAGCCGGCGCCCGGTGTCGCCCGCAATAGCCGCCGTGGCACCGCCGCCCAGCGCCAACGGACGCAGCCAGCGGCAACTGGATGTGGTCGCACATGGCATCCGCTTTGGCCTTGCGCGCAGTTGCGAAAGCTTGATGGAGCACGCTCGCAGTGGCCTCGAGCAGATGTCGGCCGACAATTCGGCGGAAGTCACGAAGATGCCCGCACGCATGGCTGGCGAATTGATCAGCAACACGCGCAAGCGCATCACCGAGCAGTTCTGTCAGCGGCTGCTGTCACAGTGGACCGAGCGATCCGACCAGCGCACCACGGTCCGGCACTTCGATTCACTGCAGCTGGTCGACGAGTGCGAGATGCAGATCTGGCTGACGCGTCGAGAATCGGCGCGGCTGATCGAACGCAAGGCAGGCAATGCCTGGCAGCGACTGCGACCGCTGCTCATGCGCGTGGTCGAGGCGCATCCGGGCCTGGACCCTGAGTCACTGAGCGTTGACGCCATCCTGGAAGCGCTGGTGCTCGCCTTCGACCGGGCTTCCCTGGAACCCGCGCTGCAGCATTACCTGCTGCGCCTGTGCGAACAGCCGGCAGTGCTCAATCTCGCCGGTTTCTACGAAGAACTGTTGATCGATCTGCAACGCAGCGGCGTGCGCGTCCAGGCGTTCGCGCATGGATCGGGCACTGGCATGTCCGTGCACATGCCCGGCGGGCAGCTCGCAGGCAAACCGGCCGCCGTGCCCCTGGTGGCTCCCGGCGTGCGCTTGGCGCCCACGCCCGAACACGCTCTCGATGCCACCCATCGCATCCTCGCGCTCGGACGCTCGGCGCCGCCACCAGCGACCCAGCTGCCGGCGACCTCGCCGCAGGTCTCGGATTTCCAGCTGCTGCGCGCGATGCGCGAGCTGGTGAACGCGCCAGTCAGCCGAGCGACGACCGCCGATGAATTTCGCGATGGCGTCGAGAAGCGCGCAGCGGCGATCGTCGGGAGCAGCGACGCGAAGCCGGATCCGCGACAGGTCGAAGCCATCGACTTGATGGCGCGGTTGCAGCAGGCCTTCGACCAGGATCCGTTGTTGCCGGCGAGCTTCCGCACCTGGAGCCGGCCGTTGCTGGCGCCCATCCTGGCCACGCAACTGCAGCCCGCCGGGCTGGCGGAATCCGGGGATGCCCTCCGCCAGCTGTTTTCACTGATCGAATTCGGCAGCGTTCTGTGTGCGGAACGCCACGACACCCAGGCGCGCGATATCCGCGCCGGAATGGACCGGGTCTTGAGTGAGCTCGCACAGGCACCCACGCTCCATCCGCAGCAGTTGACCCAGGCATGCGAGCAACTGGAGCTACTGCTGCAGCGTCATCGAAAGGCCGGCAGCGCGACCGAGGAGCGGGTCATCGACGCCTGCGTCGGCCAGCAGCGCCTGGTGGATGCGCGCCAGTTCGTCGCCAAGGAACTTGCCGTCCTGTTCGGTGGCCGCAGCATTCCGACGCCGCTGGTGCGCGTGCTGGAAGACAAGCTGACGGCGCGATTGGTACTGGTGGTCCTGCAGCAGAGTGCCAGTGGCAAGCTTTGGCCAAGCCTGCTCGCGAATCTCGAGAATCTCGACCATGCCCTGCGCATCGCCAGCGAGGGACCGCCGGCGATCGATGCGGACCACTATCTCGACTGGATCCGAGAGCTGTTCCCGGGCGATGCCAGCGACTCGGGCGCACCCTTGTACACGCAGTTGCAGTTGCTGAAAGGCGCGCTGGAGGGCCGCGCAGTCGAATGGGTGGCCTACTCGACCCGATTGGCCGATGTCACCCAGGAACCCGCGCCACCGGCGGGCAAGGATGCCGGCACCGCGCACGCCCGCCAGGTTGCGTTGCTGCAGTCCGGCGACTGGATTGCGTTTGGTCCGGCCGGCAAGGATCCAAGGCTGCTGAAGCTCGCCTGGCGTGCACCCGACCTCAGCCGCTTCGTGTTCGTCAGCCAGTTGGGCCACAAGGCGGACGAACTCGGCCTCGACCAGTTGGAGGCGGCGTTTCGCGACAACACTGCGCGGGTGGTTGACGAAGGCAGCGCCAGCATCATCGAACGTGCGTGGCGCCGCATGCTGGAGGAGATGCATGACGAACTGGCGCAGCAGGCCACCCATGACCCGCTGACCGGGCTCTACAACCGCAAGGAACTGGATCGACGCCTGCTCGGCTGGGTGAGTGGGCGTGAGCGCTCGCCGCTCGCCGTCATCTGGCTCGGCGTCGACCATCTGCGGGTGATCAACCAGGCCCACGGCATGGGCTGCGGCGACCGGGTCTTGCGCGAGCTGGCCAATACGGTGGAGCGCCATATCGGCCCGAAGGCCTCGAACGGTTACGCCGCACGCATGGCTGGCGACGAATTCGTGCTGGTGCTGCTGGATATTGCGCCGGCCGAGGCGGATCGACGCGCGCACGCGCTGCTGGATCAATTGAACGCCCTGGAATTGGACTACGAAGGCACGCAACTGCGCCTGTCGGTGAGCCTCGGACTGCTGATCGCCGACGAGAGCTGCATCTCGGCCGAGCGCCTGCTGGCCGACGCCGAGCGCGCTTGCCGTGCGGCCAAGGACTCCGGTCGCGGCCGCATGTACCGGCATCAAACCGACGACTCGCGCCTGAGCCAGATGCGCGAGACCGTCACCTGGGTCGGCCGCGTCGAGCAGTCGCTGCAGACCAACGCGCTGGTGCTGTACGCCCAGCGTGCGCTCTCGTTGAGCGCGGATGCGCGCAAGGAGCCCGACTATGTCGAGGTGCTGCTGCGCATGCGCTCTGCCGAAGGTGTTGCCGCGCCTGGGGATTTCATCATCGCTGCCGAGCGCTACGGCCAGATCAAGGCGGTCGATCGCTTCGTGCTCCAGGACCTCACGCGACTGCTGCAAAAGGCGGGCAGCCGCCGCGATTTGCGCATTGCCTTCAACGTGTCCGCCCGCAACATCGTCGATCCGGCCTTCATCGAAGAAGTCGTCGAGACCCTGCAGCAACAGCCATTGCCACTGAGCCAGCTGTGCATCGAATTAACTGAAACCGCAGCCATCCAGGAGCTTGGCGAGGCCAGCGCCGGCATGAAACGCTTGTCCGAAACCGGGCTGGCGCTGGTACTGGACGACTTCGGGTCCGGCTGGTCGTCATACCAGTACCTGCGGCGACTGCCATTCGACATCGTCAAGGTCGATGGTGCCTTTATCCGCGACATCGCCCACTCCGCCGAGGACCTGGCGATGGCCCGGTCGATCAACGAGATCGCCCACCTACTCGGCAAGCGCACGGTGGCTGAACACGTCGAGGACCAGGCGACCCTGGACCACGTCCGCGCCATCGGCTTCGACTACGCGCAAGGTTATTTCGTTGGCATGCCGGGGCCGCTCGCGGCGATGCTCCAGTCGAGTGACCAGGCCCCGTAGGCTCAGGCCCATGGGCCGCTGTCCCGTAGGCCGCTGTGCGCGCGGCTTCACCGCGCGCTCTGCGGCGCCTTGGGCTTTCCCGCGAGAACGCCGCAGAGCGCGCAGACAGCCGCGTGCACTACGGCCTACGGGCTACTTGCCCAGCAGATCGGCCACCGTGAAACGCGGTAGCACCAGGCGGTAGTCGTATATGCCGTCGGTGGACACCTTGCTCTTGCTCTGATTCGCCGAGATCACACCCGGCTTGCACTGCTTGTTGCGACAAGACCAGAACTCACGTTCGCGCGCCTCGATCCGGATCGCAAACGGGTCGAGGTCGGCCAGGAAGCTGCCCATCGGCTGCTGCATCTCAGGTGGCGCATAGGAGGGTCTCTTGCGCATTGCATGGACGTTGCCGGTGAGCACCAGCACGCGTGCATCCGGGTGCGCAGCGACGGCTTCGCGCAGATTTTCCGCCATGACCTGGTCGCGTTCGTAATGGTCGCGCGTGCTGCGCGCGGGATCGAATGCCAGCAGTTCGAGCTTGCGACCACTTGCCTTCAGCGCGCGCGTCTTTTCGATCAGCGCCAGCGACTGGCGATTGCGCCGACCGTCATGCTGGTCGCCTACGAGTGTCCAGTAAGGTGAACTCTCGAGCTTCAAACGCGCGTCGGTGCCGCCGTCGGAAGCCAGGTAGCGGTCAAATGCCGCCTGCTGGCTGCCATCGAGTTCGAGCGCCAGGACCAGCGGTTGCCCGGCCGAAAGCGCATCGACCAGCTCGCCGACGAACGCGGGAATTTCGCGAGTGCCATGCATTTCACCGAGCAGGATCAGGCGCTCCTCCGCAAGGTGCGGACGCAGAAGGGCAATTTCGTCGGCGTATTCGATTGCAGGGTCGGTTGCACCCGCGGCCGCGCAGAACAGCAGCGAGAGCAGGAGCCAAAAGCGCATTCGCGTGATCCCAGTGTTCAGTTGGCACATCAATGGGCTTGAAGTGGCTGCATTCAAGCGCGGCGGCAAAGTGGCCACTCGACAGCGCGCGGCCCCCGCACGGGGCTGCTGTCAGGATTTGTCAGCGCATCGAAAGTCGCGACCGTCTCAAGCGGCCTGAACGCGGCTTATCCCCACTGACCTTGCGCGCTTTACGAACCAGGATTCGCGACGATTGGCATGTCACGTCGCGCTAGCTGGACCTGGTCGCTCGCCTGGCGAATCGCGACCGCAACATGACCTACGTGCGGTCGTCGCCCAACAATGTCTTGACCGCTTCTTCCAGCCCCGTCATGCCTGCGCGGCGCCCGCGGGCGAGGGCTTCGTCGGGGCAGCATTGATGCATCCAGGCAAGGGCGAGGGCGATGGCGGCGCCGACGCGGTTGCCGCTGCGGCAGTAGACCAGCACTGGACCGGCGGCGCGGGCAGCGGTGAACACGGAACAGAACTCGCCAATTTTTTCGCGCGTGAGATCGGCGCTGCCGGTGATGCCGATCTGGGTGTACGCGAGGCCGAGCGCGGCGGCGGCGCGGGCTTCGTCAAAGCCGTCGAATTCGCCGGGCGGGCGCAGGTTGATCAGCGAGCGCACGCCTTGCGCCATCAGTGACCCCAGCTCTGCCTCGCTCGGCTGGCCGCCACAGAAAAGACCCGGTTCGACCTCACGGATATTGCTCGCGTCCATCAAGATCCCTTCAAAACAAACGAGGCGCTTCGCGCCAGAGCATGTAGGCTCCCATCACCAGCAGCATGGCGCCAAAACCGCGCTTGAGCTGGGCTTGTGGCAAGCGACCCCCGAGCAGGTTTCCAAGCAGGGCGCCGCTGCCACCGATGGCGATGAATTGACCGATCACGGTCCAGTCGAGCGTGAGACCGAGGCTCTCCAGCGCCAGCGCGTGTTTGACGAAGCCGCTGAAGGCGTTGAGGCTGATGACAACGAGGCTGGTGGCAACCGCCTGGCGCATGGCCAGGCCGCCGAGCAGTACCAGCGCCGGCAAAATCAAGAAGCCGCCACCGATCCCGACCAGGCCGGTCAACAGGCCGACTGCCAATCCGTCGCGCACGATGTGGCGACGGCGCTGTGGTGACGCCTCGGGTGTGCCGGCGGCCGCTGGTGGGGAGCCGCGCAACATGCGCGTGGCGGCGATCAGCATCACGCACGCAAAAATCGTGAGCTGCAATGCGCCGGGCAGGAAGCGCGAGAGCTGGGCGCCGATGATGGTGCCGAGCATGCCCGGGAGGCCGAACCAGAGCACGCTGCGCCACACCACTTCGCGGCGCCAGGCGTACGGAACGGCGCCGAGCAGGCTGATGCCGCCGACGATCGCGAGTGAGCCGGCAATGGCGAGCTTCTCCGGCTGGCCGATGACGTACGCAAGGATCGGTACGGTCAGGATCGACCCGCCCGAACCGAGCAGCCCGAGGCTGAGGCCAATCACCAGCGCGCCGGCAATGACGATCCACACCGCCCCTCAATCCCGGCCTGGGCAAAAAGCGTCGTGCAGCGCCTGCATGACCCCGAGCGCCGGCCCGGGGCTCAGCGCATAGATGATCGATTGCGCTTGGCGGCGCGTGCGCACCAGGCCGAGCTCACGCAGCACGGCGAGATGCTGCGAGAGTGCCGACTGGCTCAAGTCGCCGCCGCTGGCGAGCTCGGCAACCGCCGCCTCGCCCTGCACCAGCCGGCACATCACCATGAGCCGCGCGGGATGGGCCATTGCTTTGAGCAACGCGGCCGCGGCGGCAGCGTGCTCGGCCATTGCCTCGGCAGCGGTCGGAGCGACGGGAGCGGGCACGGCGCGAGCGGCGGTCAATTGAGGCACGGTTGACACGTGTGTGAGCTGTGGCTAATTTAGATTTCGCTAATGTAAATAGCAACAGACAGGTCGCCGATGAAGCCCATGGTCGAAGTGTTCCGTGATGCGCCGACGGGCAGCTTCAGCTACGTGGTCTTCGACGCGCCGGGCGGGGTTGCAGCGATCATCGATCCGGTGCTCGATTTCGACCTGGTCAGCGCGCGTACCAGCACCGCGTCGGCCGAGCGCCTGCTCGCCTTCGTCGCCGCACAGCGGCTCACCGTCGAATGGGTGCTGGAGACACACGCGCATGCCGATCACCTGAGTGCGGGCGGCTATCTGCGTGATCGGCTCGGCGCACGTCTCGGCATCGGCCGCGGCATCACCGCGGTGCAGGCGTGGTGGAAGCAGCTTCTTGGCCTCGGTCCCGAGTTCGTCGCCGACGGCAGCCAGTTCGACAAGCTGTTCGACGCCGATGAGTCCTTCGCAATAGGCCAACTCGAGGCGCGGGCGCTGGCGACCCCGGGCCACACCAGCGACGGACTGACCTATGTGATCGGCGATGCAGCGTTCGTCGGCGACACCTTGTTCGCGCCTGACGGCGGTTCGGCGCGCTGTGATTTTCCCGGTGGCGACCCGCGGCGGCTGTACGATTCGATCCAGCGGATCCTGAGCTTGCCGCCGGCGACGCGGCTGTTTCTTTGCCATGACTATCCGCCGGCAGGACGTGAGCCGGTGGCGCAGACAACGGTAGCCGATCAGGCCGCCGCAAACATCCACATTGGCGGCAAGACCGCAGCGGACTTCGTGGCGATGCGGCAGGCGCGCGATGCGACCCTGGCGCAACCGAAACTGATCCTGCCGGCGCTGCAGGTGAACATCCGCGGCGGGCGCCTGCCGCCGCCCGAGGCTGATGGCGTGAGCTACCTCAAGCTGCCGCTGAACATACTCGGGAGTAGCGCATGAGCGGCTGGGGCTTCGCGCTTGCGGGGGGGGGGCTGATCGGGCTTGCAGCGACCGTGCTGCTGTGGGCGAACGGACGCGTCGCCGGCGTCAGCGGCATTGCCAACGGCGTGCTGCTGCCACAACGGGGCGATGTGGCCTGGCGGGTGTTGTTCCTGCTCGGCCTGGTTGCAGGTGCCGGGCTCTGGTTTGCCCTCCAGCCACAGGCGTACGTCCCGCGCGAGGGCTTTCCCCGCGGTTTGTTGGTCACCGCGGGTTTGCTGGTCGGATTCGGTGCGCGCATGGGCAATGGCTGTACCAGCGGACACGGCGTGTGTGGGCTCGGCCGGCTGTCCTGGCGCTCGCTCGCTGCGGTGCTGACGTTCATGAGCGTGGCGATCCTCACGACTTTCGTGATGCGCCATCTGATCGGGAGTGGCGGCTGATGCGTGAGCTCATCGCAGCACTCGTCGCCGGCGCATTGTTCGGCGTCGGCCTGGCGATGTCGGGGATGACCGATCCCGACAAAGTGCTGGGTTTCCTCGACTTCTTTGGCGCGTTCGACCCGAGCCTGCTGTTCGTGCTCGGTGGCGCGGTCACGGTCACCTTGATCAGCTTCCGGCTGGTGCTCAAGCGCGCGGCACCCCAGTTTGCATCTCGCTTCCAGCTCCCGGAAGCGCGCGCGGTCGACGCGCGACTGCTCATCGGCGCCGCGCTGTTCGGCGTCGGCTGGGGAATTGCCGGCTATTGCCCTGGACCGGCGCTGGCCGGGTTGGCTCGGCTGTCACCGGAAGTCCTGTGGTTTCTGCCGGCGATGCTGGTTGGGGCGCTCCTGCATCGAATGGTCGACGCCAAACCCTGAATATCGACGCGCGCCGGTAAGCCGGCCGACGCCACGCCCGCGGGAGCCGCACTCATTTTCCGACACGGGTCAAACATCGAACCGAATTCGGTGCGTCAATGTTTACCTCGCTACAGAGCGAATGCGCCCGTCTTCAAGCCTTTTACTCGGAAGTAAGCACTACACTAGGCTGCATATTCTCGATTCATGTCATCCGGAAATGGCGATGGCCGACGCGTCAGCGACCAGGGACCTGTAGTGGAGCCTTCCCGCACACGGCGAAATAATCCGGCGCTGGAGGTGGAAATCCACGCGCGCCTGATGCCAGGCTTGCGGATTCTCCTGCGCCACAAGCTTGGCGCATCCGCAGCCGTCGATGACCTCGTGCAGGAGACCCTGATCGTGGTCCTCCAGCACTGGCGCAGCGGGGAGATTGGCGAGAGCGCGCAGCTGGTTGCGTTCGCGCGTGCCACGGCGCTGCATCTGGTCGCCAACCTGCGCCGGGCGGATCGCCGCCGCGACTATCTCAGCATGGAGATGGCGCACGCGGACGAAGCGGATCTTTCGCCCAGCCCCGAACTGCTCCTCGTCAGTGCCGAAATGGCCGCGCACGTGCGTGCAGCGGTCACTGCATTGCCGAATGTGCGTGACCGCGACCTGCTCTGGCGTTTTTACGTTCAGGAACAGGCGAAGACCGATATTTGCCGCGCCTTGGGCCTGGACCTGCGTCGTTTCGACAAGGTGCTGCATCGCGCCCGGGCACGGCTCCGTGAACATATGTTGCGTAAACTGGAATCAGGTGGGACATCTGCTGCCCTGGGGACATTACCCGGTAAGACGAAAGCGGAATGAGATCCATGGACGAGCCAGCAGCTATTTCCCGGCGCCTGAAACTGGTCGCGAGCAATGCGCGCACGATTGAATTCCAGGTATTCGAATCGAAGATCGCCGACTATGTCGCCGGCGACCTCTCGCCCGAAGACCAGGCGTCCTTCGAAGAGGCGCTACTCGCCAATCCGGATTGGGCATCTTGGGTCGAGGCCGAGGAAGCGTTGCGCGCGGGCATTCGCAGCCTCGCCGCCGTAGAGCCACAGCTGTTTGCTCCCACGCCGGAAGTACGGCCGGCCGGTGTCAATGCGGTCGGCGAGCGCCGAGTGCAGCGTGTGCACCGCTGGGTTTCCGGCCTCGCGCTGGCGGCAACGGCTACTTTTGCCGCCTTGTTCGTCAACACCCGTCAGCAGCTGGATGAGCTCGAGCTGGCGCTTCTCGATGCACAGGCGCCCAAGTCGTCGGTCGAGTTCATCCGCCTCGACGAGATGCGCGGCGTGACCGCGGCCGGTGTCCGCGCGCTGCCGAGCCCGCATGCGACCGTCGTACTGGAAATCCCTGCCGGCCCGTCGCCGCTGGAAAGCTATCGCGTCCGCATCGTTCGCGACGATGAAATCGTCTGGGACCTGTCCCCCGCGCGCGCCGACGCCGATGGCCTGCTGCTGATCTCCGTCCCCGGATCCCGTCTCCAGCCCGGCAACTATCGCGCTGTCCTGAGCTCGACCGCGGAGCTGGCGATCCCGGTCGGCAGTTACGAGTTCGTGCTGAGGTAGACGATGCGCCGGGGTTTCGAGCGTTTGTGGGGCCGGACCAAAAGCGGTCACTCGAAGCCCGAGCTGAACAGCTCGTCCGCACCCTCGCTGGCATCGATCTGCAGCAGGTACTCGATCATTGCGGCAAGCCCTGCGGCACTCAGCCCAAGCGCCACTTTCCGCCCAAGGCAGATGCTTGTGTAGGTCAAATTGCCCGCGCAGCGGGTTACTTGACGGTTTGGTCGTCAAGGCCGTCAAGTAGCCCGCTGCCCGGGCAACATGACCTACTAAAAACTGACGTCAAGGCGCTGTCGCGCGCTCCAGGTCCGCCAGCATCGCCAACGCCTCGCCGCGCGAGCCACCGCACATGCTGAGCTGCGGCCGCAGGTTCACGCACACGGCAGGTCGCTCGGGCTGGCCGAAAATCCTGCACGCGCCGCGTTCGTCGAGCTGGACGCAGGCGATGCCGGCCGGTTTGCCGAGCGGCATGCCGGGAATCGGCGACGAAATAGACGGCGCAATGCAGCACGCGGCACAGCCGATACGGCAGTTCATCACGAGCAATCGCCGAATTTGAGTAGCGTGGCGCTGAGCGCGCGAACCGGCGGATTTTCGACTCCGTGATCGTCGCGCCAGCGCCGCGTTTCGCTACGTAGCGAAAGCCGGGGTCGCACCTTCGATGGGCTGGGTCGAAAACCCCAAATTCGCCGAGGCGTCGACCCCAGCCTACCTCCCAGGTTGCGGTTCTCGCTCATCGTCCCATCAACGCCCGCAGTTCGGCATGCACCGCCGCCGTCTGCGGATGCACGCCATGCCAGCGCGCGAACGCAGCTGCCGCCTGCTCGACCAGCATCCCGAGCCCATCGTGCACGGCGCGCACGCCCAGCGCTTGCGCCGCGCCGAGGAAGGCAGCGGCGGCATCGCCATAACTCAGGTCGTAGACGACCGTCTGCACCCCGAAAGCCCCGCGCGGCAATGCGCCCGGCGCATCGCCGCGATAGGCGGAAGTCGCATGGATGACCAGATCAAAGGGGTCGTTCAGCGCATCGAGACGAATGGCCGCAACTGCCCCCAGCCCCGCAAATTCCGCTGCCAGTTGCTGCGCCCGCGCGTGCGTCCGGTTCGCGATCGCCAAGCGCGACGGCCGTGCCGAAAGCAGCGCCGGCAGGATCCCACGCACTGACCCACCTGCACCCAGGATCAATACGCTGCGCCCGGACACGTTCACGCCCAACCGTTCGAGATCCGCGACCAGGCCCAAGCCATCGGTGTTGTCGCCGCGCCAGCGCCCACCGGGCAGGGCGATGAGTGTATTGACCGCGCCCGCGCGCGCGGCCGCTTCGCTGAGCTCGGCACAGAGGCCGGCGGCGAGCTCCTTGAGCGGCAGCGTGACGTTGGCGCCGCTGCCACCCGCCTCGGCGAAATCCAGTAGGGTCTCGACGAAATATTCGGGCGCCGCGTCGATCGCACGGTACTCGAGCTCGATGCCAAGCTCGCGCGCAAAGCGCGCATGGATCCACGGCGAGCGCGAGTGCGCGATCGGGTGGCCGAAAACGGCGTGGCGGATCATCTGGGGCTCATCCTGGGAGGATCTGTCATTCAACCGGCAGGTAGTAGGCCTGGCGGCCTCGATAGAGCGAGAACAGCAACTGGCGCGGGCGCAGCGAGATCAGCTTGGAAAACTCAGCCAGGCTGGCAATCTCGTAGCGGTTGACGCCGAAGATGATGTCGCCGGGGGCCATGCCGTTGCGCGCGGCGACGCTGCCGGGCTCGATGACGACTACCTTGATGCCCTTGATCCCGGCCTGCTTTTCGCGTTGCGTCAGCTCACCGAAACGGGCGCCGGCGAGACGCGCGTCGATCTTGGCGCCGGCCACCTGTTGCGCGCTGTTGGCGATCAGGGTCAGCGTCTGGGTCATCGGCTGGCCTTCGCGCAGCAGCTCGATGGCCAGCGGCTTGCCGATCGGCAGCAGGCCCTCGATGTTGCCGAGCGCGCTGGCGTTCACGACGGTCTTGCCTTCGATTTTCATGATCACGTCGCCAGCGAGAATTCCGGCGCGGTCGGCCGGCGAATCCGGCACCACCTGGGTGATCACGGCGCCGCGGCCGGCCTTCATGTTCAGCGCCCGGGCAAGGCGTTCGTCGAGATCCTGGCTCTGCACGCCGAGGGATCCGCGCTTGACCTCGCCAAAGGCCAGCAATTGGTCCATGACCGTGTGCGCGAGATTGGCCGGCACCGCAAAGCCGATGCCGATGCTGCCACCGGAGCTGCTGAAGATCGCGGTGTTCACCCCGACCAGTTCGCCGCGCAGGTTGACCAGCGCGCCGCCCGAGTTGCCGGGGTTGATCGAGGCGTCGGTCTGGATGAAGTTCTGGATGCCGAGCCCGCGCAGCCCGCTGCGGCCGAGCGCGCTGACGATGCCGCTGGTCACCGACTGGCCGAGGCCGAAGGGATTACCGATCGCGACCACGAAATCACCGACCTTCAGGGCTTCCGAATCGGCCAGCGGCAATGCAACGAGACCTTCGGCCGGGACCTTGAGCACCGCGATGTCGGTATCCGGATCGCGACCGATGATCTCGGCCTTGAGGCTGCGCCCATCGTGCAGGGTCACCGAGATTTCGTCGGCGCGCTCGACCACATGATTGTTGGTCAGTACCAGCCCGCGCTGCGCATCGACGATCACCCCCGAGCCCAGGCTCTGCTGCGTGCGCTCGCTCGGCATCCCCGGCTGCTCGAAGAGGCGCCGGAACAACGGGTCGTCGAAAAACGGATTGCGCACCGCGATGCGCGTCGTGCTGGAAACGTTCACCACGGCCGGCGTGGCGCGCTCGAGCATCGGCGCCAGCGAAGGCAGCGGCTGGCCGTCGACCGCCATCGGCAAGGCGGCATGGGTGCCAGCGGTGAAACCCAGGAAAATGAGGGTGAAACAGGCACGCCAGATAGATCGCATCGCAGCGGACTCGAAACAGGGGATCGCCCTCGGACCACGGATGACACTGGGAGGTTCCCGACTCGGCTGGTGGTGTCTGCACCGTGCGCGACGCTTTTGTTCTGCTCGTGGTGGGTCTGCGCCATGCGCGGACGCTTTTGTTCTGCTGGTGGTGGGTCTGCGCCATGCGCGGACGCTTTGTTCTGCTGGTGGTGGGTCTGCGCTATGCGCGGACG
>JANPJV010000141.1:0-12821 GCA_031425695.1 Rhodanobacteraceae bacterium | reverse complement strand
CGGGGGGGTGCTGGGGTGCGGTTGGTGGGGGGTCTGCGCTCGGCCCGGCCGCTCTCCTGCCATGCCCACCAACACGCGCGGCGGCGCGCCGCGCACACCCACCAAAGCGCAGGCCAGTTTCGGTGCCTCCGCGCGCAGCGCAGACCCACCAAAGTGCAGGCCAGTTTCGGTGCCTCCGCGCGCAGCGCAGACCCACCAAAGCTCAGGCCAGTTTCGGTGCGTCCGCGCGCAGCGCAGACCCAACAAATGCAGTATCAGTTGTTCTCGAAGCCGTTCCCGAACATGGCGGTGCTCGTACACACGCCTGGAACCTGCGCGTGGGTGAGCGAGATGTCGTCGACATACCAGCCTTCGCGGTCGACGCCGCCGTCGCTGCCGTAGCGCCAGGCGAGCTTGATGCTCTGGCCGGCGTACGCGGAAAGATTGAGCGTCTTCTGCTGCCAGGTCAGTTGGCTGCTGCTGGAGAATGCCGGCGTGCCGCTCGCCAGTGCAGCACACGCGTTGCCGGAATTAGTGATCGTGTTTGGGTAGAAGCCCGCGGGCCCAAGCCGAGTCCAGGAAGTGCCGCCATTAGTCGAGATCTGGACGATGCCACCGTCGAATGCCGGCTCGATGTCCCAGGCGGTCCAGAATCCAAGCTGCGAGCTCTGACCCGGCGTCAGGGTGAACACCGGCGTTTCCAGGGTGACGCACAGCGAGCTCGATGAAGTGGAATGGAAACTGCGTGCGCTGGTGTGCGCACGCGCTTCTGAGAGATGCCAGCCGGCGTGATCCGGTGCCGCCGGTCGCTCCAGCGTGGCATTCGAATCGAGCGGCGGATCGCCGATCTCGGCGCCGGTGACGAAGGTGCCGTCGCCGATCGGCCCACTCGCCGTCGCACTCTGGCGCACCTGGTTCAGCTCTTCGGTGCCGCTGGCCACGTCGGTCGCACGCACGATGTACCAGCTCGCGCCGGTCGGAGCGGCGACATCCTGGAAGCTCGATCCGGACAAGCCGCTGGCAATGCGGTTCGCCGACGACGGCACGAAGCTGTCGCCGCTGCCGCGGTAGACCGAATAACTGCTGCTGGCGCCGCACCAGGCGGTCGCCTGGGTCCAGGCCAGCGTGTTCTGGCAGGTCGACTGACCGGCGCTCGCGGCGCTGGCGACACCGGCAAACGTCGGCGCGGCGGTGCAACTGCCGCTGGTGCTGGCGGTGACGCAGGTCGACGCCGCCGACGAACAGAAGCCGGTGGCGTCGCTGTCGGTGACGCGGTAGCCGTAGGTCACGACGCCCGACGCACTGCGGTCGGAGTAGCTCGCAGTGGTCAGACCACTGGCGATGGTCTCGAAGCGCCCTCCGCAACCGCCGAGCGCGCGCTCGACCTTGTACGTGTGGCCGGGCGCACCCGCCCCCGCCCAGCTCAAATCGATTCGATGATCTGCGGTCGGCTTCGCGACCAGGTTCGTCGGCGCCGCGGCGCTGGTGCAGAGATTGGTCGGCCGCAACAGGAACAGACCCTGCGAGATGTGCGAAACCGGAATTACGCCGCTCTCAAAAAACGGATAGTTGTTCCAGGTCCCGTCGAAATCGGCGTCGTTGTTCGCCGGATAAAGATCGAAGTAGCCGACCTCAGTCAGTTGCGAAGCGGCTAGGTTCGTCAGCGCGAGAATGCGCAGTCCGGCGTGGTAATTCGACTGAAAGACGAAATTCCCACGCACGTAGAGGTTGTGGTCGATCGCGGGCGTCGCATGATCGAAGTAGCCGTTGCCGCCCGACCGCGCCAGCGCGTTGAGATTGCTGGCGTCGAAGATGAAGGTGCGCGTGGGCGTGCCGGAATTCTGCTCGTCGAGCTCGTCGTTCAGCAGGATATGGCGCTGGTCCTCGGTGAACCACGCCTGGTGCGAGTAACCGCTGGTGTTGTAGACGAGGCGCGACAGGCGCACCGGTGCTGCGTGGTTGGTGACGTCGATGATGTCGAGCGCATGCGCGTTACCGCGCGCGGCGAGACAGATCTCGCGGCCGTTGCAGGCCTGGTTGCCGGCGGTTGCCGGATCGCAGTCGAGATCCGGACCGCGGTAGGTGAAACATTGGTTCTCGTGGACGTAGCCGCCGTCGTTGTAGCAGCCGACAAAAGCGGGGCTCGCGGGATTGGCGAGGCTGACAATGTGGATGTTGCCGCCGCAGGTGATCACGTTGGGATCACCGTTGGTTCCCGTTGCACCTACCAGGTAGGCGTAGCCGGTCTCGTTGTTGATCGAGATCGTGTGGGTGTTCGAGGTGCGGCCATACCAGGCGGTTTCAGTGAACGTCCGCGGTGCCCCGGTCAAGCCGCGCAGCTGGGTGAGGTCGAACACCTGCATGCCGTGCCCCACCTGCTCGCTGACGATGTAGGCGTGGTTCGCATGGACGCGCATGTCGCGCCAGGTGTTGTTGTTCCCCGTGTGCGTCGGCAGCTTGCCGGCGTAATACGGCGTCTCGGGATTGGTGATGTCGATGAATGCGGTGCCGTTATTCAGGCCCAGCAAAACCCATTCGCGCTGCGTGGCCGGGTCGGTCCAGCCCCACAGGCTGTTGGTCTTGACCGAGTTGCCCGTCGCGGGTGCGAATGTCGCGTGCGGCATGAACTCGAGCAGGTCGATATTGCTGCATGGATACGCGCCGCCGGCGACTCCGCCGATGCACTGCTGCAGATGGTCGGGTTGCTGCGGAGCTGCGCGTGCCGCCGACGCCTGCAGCGCGCGTTCAACGCGGTCGAGGTACTCCCCCGAATCCGCTGGTGCGGCCACCGCGGCGTGGGTCCCGACCAGTCCAGCGGTCAGCCCCAACGCGATCGCGCAGGCGTGGAAAACGCTCGTCGTTGCCATGTTTCCACCACCTGCACGCAAGGCTGCGAAGGGTAGCAGACGGACCTGACCTGATCCGGTAGCCGTGCATGAACGCAAGCATCCCGAGTAGCCCACCGATCGGTTGCCGATAGAGTGCGCGCCCTGCTGATCGATTCCGAGCCTATCTTGCGAGTTGGCTCATGGAAGCCGACATCACGCCCCACGCCTGACGTTAAATCAGTCGTTTACCAACCAATCAATCCCCGACGAGTGACGATATGCCCAACAATTTCGACCGCGAAGCCGTGCCGGCACGCTTGCGCTTGCTGCTGGCGCTGCTGCTTTGCGTGCCGGCCCTGGCCAGCGCGCAAGTCACCCTCGACCTCGTCAGTACCGGGCATCCCGGCGGTACCGCCAATGGCGACAGCAGCCCGCTGGCGCACCTTCCGCGCAGCCAGGTCAGCGACGATGGCCGCTTCGTGGTCTATGGCAGCATCGGCGCGAACCTGGTTTCGGGTGTGGTCGACTCGAACTTTCGCGAGGATGTGTTCGTGTTCGATCGGAACGCGGCCACCTCGCAACTGATCTCGCAACGCTCGGGTTCCCCGTCTGCGACTGGCAATGGCTCGTCGGTGCCGGTGGCCATCAGCGGCGACGGCCGCTGGGTCGCGTATCACAGCGTTGCCACCAACCTGGGCGTCGGCGTGACCGATGACAATGCCGCTGCCGACACCTTTCTCTACGATCGCCTCAACGGCAAGACCGAGCTGGTGTCCCACAGCGCGGCCGCTGCGACCATCACGGCCAACGCGTACTCCTATCCGATCGCGCTCAGCTCCGACGGGCGCTGGCTGCTCTATTACAGTGGCGCCAGCAACCTGGTCGCGGGCGTGACTGACACCAATTCCGATGTCGACATGTTCCTGTATGACCGCGAGGCCGGCACCAGCCGATTGCTGTCGCACCGGTCCAACTCAGCGACCATCGCCGTCGGCAGCTCGCACCGCTTTGCCCACCTCAGCCCCGATGGACGTTGGGCGGCGTTCACGACACCATCGAACAACGTCGTCACCGGCGTGGTCGACACCAACAACTCGAACGACGTCTTCATCTACGACCGCGATACCAATTCGACCATGCTGGCTTCGCGCGCCGCGGGCTCGACCAACGTCACCACCAATTCGATGAGCGACGCGGGCGCCCTGAGCGCCGACGGCCGCTGGCTGCTTTACCAGAGCCGCGCGACCAATATCGTTGCCGGCCAGGCCGACACCAACTCCAATCCTGATGTGTTCCTGTTCGACCGCGACAGCGGAACGACCACGCTGGTTTCCCGCGCCGCTGGAGCCGCCGCGACGACCGGCAACGGCCGCACCGATGCCGGTGTCACCATCAGCGCCGATG
The DNA here is from genome assembly GCA_031425695.1 of Rhodanobacteraceae bacterium. Lineage (GTDB taxonomy): Bacteria > Pseudomonadota > Gammaproteobacteria > Xanthomonadales > SZUA-5 > JANPJV01. The sequence goes on along the minus strand of JANPJV010000141.1, from coordinate 8,610 downwards.
GTCGTTGGTCGCTGTACTACTCGACCTCCACGAACCTCATTTCCGGCGCATCGATTGCCGGCGAGAACGCGTATCTGTTCGATCGCACCAGCGGCGTGACCACGCTGGTCTCGTCCGCGGGCACGCCGACGAATCCGGCCACGCTCGGCCTCGACAAGCTGCTGTCGATGAGTGCGGATGGCCGATACGTCGTATGGAATACGAACCTGCCGGTCCTGGCCGGCGTCACCGAAGGAAACTTCAAGGACGACGTCTATCTGTACGATCGCGTCAGCGGCACCAACGCGCTGATCTCGAACGCGGCAAATACGCCGCTGACCACCGGCAACGACGAGTCCAAGCCAGTCGCGATCAGTTCGAATGGCAATGTCATCGTGTACTACAGCGCGGCCACCAACCTGGTTGCGGGCGTGCAGGACAGCAATCGCAACGACGACCTGTTCGTGCGCGACCGTGCGTCGGGCGTCGCCGAGCTCGTGTCGCGCGTCGGCTCGACGCGGCAGACGACGGCGAATGACTTGGCGCAGGCGGGGGCGCTGAGTGCTGACGGTCGCTGGGTGCTGCTGAACAGCGCGGCGACCAATGTAGTAGCCGGCCAGGTTAACCGCCCGCTTGGTACCGGCGACGTCTTCCTGCACGACTCGGCGACCGATGCCAACATCCTCATCTCGCACGCCGCCAATTCATCGACGACGACTGCCAACGCGCAGTCCGGCGGCGTGGCATTGAGTGCGGATGGCCGCTTCGCGTTGTTCACATCAGGCGCCACCAACCTCGTGAACGGCATCGTCGACAACAATAACGGCGCGTCCGACGCGTACCTGTACGACCGCAACGGCGCGCAGACCGTGCTGCTGTCGCACGCGGCCGGCGCACCCACGACGACCGCGAACAGCGAAGCCAGCGGCCGCGCCCTGAGCGCCGACGGCCGCTGGGTGCTGTACGACACGCAAGCCACCAACGTCATCGCCGGCCTGACCGACACGCTGTTCACTTCCGACGTATTCCTGATTGATCGCGTGAGCGGCGTGCGCACGCTGGTATCGCATGCACCGAGCGCCCCGACGACGTCGTCGGGCGGCAATTCCAGGAGCATCGCGATGAGCCCCGACGGCCGCTACGTGCTGTACCTGCGCACGGGCCAGGGCCAGGTGCACGGCGGCGCTTACCTATACGACCGCGTGAACGCCACCACCGTGCTTGCGTCGGGCACCGCGGGCTCGGCAGTAACCACCATGACCTTCGTCGACGATCTCGTGCTCAGCGACGACGGCCAGACCGTGGTGTTCTCGAGCGGCGGCGTCGACACGAGTGCGGGCATCAACGACAACAACAATGGCGACGACGTCTACCTGTTCGATGCGCGCCTCGGCACGGTGACGCTGGTGTCGCGCTCCGCCACCACGGCAAGCTCGACGGCGAACGGCTCGTCGCGGCCGAAAGCGCTGAGCGCCGATGGGCAACGCGTCCTCTACTGGAGCTCCGCGATCGACCTGGTCGCCGGTGCCGCATTCCAAGGTGGCGTCTATGTCTACGACCACGCCACTGGCCTGTCGCGACATGTTGCGCATGCCGCGGGGGCGCCGAGCTTGCCCGCGAACAGCATTTCCATGCCGTCCGACATCAGTCCCGACGGCACCCGCGTGCTGTTCCGGTCCCAGGCCACCAATCTCATCGCCGGCGGGAGCGACGCCAACGACGATTACGATGTATTCCTGTACGACCTGGCAGAAAGCGCGAGTACGCTGATATCGCGCTCGACGACTTCAGCGACCACGACCGGTAACAGCGGGTCCGATGACAGCCAGTTCAGCGCGGACGGCAACACTGCATTGTTCCTGAGCGGAGCGGCCGATCTCGATCCCGATGTTGCGGACGGCAACCAGCACCAGGACCTGTACCTGGCCACGCTGCCGAGCGATGCGCCGTTGTTCGCCGACGGTTTTGAATAAGTCCGCCAGCACTGAAGGCCGCGGTCTTCGGAACCTTGGATCAGCGGTCGCCACGACGCTGATCGACTTTGCCCAAGCCTGCGCCTCTACGACCACCAGAATCCACGAATTGCTGAGGCGACCGCGTTAGGCCCTTGCCGCTGTCAAGGGCCGCTGTAGGTTACCGATGCTGCCTGGAAGTTGAAGTAGAACCACCAGCCGCTTTCGCCCCGGTGGGTATCGCGGTCATTGCGAGTGGAACAGCTGCCGCTGCCGCCCGCCAGCAGGCTGGCGAGGGTCACGCCGCCATTGGGCAGCGCCGGATCGCTGATGACGATCTGGTTGGCGTCACTTTCGCGCAGGAAGCCGCGCAATAGACCACTGCTGAGCGCCGTCGCTGGCGTGGCATTGAAACTGGCAGCGATCTGCGCGTCGATCAAGGTGATCGGGGTGCCACCGTTGTCGAGCTGAATCGTCCGGGGAGCCGTCACGAAACAGGCTGCAGCCGGGCTGGCGATGGCCGGCGAATAGGCTGGGCTACCGATGGTCCCTGCCAGCGGTGCCATGCAGACACCAGTGGCAAATGCGGCATAGCTGTAAGTCGTCGGCACTGCCGTGGCTGACGGCCCGCAACCGGTGGTGGGCGCTGGCGCCAGGCAGTCGGCCGCACCGTTGTCCACGCGGGCGACACGACCGTTCTGCCGCAGCGGCCGGAACCACAACAGGCTGCTGGCATCGAGGAAGCCATCGGCCGGGTTGGTGTCGCTGTTGTAGCTGGCTTGGATATTGCCATTGAATGACACCGTCGTCGTCGGAATCGCGTTGTCGGTGAAGTCATAGCACACGGTCGGGAACGGCGGTACTGTGATCGGCAGGAATACGTGCGGATCGCGCAGGTCGAGATCGGTGAAGCGCATGACTGTTGCCGGACTGGCAAATTCAAAATCATCGACGCCCAGCCAATCCACTGTGTTCTGCGCCATGGCGGGCGTGCTCATCGTGCAAAGAATGGCCAACGTGTTGACGACTGCGCGCATCGGCAGGACCCAAGTGATCGATGGGGTCGCATTGTAGAGAGGATTAGCCTGTTGGAACGGCTCTCGTGCAAGCGGCCATCGCCTCGATCTGTTCTTGGCTACTTCCAAGCCCCCTGCTCCGCGAAGTACGGCAAGAGCGCCTTGGCGGCTTCAATCCGAAGCCCCAGCGCGACCTGGTCATCATTCATGACCTGCAGCAGGAACTGTCTGGGACTCAGTTCGCGCGCGGAACGACTCAACTGTTCCTGCACTGTTCCGGGCTGTTCGGGCGAGGTAACAGCAGCGTCGACCAGCGCAGTGGATTCACTTCGCAGGGGGAGTGCTTCGGAAGCCTCGACTCGTACCTGGGCCAACCCAAGCCGTTCGCAGGCGGTATCGAAAGCAGGCGCCGAGATGCTGGCCAGGTGGCTGAGTACGCCTGCCTGGCCGTCGTCGCTGGGCGCACTTTCGACCCAGGGCGTGTCCGCGAAAATCGGTGCGAGGTCAGCGGTCACGAACGCCGACCAATAACCGGTCCGTGGCTGCAAGGCAGGCACCGTCGGCGCGACTTGCGCGGGAAGCATAGTTCCGGTTGCCGCGACTGGCGTCAAGCGCAAACGATTGGGGGCGATGTCCGGCAAGTACCGGGAGCAGAGAGATTGCACGAATGACCGGGCGTGATCGGCGGCAATGGGCTGTTCCAAGGAGAACCACAATTGGAAGCCATCGACCCCGGAAACAGCGATCCCCGGCGCAGGCAGCTCGAGATCGGACTGAACCCCGCGCCAGACCTTGGAGAGCTGTTCCCATTCGGCCGGTTTCGCGAGCTCCAACACCATGAAACGCACCAAGTCCTGTTGATCACCCCGGTTCGACCGAGACAGGTACAAGCGATGCAACTGGGTCTGCAGTCGGTTCATGGATCGGGAAAAATCACGGCAGGCAGAAGCCGAGGACTCTACGTGAGTCGCCCGTCCGAGGCCGCATCTTGCATCCGTCGGAAGACCAAATCTGGCCACTGGCAGTGCTCGATGGCGGACTTGAGCCGCAACGAGGGAACGGCGAAACAGGCGCCACCGCAGTAGCCCGCTGGCATTCCTCAAAAGAGCGGAGCGCAAGGGAGAAACTTCGTAGGTCGTGCTGCTCGCGCAGCGAGCTGCTTGACAGCGAGGCCTGGCAAAAGAGCGTCAAGTAGATTGCTGCGCGATCAACATGACCTACGACTGCTTCCTTTGAGCTGCTCACGCCGCCGCGCCCTGCGGGACTAGCGCCGAATGCCGCTCGCAGACAGCGGCAAGGCCTGCTTGAACCGGTTGCGCCGATACACCGAATCGAGATATTCGAGCGTGGTCGGCGCGATGGATTCGAGCTCGGACGCACCGCGTTCCCCCTGCCGCACCTGCAGGAAACGGTCGACCGTCGCGAACGGGATGTCGGCCATCGCCTGCGGCCGGCCACAACCGGGATCGGCGCGCCCGCTCGATTCCAGGATTTCGTCGGGCACTCCCACACTCCGGGCGAGTTCCATGACCTCGCTTTTCCACAAGCCGGCCAATGGCAGCAGGGTGGCGACACGGCTCGCCAGGCTGTAGGTGCCGAACACGTCTTCGGTCCGATTGCGGGTGCCGACCAGCCAGCCCCGAACCTCCAGCGACAAGGACAACATCAGCGCCCAGCGCGTGGTTTCGATGTGGCTGGTCACTGCCGGCTCGGGCAACAGGCGCACGGGACCGATTTGTTCGAACCAGCTGCGACACCGCAGGCCGGTGCCGACGAAGGCGCCGATGGCGCGTCCTGGCGGCAGCGCCTGCGCACACAGCCAGAAGCCGAGCGCGCTGTCCGAGCCGCCGCTGACGGGGACCAGCGCACCGCGCCCGGCCGCCACGTCGGTGTTTTCGCGAATCCAGTAGATGATCGCTTGGAGGCGCGGGTCAACTCCACTCATGGGGACTCCTCAGCTGCGAGCTCGGGGCTGCCGATGATGGGGTAGCCCCCTTGCTCGGCGAGCGCGCGGGCAGCTGCGAACTGCTGTGCGCCGAGCAAGGCGACGGCCTCGGCGATTTCCTCCGCAGCCAGGATGCGGTCCGCGGGACTGCGCGCGGAGATGCGCTCGCGCGCTTGGGCTTCGTCGAGCCCCTGGCGACGCATGACCCCGCGGAGCGTGCGCCGGGTCATGTCGCTTTCGATGAACCCAGGACACAGCGCGGCAACCGTCGGTCCACGTTTCCGGTATTCCAGTGCGAGCGCCCGGGCAAAACCGACCAGCGCATGCTTGCTGGCGGTATAGGCCGCATCGAACGCGACCCCGCGCACGCCGGCCAGGCTGCTGACGATCGTGATCGCAGCGCCCGCGTGGCCAACCAGTTCCGGCAGGCAGGCGCGCACCAGGTGGAAACAGCCGTGCACATTGACGTCGAACACGCGTGTCCAGGCGTTGCTGTCCAAGGTATCAGTGGCCCCGCTTTTGCCAATCCCGGCATTGCAGACCAGGTGCCGCAGCGACCAGCCATTTGCGCGGACGATGGCGAGCGCGGAAGTGGCGGTCGCCGGCTCCGCGACATCGCCGACGCAGGGAACCGCCACTCCGCCCAGCGCGGCGATGTCGGCGCACGCCTGTAGCAGATCCGCTTCGGTGCGGCCCACCAGCACGACCGGCTGCGCGCAACCAAGCTTCGCGGCGATGGCCCTGCCGATGCCACGCCCGCCGCCAGAGAGGATCGCTGCAGGTCGCATCCCTGTGTTCATCCCCACCACCGCATCGCCCGGCCCGCGAATTCATCACGATCGATCACTGCCCGCATCTGCCCACGCATGGTCGCTAGCGCAAACTACCGCTACCGGTTACGGAAACGAAATCATGCCCGAAGTGCTCGTGGACACAACCGAGACCGCTGTCCCTTCGATGCTCTCGGCCGAGTTTCACCTGCGCTTTTTCCCGGCCTTGCTCATCAGCCGTTTCGGCAAGAATGCGATGTCAGGCAAGACCACGTTCGTCAGTGCGAGCGCCATGCAAGGGGTGCTGGTGCTGTTTTTCGCCGGCGCCGCGGCCTTCGTCGGGTCCGCCCTGCACCCGCACCTCGGTGGATGGCTGCTCTTCGGAGTCGCCGCCGCAGGACTGGCGTATGTCCTTGTCGTCAGCATCCATGAGATGCGCGGTGTCGCGCCGACCTTCGAGGCCTTCCTGTTTCCGTTGTTCTTCTTCTGCCTCGCATTTGGCCTCGCGGCCGGCGCGCTGACTGGACTGGGGCAACCAGCGTTCATGAGGCTGGGTCACGGATGTGCGGGTATTGCGCTCGGTTATTGGGCCGGGCTGCTTGCGGGCCTGCACGGCCAGCGGCTCGGATTCGTCGCGATCCTGCTTTATCCAATTGCAATTGCAGGTGCGGCTGGTTGCCTTGTCACCGCAATGGTGCTGCTGAGTACCTGAGGTCTACAGCACGCTCTAGGAAACCCCGTAACCCGCCACCCTACTGACAATCGCTCAACCCCGGTCCCGCGTATACAAAGCGCTCGATGTCCTTGGTCTGCGCGACGCCTTCGAGCGTGTACCGGAACACGGCACGCTCGCCGTCAACAAATTCGATGCGGGCGCTGCCGACTGTCGGCACTGGAAAACTGGTCGCTGCGCCGTTGATACGATCGAACGGCGTGCCAGAAAGCGGGCGCGTCAGCGCTCCGGCATAGGCGCCATCGGCAGCGCGCGTCAGCGCACCGAGCACCCACGTGGGCTGCCCGTCGCTGCCGTAGGTGTACCAGGTGATGACCAGGGTTCGGTCCTGCTCAGTCAAATACAGTCCCCAACCGGATTGGTTCGGGTTCCACCAGATGTCCGTGCGATTGGGGCCGTCGCCGCGCGAGCCTTCCTTGAAGCGGCAGGCCGGCAGGCGTCCAAAGCGCGTGCGCTCGATGCGACGCGTCTGCGTCACCGACCCGATCGCCGTGGTGAACTCCAATCCACCGTCGCCAGCCAAGCGCACGCGAAAGCTGCCGACTTCGGTTGCCGTTGCGCCGATCTCGCCACTGATCTGGTTGAAGGGGCGACCGACGGTCCGGTAGGCCGGGCCGGCGAAGCTGCCATCGGCCTGTGGTGTCAGCACACCGCCGACGTACCAGGTCGGCCGGCCATCGGAGCCATAGGTGTACCAGGTTGGAAACAAGCTCTGCCCCTGCTGCGCGAACGAAACGCCCCAGCCAGGCTCGTCGGCCTTCCACCATAGACCGCTCAAGTTCGGTAAGCGTTGCGCCTCGAAGAAATGCACGATGCGATGGGCGTAATCGCTGAAGTACTCGTGGGTGCCAGCGGCGATTTCCAGCTGCGACACGATCTCGCCGCTGCTGCTGCGCAGCGACGCGGGCAGAAGGCTGGTGAGTGCGTTGTCACGTGGATCGCGGATGACCAGCCCCGCGGCATCGAGGAATCCTGCCGAGCGCAGGCTGGCGGTCAGCGCGCGTGAATCGGCAACGCTGATGCCGTCGATGCGGGCAAAGCGCTCCGGATACAACGGCGTCGGTTCGACGATGTTGAGCTCATTGACGATTCCGCGCGCGCTCAGGCCCGCGGCACTCTGCGCGGCGCGATCGAGGTATCCCGGCGACAGCGTCGGATCGTTGCGCCCGAGCGTCCAGATGGTCGGCACGGTGGTCTGCGCCATGACCGGCGTGATGCCGTCGGCAATCATCAGCGACTGCGCGCGAAAGCTGAGCAGCGCGCTGACGCGGCTGCAGAAGGCGCCACCGTTGGAGGTACCTTCGCAATAGACCGGCGTACTCGCGCTGATCGAACCGGCGAGCCGCAGGCGCTCGATGATGCCCTGCACATTGACCACGTCCGGATTGGTCAGCGCGAACGCTGGGTTCCACTGGCGGTCAACGCGGTTGGCGCTGTCGAGACCGACCACCGCGAAGCCGCGCGCACGCAGCAACCGCGTGGCGACGATGGCCTCAGATTTGGTGAATGGCAGGTCGCCACTGCCGCCGCTGCCATGGAAAGAAAACACCAGGCCGCGCGGATTCGCGGGCAGCAATACCCGATAGCGCGATCCATTGATCGTATCGGTGGTGGTGTCGAGAGCCGCGGGCACAGTCTCGAATTCTGCGGTCAGCGTTGTCGCGCGCGTGCCCGTGACCAGCGGCGCGTGCCACGCGCGTGGGTCAGGCAGCGCCGGGGTATCACCACGCCAGCGCGCGAAGATGCGGGCATTTCCCGGCGCCTCGGCAAACACATCGAGCGCGCTGCCAGCGACAAGCAGTCCGCTGCCATAGCCGCTGGCGACCAACAGGCGCGGCAACTGCGGCGCCTGCGTGGTCAAGATGTTCCGCACCTCATTCCAGATGGCCGTGACCGGCGTGTAGACATTCGACAGACTGTCGAACACCAGGAACACGCCCGCAAAGTTGGCTTGGTGGTCGACCACTGGATAAAAGCCAAAAGCACCCGGGCTCGACAGGAACGTCGCCTGGCCGCTGGCGTCGACGCGCTCCCGCCATTGGCCAATGCCGTACCCGAGCGCCGCCGGCAACGGGGTGCTCAGCACCGGTGCGCCGCGGGTCTGGTCCTCGGCCATCTGGTCGATCAGTGCCGGCGAAAGCCACTGCGTAGTCCCGACGACGCCGCGTTCCAGGATCGCCTGCATCAAGCGGCCGTAATCAGCGAGCGTCGAGCG
>JANPJV010000140.1:0-12233 GCA_031425695.1 Rhodanobacteraceae bacterium | reverse complement strand
GCCCGACAAGACGTCCTTGACGGTTTCGGAGAGGCCAAGATTGGTTGCCTCTTCCATCGGCGAGACGATCGAAATGTCCTCGATGAAATCACCCAGATGGGAATCTTCGTCGTCACCGATCGGGGTTTCCATCGAGATCGGCTCTTTGGCGATCTTCAAGACCTTGCGGATCTTGTCCTCGGGCATGTCCATCTTGACCGCCAGCTCTTCCGGCGTCGGCTCGCGACCCATTTCCTGCAACATCTGCCGGCTGATGCGGTTGAGCTTGTTGATGGTCTCGATCATGTGCACCGGGATGCGGATGGTGCGCGCCTGGTCCGCGATCGAACGCGTGATCGCCTGGCGGATCCACCAGGTCGCATAGGTCGAGAACTTGTAGCCGCGGCGGTATTCGAACTTGTCGACCGCCTTCATCAGGCCGATGTTGCCTTCCTGGATGAGATCCAGGAACTGCAGGCCACGGTTGGTGTACTTCTTCGCGATCGAGATCACCAGGCGCAAGTTGGCCTCGACCATCTCTTTCTTGGCCTTGCGCGCCTTCGCCTCGCCGATGGCAACGGCGCGGTTGATCTCCTTGATCTCGCCGGAGGACAGGCTCAGCGAGCTTTCCAGGACGATGCGCTTTTCCTGCTCGTTGACCACCTGATCGCGCACGATCTTGAGGCCGCTGGTCCACTTCTGCTTGATCTGGATCTGGTCGTCGATCCAGCCGAGATTGGTCTCGTTGCCGACGAAGCTGCGCACGAACTGTGCCTGCGGCATCTTCGCGCGGTGCACGCACAGATCGCGGATCGCGCGCTCGTGCTGGCGGATGCTGGCGACGACTTCGCGGAGCTTGCGGGTGAAGCTTTCGATGATGGCCGGCGGCAACTTGAGCTTCAGGAACTCGGCGCTCATCTCCTCGCGCACGGCGAGGGTGGCCTGGTGATGCGGGCCGCACTTGAGATGCGCCGCCTGGAACTTGGCGTAGAGCTCGCGCAGCAGGTTCATGCGGCGCGCGACTTCTTCGGGATCCGGACCGGTGTCGGGCGTGGTCGCCTCTTCGCCGTCGGCGGATTCGCCCTCGGCCACGACGCCCTCGACCTCCACCTCGACCTCGGCGTCGTCGTCCAGCACTTCCTCGGCGACTTCGTCGAGATTGGCCGCTTCGATATCGGCGAAGCCGATCACGATCTCGGCCAGGCGCTTGCCGCCTTCCAGGTGCGAGTCGTAATCGTCGAGCAGGATCTGCACCGACCACGGGAAGCTCGCGAGCGCCTGGTGGACCTGGACCAGGCCCTCCTCGATGCGCTTGGCGATGGCAATTTCGCCTTCTCGCGTCAACAGCTCGACCGTGCCCATTTCGCGCATGTACATGCGCACGGGATCGGTGGTGCGGCCGACATCGGCGTCGAGCGCAGTCAGCGCGGCAACGGCTTCGTCAGTCGAGTCTTCTTCAGGTGCGGGGGCCGGCGTTTCCGGAACGATCGTCGATTCGGCATCCGGCGCAACTTCGTGCACCTCGATGCCCATATCGTTGATCATGCTGATGATGTCTTCGATCTGCTCCGGATCGACGATGTCGTCCGGCAGGATATCGTTGACTTCAGCGTAGGTCAGGAAGCCCTGCTCCTTGCCTTTGACAATCAGGAGCTTCAGCTCAGACTGCTGGTCGACGGGCGGAGTGAGCTGGTCAGGATTTTCCATTCGTTCTTTGCCCGTGGGTCAAGTCGGCAAGGGGAACCCAGCAGTATAACGAAAGACGGCGATTGCGCCTAGCAAGTTTCAATGTGGCTTGCAATAGTTCAACCGGGAGTCAGCTCCCTACCTGCGGGCAGGAATCGATCAACGCGCATGCAGCCAGAAAGTCACTGGCCCATCGTTGATCAATTGCACCTTCATGTGCGCGCCGAATCGGCCAGTTGCAAGGCGCGGATGCCGCGCCGCGGCAATCTCGGTCAGGTAGTTGAACCAGCGCTGCCCGTCTTCCGGGCTCGCTGCCGGCGTGAAGCTTGGCCGCATTCCCTTTTGCGTATCGGCCGCGAGCGTGAACTGCGAGACCAAAAGCAATTGCCCGCCAACATCCATCAGCGAGCGATTCATGCGTCCCTGCTCGTCGGCAAAGATCCGATACCCCTCGATGCGCTCGAGCATTCGCTGCGCCTGTGGCGCACCGTCGCCGCGCTCGACGGCGACCAATGCGAGCATTCCTGACCCAATCTCGCCCACGATTTCACCATCGACCGTGACGCGCGCCTCGCTCACGCGCTGGATCAGGCTGATCAAGGCGCGACCGACCAGTCTTCGACCACCAAGCCCGGCACCCGGCTGAATTCGCGGGTGTTGTTGGTGACGACGACCAAGCCGAGTGAGCGTGCTTGCGCGGCGATGAGCAGGTCGTTGGAGCTGATAGGCGTTCCAGCCTGCTGCAGGAAAGCACGGATCTCGCCGTAATGGAGCTCGACTGGCGATTCCAGGGGAAGTGCAGGAATTTGTGCCAGGACTTCAACCATGCGACCCCGGATGCGTTCCGACACCCGGCCGCACACACCGAATTGAACTTCACAAGCAACAACTACGCTCGTGCATAGCGTGTCTTGCCGCTGCTTTGCCAGCTTGGTTGCGAGCAGTCCATACGGATCCCGAACTGACTGCGAAAGGGCATTGGTGTCGAGCAGATAGCGGAGCGCGCCCAGCAGCGCGGCCATTAAAGCGGATCGATCGGTTCGGGGGGAAAATCTTCAATCTCGGGGAACTCGTCGTCGATCGGTTCCCAGGAGGCGATAAGCTCGGCGAGGCTCTTAAGTCGCCTGGGAATGGGTGTAATCACCAAGCTGTCGCCCTCCTTTCGAATCAGCGCCTCGGTTCCCTCGAGTTCAAATTCGCGTGGTATGCGCACCGCCTGGTTGCGGCCATTGCGAAACAAACTGACCGATCTTGTTGCGCTCATTGGAAGTTCCTTCCAGCCTATGCCTCAGCATATGCCGGCACGCACGAGCCTGCAATCATCGCCATACTTGCAGCTATGAAAGCATCCAGATCCGTGCGCTCGACTCTCGCTTTCTGGGTTCTCTGGCTCTTTAGTCGCCTGCCGCTTGCGTGGCTGCAAGCCCTCGGGGCGTCGATCGGGCGCCTTTGGGTGCGCCGTAATGGACGCGAAGCCAAGGTTGCCGCGACCAACCTGGAGCTGTGCTTTCCGGAGCTCGACCATGCCGCTCGCGATCAACTCCTGCGTGAAAGCCTCGAGGGCACAGGCCGCACGGTAACCGAGCTGGCGTGGCTGTGGACGCGCAACGAGCGTACCGTCGAGTCGAGCCTGCGGGTGGTCGAAGGCGAACTGCTGTTCGAGGACGCGCTGCGGGCAAAGCGTGGCCTGATCCTGGCGGCGCCGCACCACGGCGCCTGGGAAGCGCTCAATCTCTACCTCAGCCGCAAGACCGCGATCGCAATCCTGTACCGGCCCCCACGGCTGGCCTGGATCGAGACACTGATCAACCGTTGCCGCGGCCGCTTTGGCGCGGAGCCGGTGCCGGCGGAGGCCGCCGGAGTGCGCACGCTCATGCGGCGGCTGAAAGACGGTGGCGTGGTCGGCATCCTGCCCGACCAGCAACCCAAGCTTGGCGAAGGCGAGTTCGCGCCTTTCTTCGGCCAGATGGCGCTAACCATGTCGCTGCTGCCCAAGCTGTCGGTGCGTACCGGTGCGCCGGTGCTGTTCGGCTGGGCCGAACGCCTCGCGGACGGGGCCGGCTATGCGATCCGTTTTCGCGATTTCGGCCCGATCGCCGATGTTGCCGCGCTCAACCGCGCAGTCGAATCGCTCGCACGCGAGTGCCCCGCGCAGTACCAATGGAGCTACAAGCGCTTCGGGATTCAACCCAACGGAGCGCCATCCCCGTATCGTCGGACCCCGGACTAAGACTGCGCGGCCCCCCATGCAAGACGAGCACGCCTTTCTGTTCTATGCGGTGATCTTTCTCGCGGCCAGCGTGATCGCGGTACCGTTGAGCAAGAAGGCGCGGCTCGGCGCCGTGCTCGGCTATCTCGTCGCCGGAGTCGTGATCGGTCCCCAAGTCGGCAAAGTCGTGCAGGATCCGGAGCTGGTGCTGACCTTTTCCGAGGTCGGCGTGGTCATGCTGCTTTTCTTGCTGGGCCTCGAACTGTCCCCGCAACGCCTGTGGGTGATGCGCCGCCTCTTGTTCGGACTCGGCGCGACCCAGGTCATCCTCGTAACCGGACTGCTCGCGGGCTTGGGGCTGGCAGCCGGACTGCCGCTGGCGGCCGCCCTGATCGCCGGCTTCGGGCTGGCCCTGTCGTCGACGGCCTTTGGCCTGCAGATCCTCGCCGAGCGGTCCGAACTCACCACCGACCATGGGCGCGCCTGCTTCGGCGTGTTCCTGTTCCAGGACCTGGTCGCAGTGCCGGTACTCGCGCTCATCCCGCTGCTCGCGGTCGGCGAGGTGGTCGCTGCGACGCGGCCGGCCTGGCAGTCGGTCGGCCTGGTGATCGGCAGCATCGTGCTGGTGATCATTGCCGGACGCTTTCTTTTGCGACCCGTCCTGCGCATGGTCGCGGCAACCAAGACCACCGAGGTGTTCACGGCGGCGTCGTTGCTGGTCGTGCTCGGCACCGCGCTGCTGATGCAATCGGTTGGCCTGTCGATGGCGCTCGGCGCCTTTCTGGCGGGCATTCTGCTGGCTGATTCCGAATATCGGCACGAGCTCGAATCGGACATCGAGCCGTTCAAAGGGTTGCTGCTCGGTCTGTTCTTCATGGGCGTGGGCATGAGCCTCGACCTTCGGCTCATCGCGCAGCAACCGCTGCTCGTCCTTGGTCTCGTGGCCGGCGTGCTGGTTCTTCAGGTTGGCGTGATGTGGGTCGCCGGGCGCCTGTTCGGCTACACCTCGCGCTCCAGCCTCATGCTGGCGACGCTGCTCGCTTCGGGCGGCGAGTTTGCGTTCGTGGTGTTCGCCACGGCGACCAAGGCGAATCTGCTGCCACCCGACATCGCCGCCTTGCTCAAGGTCGTCGTTGCGCTCGGCATGGCGTTGACGCCTCTGCTGGTGATTGGCGTGGCTGCGCTGCTCGATCGCAAAGGCGCGAAACCGCCACCAGCCGCCTACGATGAAATGCCTGGCGAGAAGGTGGACGTTGTCATCGCCGGCTTCGGGCGCGTCGGCCAGGTCATTGGCCGCGTGCTCGCGGCGCAGAAAATCCCGTTCACGGTCATCGAGCCCTCGTCGGAGCAAGTCGAATTCAGCCGGCGCTTCGGCTCGACCGTCTACTACGGCGACCCGGCGCGGCCAGAAATCCTGCGTGCTGCGCGCGTTGGCGAGGCCAAAGTCTTCCTGCTCGCGCTCAGCAACCCCGAGCACTCGGTCCGCGTCGCGCGCGCCGTGCGCAAACTGTTTCCGCAAGTGCGCGTCATCGCCCGTGCGCGCAACCGACCGCACGTGTTCAAGCTCATGGACCTCGGTATCGAGGACATCGAGCGCGAATCCTGGCACTCGAGCCTGAAAATGACCCATCGCGTGCTCGAAGAATTGGGCCTGGATTCGCAGACCGCCGCCGACCGTGTCGCCCGCTTCCGCGCCTTCGACGAGCAACTGCTGCAAGAACAGCATCTCGTCTACGACGACGAGTCGGCAATCATCCAGGGCGGCCACCAGGCCCGAAAAGATCTCGAGGCACTATTTGAAGCGGCCTCGCGGCGCTCGGCGGAACCAACATCCCGCGCCGAAAGTCAGACAGCGCTTCGTTGATCGGGATTGGCAACTGGAGACGCGGCGCTCGCATACGTTCCGTTTTTATTGACGCAAAGCACGCAAAATGAGCAAAGGACGCAAACAGACACTCGAGCTTTTTTGATTGCTTCGCGTTCCTGGCGTTTTTGCGTCCTTTGCCCCCTTTGCGTCCCTTTGCGTCAAGGCTTTGCAGCGTTGGAAGTCGTAGCGCACTCGCAATAAACAGAAGACCCCCCATGACCGAACAAGAACTGCTCGAAAAAACCTGGTTCTATCAATTCCGGCTGCCGAGCGGCGCGGTGACGAAGAGCTACCACGACGGCGCGCTGGAGCCGGTGCATACGACGCGCCTGGCCATGCTCGACCGCGCGATCACCGAATACTTCGGCAGCGAGCCACCGCCGAGTGCCGTCGATCTGGCCTGCCACCAGGGCTGGTTCTCGACCAAGCTCGCCGAGCGTGGCATCCCGCAGGTGCTGGGCCTGGAAGCGCGCGCCGAGCATGTCGCCGACGCACGCGCGATCACTGCCGCAATGGGGCTCAAAGAGCACATCCGCATCGAGCAGACCGATGTGCATGCGGTCACTCCGCAGCTTTATGGCCAGCATGGACTGGTGCTCTGCTTTGGCCTGATCTATCACTTGGAAAACCCGATCGGCGCGCTCCGCGTCGCTCACGCGCTGACCGAGCCTGGTGGCCTGTGCCTGGTCGAAACCCAGGTCGTGCCCGGCATGCGCGGCTTCGTCGACTGGGGCAACCACACCTTCGTGCGTCCGCTCAAAGGCAGTTTCGGCATCATCGACGAGACCGACGAAACCCACGGCCTCGAAGCCTCCACCTTGGGCATCTGCCTCGCGCCCGACACCGAAGGCCTGATCTGGATCATGCAGAAAATCGGCTTCCGCGACGTCGCCCTCGTCCCCCCGCCCGCAGACGGCTACGAACAACACCTCTACGGCAAACGCGTGATGGTGCGGGGCGTGGCGGCCTGATCTGGCGCCGTGCGGATTGTTGTGAACAAGAGCGGGACGGGAAGGAAGCGAAGGAAAAGCGGAAAGGTAGCGAAGGAAAGCCAATCTTGAATCGTGTTGCGGTCTGCGGTTCCACGCGACGGTGACCAACCGCTTTGCTGCAGTGCCCGTGGTCTGGTTCCATGGTCGACCGATGACAGCTGGATCTTCGACGAGACAGTGCGTGCGAGCGCCAGGCGCACAACGCCCGTACTATTAAAAGCCTGCTTTCCTTCGCTACCTTTCCACTTATCCTTCGCATCCTTCCTATCCCGCTTTTTTGGGAGGATCCCGTCAGGAATAGGTCGCGTGACGAGCGTGCATCGCCCGTGAAGGCTCATATACTGGCTCGATCATCGGGCCAGGGGGGCCCGGGCACTTGGCGATGGACCCTGAATGAAAAAGACCCAGTTGTATGTCCTCGCGTTCGTCGTTTCGGCGATCGGACTGATCTGGGCCTGGTACAAATGGCAAGTGCTGCAGTTCCCGCTGACGCCGCGCGAGGAAGTCGCGGTGTGGTCGGTGGAAGCACGCCTGGAGTTCCAGGGCAGCGGTGGACCGAACAAGGTGCGGCTGCAGTTGCCGGGGCGCGGCTCGGGTGAGTTGCCGGGCTTTGCGGTCATCGATGAGCGGCTGATCTCCCGCGGCTACAGCGAGCAGGTCACCAAGAGCAAGGAAGGCCGCCAGGTCGAGTGGGTCAAGCGCCGTGCGTCCGGTCGCCAGGTGCTCTATTACCGGGTCAACGTGGTCGGCGACACGGCGGAGGAAATCGAGGTCGCCGAGCCAAAGCTGCGGACGCCGCCGGAGCTCACCGAAGCGCAGACCGCCGCCATCGATACGATCTTCGATGACGTCAAGGAACGCTCGGCCGACACCGTCACCTTCACCCGTGAATTCATTCGCGAATTCATCGCGGAAAACCCCCGCGACGAGGCACGCGTGCTGCTCGACGGCATCGAGACCGCCGAGGATCGCGCCCAGTTCATCGCGCGCGCGCTGGCCATCCGCAAGATCTCCGCGCGGGTGCTGCATGGCCTGCCGCTGGGCGAGCCCAAAGCCTTCCAGCAGCTGCAGCCCTTCCTCCAGGTGCACAACGGCGAGCGCTGGGTGGCGATGAATATCGACAATGCCGAGGAAGGCCTGCCGGAAAATTTCTTCCTGTGGACCAAGAGCCCGCGCGACCTGCTGGTCGTCGAGAGCGACCGGCGCCCGAAGATCGAGTTCTCGGTGCAGCGCAATCTCGCCGATGCGGTGGCGATCGCCAAGCGCCGCACCGAAGTGCGCAGCGAAAGCCTGGTCAAGTATTCGCTGCTCGGCCTGCCAGTCGAAATGCAGGGCGTCTACAAGATCCTGCTGACGGTGCCGATCGGCGCTTTCATCATGCTGATCCTGCGCAACCTGATCGGGGTCAAATCCTTCGGCACCTTCATGCCGGTACTGATCGCGCTGGCGTTCCGCGAGACCAAGCTGCTGTCGGGTGTGATCCTGTTCTCGCTCGTCGTCGCGCTCGGCCTGCTCGCGCGCTTTTACCTGGAGCGCCTGCGCCTGCTGCTGGTCCCGCGACTGACCAGCGTGCTGATCCTGGTCATCCTGCTGATGAGCCTGATCAGCGTGCTTGCCCATCAGCTCGATATTCCGGTCGGCCTGTCGATTGCGTTGTTCCCGATGGTGATCATGACCATGACCATCGAGCGCATGTCGATCGCTTGGGACGAACGCGGTCCCGGCACGGCGATCAAGGAAGGCATCGGGACCATGATTGTGGCGTCGCTCGCGTACCTGGTCATGACCTTCCCGCCACTCGAGCACCTGGTGTTCGTGTTCCCGGAACTGCTGCTCGTGCTGCTCGGCATCACCCTCCTGCTCGGGCGCTACTCGGGCTACCGCCTGACGGAGCTGTTCCGTTTCCGGGCATTGGCGCGTGAGCGCGAAGAGGCCATGCAGAAAGGCACGCTGATGCCCGCCGCTGTGCCCGCCGTCGCTGTGCCCGCGGTCGTCGTGCCCACCGTGGCCCCGACAACGCCGGGCGATACCGCGCCATGATGAATCCGTTCAAGGTTGCCCGGCTGCTGCGCGAGATCGGCATGTCGGGCATCAATCAACGCAACGCCGACTATGTGCTCAAGTACAACCCGCGGCGCTTCTACCCGCGTGTCGACGACAAGGTGCTGACCAAGAGCCTCGCCATCGAGCATGGCCTGCCCGTGCCCGAGCTCTACGCGGTGGTGCGCGAGGAGCACGAGATCGAGGAGCTGCACAGCAAGCTCCGTGATCGCGAAAGCTTCGTCGCCAAGCCCGCGCACGGTTCCGGTGGCGACGGCATCCTGGTCATCACCGGCCGCCGCGGCGCCAAGTACCGGCGCTCCAACGGCCACCTGATGGCGCAGGAGGATTTCGAGCACCATCTTTCCAACACGCTCTCGGGCCTGTTCAGCCTCGGCGGCCAGCCCGATGCGGTGCTGATCGAATACTGCGTGCAGTTCGATCCGGTGTTCGACCACGTCAGCTACAAAGGCGTGCCCGATGTGCGCGTGATCGTCTTCCGCGGCTATCCGGTGATGGCGATGATCCGCCTGCCAACACGGCAATCGGATGGCAAGGCCAATCTGCACCAGGGCGCCATCGGCGTCGGCATCGACATCCCGACCGGCATTACCCGCCGCGGCGTCTGGGGCAACGAGCCGGTCAAGGAACATCCCGACACCGAGCACTCCATCATCGGCATCCCGATCCCGCGGTGGGACGAGCTCCTGCTGATCGCCGCCCGCGCATCGGAAATGAGTGGCCTCGGCTACGTCGGCGTCGACCTGGTGCTCGACAAATTCCTCGGCCCCCTGATCCTCGAACTCAACGCCCGCCCTGGCCTGGCCATCCAGATCGCCAACGGTAACGGGCTGTTGCACCGCTTGAAAAAAGTCGAGGACATCGCCGTGCCGGATCCCGATCCGGCGGCGCGCGTGGCGTTCTCGAAGCGGGAGTTTCCGACGGTTTGATGAGGTTTTCTTGAACGTAGGTCATGTTGCCCGCGCCAGCGGGCTACTTGACGCTGTTACCGTCAAGGTCCGTCAAGTAGCGCCCTGCGGGCGCAACATGACCTACGGTCAAAGCGCGCGCTCAGCCCTTCCGCTCCTGCAACAACTGCGTTCCACTCAAACGATCGTGGGCACTCTGGCCTTCGCGGTCGATGAGGCACCAGAGCAGGCCGATCCCGGCGAGCCCGATCGATGGCACTGCCAGGACGGCGCGCGCCGTGGCACGACCGAGCGAGGGGAAATTTCCCGCTGAATCGCGCACCTCGAGCTTCCACGCGCGGGCGCTGACGGTCTGGCCGGCGCGCCACCAGGAGAGGACGAAATAGGCCCATAGCACGGCCAGGAGATATAGCTGGTACCACAGGGTGCTTGCGGGGACGGCTTTGCCCCCGTTGAATGGCAGCACCGCCAGTCCGGCGACCATCAACAGTCCGGCGACGACCAGCGTGTCATAGACGATCGCCATCAAGCGCTTCCACCATGTCGCCGCCTCCAGAGTCCGCATTGCCTACCACCGCCCAAAAATCGAAAGCACAATCGAATGCCGACGATAGCGCGAGCGCGCCGAGTGCCGCCGCTACCGCATTGATCGCGCGCTTCCTCGAGCAGGCCTGGGCCGAGCGCGGTCTCGCCAAGGCTTCGTTGTCGAGCTACGGTGCGGATCTGCGCGGGCTTGGTGGCTGGCTGGAAGCACGCGGCGAGCGCCTGGATCTCGCCACGCGCGAAAACCTCTTCGGCTACCTGTCGGCACGGCATGCGGCCGGCATGAAGCCGCGCTCCGGCGCCCGTCTCGTGTCCACGCTGAAACAGTTTTACCTGTGGGCGATCGAACAGGGATTTCGCCCCGACGATCCAGCGAGTGACCTGGCCACCCCAAAATTGCCGCGCGCACTGCCGAAGGCGCTGACCGAGAGCGAGGTCGAAAACCTGCTGCGCGCGCCTGCCCTCGACGATCCGCTCGGACTGCGCGACAAGGCGATGCTCGAACTGCTGTACGCGACCGGCTTGCGCGTGAGCGAGCTGGTCAGCCTGCGCGGCGAACAGCTGAGCCTCGCCCAGGGCGTGGTCCGGGTGCGCGGCAAAGGCTCCAAGGAACGCCTGGTTCCGCTCGGCGACGAAGCCCAGCACTGGATCGAGCGCTACCTCAAGGAGGCCCGCAGCGCCATCCACGTGCGGCCACAACCTGCGTTGTTCATCACCGGCCGCGGCATGGCCATGACCCGCCAGGGCTTCTGGCTGTTGATCAAGCGCTACGCTGTGATTGCCGGCGTGCGCTCCAGCCTGTCACCCCACACCCTGCGCCACTCCTTCGCCACGCATCTGCTGAACCACGGCGCCGACCTGCGCGTCGTCCAGCTGCTGCTGGGCCACAGCGATCTGTCGACGACCCAGATCTATACCCACATCGCGCGCGAGGGGCTCAAGCGGATGCACGCGAAACATCATCCTCGGGGGTGAAGTCACAGGCAAGGCGCACTGATGAACGAAGCTGCTTCCGTAGGTCATGTTGATCGCGCAGCGATCTACTTGACGGCCTCTGGTGCGAAATCCGTCAAGTAGATCGCTGCGCGATCAACATGACCTACCAAAGCGCCAGTCCGCGGCGCGCGCCCCGCCTCAGTAGACATACCCCGAGTGGATCGCCACGATCCCGCCGAGAAGATTCCGAACCTCGACACGTTCGAATCCAGCGCTGTCCATCAGGGCCGCGAGCGCGGCCTGGTTGGGGTGTTTGCGGATGGATTCGGCGAGGTAGCGGTAGCTGGCTTCGTCCTTGGCGACGAGCTTGCCGAGGCGCGGCAGGACGCTGAAAGAATAGGCGTCGTAGATCGGTTTCAGCAGCGGCTGGCGGACTTCGGAGAATTCGAGGACGAGCACCCGGCCGCCGGGCTTCAGCACGCGCTGGATTTCGGCGAGTGCCTGGGCCTGGTCAGTGACGTTGCGGAGGCCAAAGGCGATGGTGACGAGATCGAAGCTCGCGCGCGGGAACGGCAGCGCCTGTGCGTTGATCAGCGCGCAAGTGACGCGCGGGCCGTGGCCCTCGTCGAGCATGCGGTCGCGACCGCGGGCAAGCATCTGTGCGTTGATATCCGACAGCACGACCAGGCCTTTATCGCCTACGAGAGGCGCTATCAACCCGGCGATATCACCGGTGCCGCCCGCCAGGTCGAGCACTTTCTGGCCCGGCCGGACGCGCGCCGTGGCCACGAAATGGCGCTTCCAGAGCCGGTGCAGTCCGAGCGACATCAGGTCGTTCATGACGTCGTAGCGTGACGCGACCGAAGTGAAAACTTCCCCCACGAGCGCCTGCTTGCGCGTGACCGGGACGTCCTGGTAACCGAAATGTGTGGTGTCTTTGTCCATGGGCGAAGGCTACCGACATTTGGAGTGCGGCGCGCTGCGCCGCGGTGGGTGCGTTTTTCGAAGCCCAGAAAAAGGCACCCCAAGCGGCGCCGCGCGCCCCCCACCAA